>JAPLPF010000203.1 GCA_026400325.1 Rhodobacterales bacterium
CAGGTGATGCCGGGGCGGATCTTCAGCGTCCATTCGGTCGCATCGGCGTTGGCTTCCCAGCTTTCCAGAAGGCGGCCTTCGAAGGTGCCGTCCTCGTTGTACTGGATCAGGTATTCCAGCCAGCCGCGATAGACGTTGGCGATGTGCGGCCAGTCGGCCAGGCGCGGGTCCTTGGTTCCCTTGACTTCCATGGCGACGCGCAGGATGCCGCCGGCTTTGGCTTCTTGCGCAAGCGCCGGGGCCGGAAGGCCGATCAGCCCGTATGCTGCAGCGGCAGAGACGCCCATTGCAGTTGCGCGGGTCAGGAACTCGCGGCGGCTGATCTGGCCTGCCGCGTACTCTTCTGCATGCATTACTGCCGCCGGATGAAGCCCGGCAGCCTGGGTCGTGTTGGTCATTCTCGTCTCCCTGGATGGTCTTTTTGGATCTTGTTCTTCGGCATCACCGACCCCGCTTCCCATCCGCTTCCGGCTTGGCCAGATGCTTTCAGGAAGGAACGAACCCCGCAACGCCCTGTCTGCATAGCGCAACTATTTTTCCCTCAGGTCAACGATTGCTTTTGCCACTTTATGTTGTGTTTGCGACATCCAGTCGTCGAATTCGGTTTCCTTGGCTTCAAGGCCGACGATCCGGCCCCCCCGATGTCAGGTCGCCCTGCGAAAGGCCGTGGGTGATTTTCCGGTCAGATGCTGGAACGCGCGGGTGAAGTAGGCGGGCGAGGTGAAGCCAAGCTGCCCGGCAATCCGACCAACCGGAAGCCGGGTTTCGGCCAAAAGCTTGCGCGCCTCGAAGATCCTGCGGTCTTGCAAAAGTGCTATTGCCGGGCGGCCGCAGGCGATGTTGCAGCATCGGGTGAGGTGTGTCGGTGTCACGCCCAAAGCGGCGGCGAAATCGCCCACGCCCATGCCGGTGCGAAAATTCCGCTCCAGCAGGGCTGTATAGCGCGCGACCAGTCGCCGCGTCGCATCGGGGCGCGGGGTCTCGGGCTCGGCCTTGCGGGCCTGTCGTTCCAGCCAGACGCCCAGAAGCCCGACATAGGCCTCGGTCGCGCGATCATGGGCGGGGGTTTCGCTTTCCATCTCGCGAAGGATCGAATCAAGCAGGATGTTCACCTCCTGCTGCGAGTGGACGTCCCGGATGCGAAGATGCAACGGGGCTTTGGGCAAGGCGATCTGCGTGCCACGCCCGAAAAAGACCGCCGAGCCGAAAACCTGGGGGCCGGCTTCGAATCCGTGCATGACGCCGGCAGGAATGAAGATGGCATTATGGGCGGTGTAGCCACGCGTCATGCCTGAAATCGTGATGCGACCCTGGCCCTTTGTGAACCACAAGAGGCAGGGTTCCGAAAGGGATCGCATCGCCTCGACCCGCCAGCGGCCCCCGGCGGCAAGGCGCGGAATGGCGACAAGGCGCACTTGCGGGACGGGCGAAGGAACGGTCATGTGGCGGGTCCGGATATTGCGAGACCCCGAGTAAAGCAGCCCCTTGGCCGCAACCCAAGCGAAATTCGCAGACCCGTTGTCGACTTTTCCACAGGCAGGGCGAATTCCTGTGCATAAGTCCGGGCCTGCGCGGAAAACCGCGCGAAGTTTCGGCCGCAAGCTACGACGCGGGAAAGGAAAGCTGCTTCCAGTCCTTCATGTTCGATCTGAACCATGTCCGCTGTCGCTTGGCATACTGCCGGCTGGCAAGCGTCGCTGCCGCCACAGCGGAGGCCAGATCGATCCTGCCCATCAGGTGTTCAACAAGCTCAGGGCCCCCGATTGCCCGGGACGAGGGCAGCGTCGCGGACCAGCCGGGCAGATTCGCACGGGCCTCCTCCAGCGCACCGGCGGCCAGCATGGCATCGAACCGGCGGTTGATCCGATCATTGAGCCAGCCTACTTCTGGCAGGATGACAATCGCTTCGGCATGCGCCACGGGAACCATCGGCGACGGGGTGGCGTCCTGCCAGTCACTCAGGCCCCGCCCGGTGGCCTGCAGCACCTCCCAGGCGCGCTGGACACGGGCGCCGTTCAGCGGATCGATCCGGGCGGCGGTTCGTGGATCAAGCTCGGACAGCAGGGCGGCAAGGCCATCGGTCCGCATTCTGGCATCCGCAAGCGCGCGGATGGCGGCCGGAACCGCCGGAATCGGCGCAAGTCCCCGGGTCAAGGCATTGAAATTCAGGCCGGTTCCGCCCACGATCACCACCGGCTGCCCGAGGAGTGGGGCGACCTCGCGCAGCCAGTGGCCGACGGACCAGGGCTGGTCCCGCCCGACATGGCCGTAAAGCGCGTGCGGCAAGGCCGCCTCATCTTCCTGCGTGGGGCGGGCGGTCAGGATGCGCCAGTTGGCATAGACCTGCAGGGCATCGGCGTTGACGATGACCCGACCGTCGCGGGCTGCAAGCTCCATCGCCAGCGCGGATTTGCCGCTGGCGGTCGGCCCGGCAATCAGCACGGGCGCCTCGCGCGAGAGGGAGGCGATGGTCACCGGACGGCCTGGCCTTATCACCTGTTGAACATGCCCGGCTTTTGCGACATTTTGCGTTCCAGTCCAACCAGAAACCGATATGCAGGGGGCACGATGTCAGGGCTATGGCCTGCATCCGCCCACCGTTGCCCGGATCGCCGCCGAAGTGAAGTCGGTCCATGACCTTGGGGTCGAGATCTGCATGGTGATCGGAGGCGGCAACATCTTTCGCGGCCTGCAAGGGTCAGCCCAGGGGATGGAGCGCACGACCGCCGACTACATGGGGATGCTGGCCACGGTGATGAACGCCCTTGCCATGCAGTCCGCGCTGGAAGAAGTCGGTATTTTCACCCGCGTCATCTCGGCGATCCCGATGGACCAGGTTTGCGAGCCCTACATCCGCCGCCGCGCCGTGCGGCACCTGGAAAAAAAGCGCGTCTGCATCTTTGCCGCCGGCACCGGCAACCCCTATTTCACCACCGACACGGCGGCGACGCTGCGCGCATCCGAGATGGCCTGCGAGGCGATCTTCAAGGGCACCAAGGTGGATGGGGTCTATGACAAGGACCCGAAAAAGCATGCCGATGCAAAGCGTTACGACTGCGTGACCTATGACGAGGTGCTGGAACGACACCTTGGCGTCATGGACGCGACCGCCATCGCGCTGGCCCGCGACAACGCCTTGCCGATCATCGTTTTCTCACTGGATGAGCCTGGGGGCTTTCGCGGAATTCTGGCAGGGCAAGGCACTTATACCCGAGTCGTCGAACACTGCTGACCCCGTGATTGCGCGCCGGTACCGCTTTGGTCTATGCCCCCGGCCAATCGCTCTGCTATAGAGCCGAAAACCGCGATCCTGCCCGGTCAGGCAGCCTGAAGTGAAGGACATGTGCGATGGCCCATGAAGAGATCGAGATCGACACCGACGACCTGCAGCGCCGGATGGACGGGGCGATGAACGCGCTCAAGCACGAATTCGCCAGTCTGCGGACCGGGCGGGCCTCTGCCTCTATCGTCGATGCGATCCAGGTCGAGGCCTACGGCCAGATGACCCCGATCACTCAGTTGGGGACGGTCAACGTGCCCGAACCCCGGATGGTGGTGATCAACGTCTGGGACAAGGGAATGATCCAGAAGGTGGAAAAGGCGATCCGCGAAAGCGGCATCGGCATCAACCCGGTCACCGACGGCCCGCTCATCCGCCTGCCGATCCCGGAACTGAACGAAGAGCGTCGCAAGCAGCTGACCAAGGTTGCGGCGGGATATGCCGAAAACGCCAAGGTCGCGATCCGCAACGTGCGGCGCGACGGGATGGACCAGATCAAGAAGGCCAAGGGCGCCGGCATGGGAGAGGATGACCAGAAGATGTGGTCGGAAGAAGTGCAGGACATGACCGACAAGGCGATCCTTGCGGTAGACCGCGCACTTGAGGCCAAGCAGGCCGAGATCATGCAGGTCTGACGGGGGGACGGGGCCGGTGTCCAAGGACTTGCCAAGCGAGGCCGGCATCCGGCCGGTCAACCATCTGGCGATCATCATGGATGGCAACGGTCGCTGGGCCACCAACCGGGGCTGGCCGCGTCTGGTAGGCCATCGCCGGGGTGCGGAACGGGTGCGCGAGATCGTGCGCGTCTCACCCGACCTTGGGATCAGGTGGCTGACGCTGTATGCCTTTTCGACCGAAAACTGGAAGCGGTCCACCGAAGAAGTCCTTGGGCTCATGGCCATCTTTGCCCGCTATATCGAGCGCGAGGCCGACCGCTTGGCCAAGTCGGGCGTCCGGATGCGTTTCATCGGCGAACGCGGCCGGCTTGACCCCAAGCTGCAGCGCCTGATGGCCGGGATCGAGGCGCGGACCGCCGGAAACGACCGGTTGAACCTGACCGTGGCGGTCAACTACGGCGGCCGCGACGAAATCGTGCGCGCGGTGCGCAGGTTGGCCGAGGCGGTGGCCGCGGGCGTGCTGGACCCGCAACACATCTCGGAAGGCGCCTTTGCCGGGGCGCTGGATACCGGGGGTCTGCCCGACCCCGACCTCGTGATCCGGACTTCGGGCGAGACGCGCACCAGCAACTTCCTGCCCTGGCAGGCGGCCTATGCGGAATATGAATTCACCGGCACGCTATGGCCTGATTTCACGCCGGATGAACTGGCGGCGATCGTCACCCGCTTTTCCAACCGGGAACGCCGGTTTGGCGCGGTACTGCCATGAGCGAGGCCGATTCCGTGCCTGCGACCGGTGCATCTGCCAAGGCGGCAGAGCCTGCGGCGGCTGGCCCTGCGGAAAACTCGATCCCGCCAGGACGGTCGGTCGGGCGGTGGGAGGATCTGCGCAAGCGCGTTGTCTCGGCCGTGGTGCTGGTTGCGGTGGGCGGGGCCGAGATCTGGCTTGGCGGGCCGTCCTTTGCGGTGCTGGTTGTGCTTTTGACCGGGGCTATGGTCTGGGAACTGGCCAAGATGACTGCGCCGGGCCATGACAACACCCCGCTTGGGCTGGCCGCCCTTGCCAGCCTTTGCCTCGGCCTGACGCAGGTCTTTCCCGACCCGGTCACCGCCGCTGCCTTGCTGGTCCCGGCACTTGCAATCGCGCTGACCGACCGGCGCGACCGCCGGCTTGCCAGCTTTTATGCTGTGGCGATCATGGTGGCGGGCTTTGGCCTGATCGACCTGCGGATGACGGCGGGCACACCGGTGATCGTGTGGCTTGTCCTGATCGTGGTTGCCTCGGACGTGTCGGGCTATTTTGTCGGGCGGGTGGTTGGCGGGCCGAAGTTCTGGCCGACGATCAGCCCGAAAAAGACCTGGAGCGGCACGCTCGCCGGGTGGCTGGGGGCGGCGCTGGTCGGGTTCGGCTTCGTGGTGGCGGGCTATGGCGGGATCGGGCTGGAGTTTTGCCGGGCAGATGGGGGACATCGGGGAAAGCTGGGTCAAGCGGCGCTGCGGGGTCAAGGATGCCTCGACCCTGATCCCGGGGCATGGTGGGGTGCTGGACCGGTTCGATGCGCTGATCGGGGCCATCGTGGCGCTGATACTGCTTGGCCTTTTTGTTGATCTGCCCTTGCCTTCCGTGGCTTCTGGCTGATGCGAAGCATTTCCATCTTTGGCGTCACCGGGTCGATCGGCGAGCAGACGGTTGACCTGCTGCGGCGCGCCGGTGGGGCGCGTGCGTTCCGCGTCGTAGCACTGACCGGGGGGCGCAACATCGCGCGACTGGCCGAGATTGCGCGCGACTTGCAGGCCGAGATCGCGGTCTGTGCCGATCCGGCCGACCTTGCATCGCTGCGTAATCTGCTGTCGGGGTCCGGTGTCGCGTCGGCGGCCGGACCGCAGGCGATTGCCGAAGCCGCCGACCGACCCGCCGACTGGGTAATGAGCGCCATCGTGGGGGCGGCCGGGTTGGTGCCGGGGTTCCGTGCGCTGCGTCATGGCCGGACACTGGCGCTTGCCAACAAGGAATCGCTGGTGACGGCGGGGCCGCTTCTGATGGCCGAAGCCGACCGGCATGGCGCGCGCATCCTGCCGGTGGACAGCGAACATTCGGCGATCTTCCAGGCCCTTGCGGGCGAGGATATCACCGCGGTCGAGCGGATCATCCTGACGGCGTCGGGCGGCGCCTTGCGCGACTGGCCGCTGGAGGCCCTCGCGGCCGCGACGGTCAAGGAGGCCCTCGCGCATCCGAACTGGGCGATGGGGCAGCGCATCACGATTGATTCGGCCAGCATGTTCAACAAGGCGCTGGAGGTGATCGAGACCCGCGAATACTTTGGCGTGACCCCCGATCAGATAGAAGTCATCATCCACCCCGAAAGCCTGATCCATTCCATGGTCGGCTTTCGCGACGGGGCGATCATGGCGCACATGGGCGCGCCAGACATGCGCCATTCCATCGGCTATGCGCTGAACTGGCCCGAGCGGCAGGAGCTGCCGGTGGCGCGACTTGATCTTGCCCAGATCGCCACCCTGACCTTCCGCGCGCCGGATCTGGCGCGCTATCCGGCGTTGCGACTGGCGCGCGAGGTGATGGCGCGGCGTGGTCTTGCAGGGGCCGCTTTCAACGCGGCGAAAGAGGTGGCCCTCGATCATTTCCTGTCGGGCGGTATCGGCTTCATGGACATGTCGGGGATCGTCGAAGACACGCTGACAGCGCTTGACCCCGAAATGGGTGGATCAAATCTGCCGGAAGCCCTTGAGGATGTGCTGGGAATGGACCATCTGGCAAGGGACAGGGCGGGCGAGATCGCACGTCGCAGGGCCCGGATCACGGCCCAGATCACGGCAAGGAGCCGCTAAGTGGATTTCGTTGCAGCCATCGGTGGCACCGCGTGGACGGTGTTCTTCTTCATCCTCGCGCTGTCGATCATCGTCTTTGTTCACGAATACGGGCATTACATCGTGGGCCGCTGGTCGGGCATCCATTCCGAGGTGTTCTCGATCGGCTTTGGCCCGGTCCTGTGGAAGCGCCGTGACAAGCGCGGGACACAGTGGCAGATCGCGGCGATTCCCTTCGGCGGCTATGTCAAGTTCATGGGCGATGCCGATGCAAGCTCGGTGAAGAAGGCCGATACATCCGGCCTTACGGCAGAGGAACGCCGCCACACGATGCAGGGGGCGCCTTTGTGGGCGCGGTCCGCCACGGTGCTGGCGGGGCCGGTGGCGAATTTCATCCTGACCTTCGTGCTTTTGGCAGGGATCCTGCTTGCCGTCGGCGTCCCGCGCGAAGAACCCACTGTCGGCAGCCTGCGCCCGACCCCGCATGAAGGGACATGGCTGCGCGAGGGCGACGTGATCCTGGCGATTGGCGGCCTTGCCACGCCTGATCGGGAAAGCTTTGGAGCGGTGGTGTCCGGCCTGCCCGCACAGGCCGAGATCGACTACCGTATCCTGCGGGACGGCGCCGAACTTACGGTCACCGGCCCGCATCCCTTTGCGCCCGTTGTGGGGCAGGTGATGATCCGGTCCGCCGCGATGGATGCAGGCCTGCAGGCCGGCGATGTCATCCTGCGCGCCGGTGGCCAGGACGTTGCAGTCTTTTCCGCGCTTCCCGACATCATCGCGGCCAGCAAGGGCGACCCGGTGCCGCTGACGATCTGGCGCGCGGGGGAAACCTTTGACCTGACGCTGACGCCACGCATCCGCACGGTCGAGGACGAGGCCGGCGCATTTGTGGAACGCTACCAGATCGGGATCGTTGCCGGGCTGGTCTTTGAACCCGCGATGCGCGCAACCGGCCCGCTGGAAACGGTGGACCTTGCCCTTGGCCAGATGTGGGCCATGACGACGTGAACTTTCTCTGGCCTGTGGCACATGGTCTCGGGTGCGATTTCAAGCTGCAACCTGTCGGGTGCGATCGGGATGGCCGAAACCATGGGCGACGCGGCGCGCAACGGGCTGGAAAGCTTTGTCGGCATGATGGCCGTCCTGTCGCTTGGTGTGGGCATCCTGAACCTCTTTCCCGTCCCGGTGCTGGACGGGGGGCATCTGGTCTTTCACGCCTATGAAGCGGTGGCGCGTCGTCCGCCCTCGGACCGGGCGCTGCGGGTGCTGATGTCGGTCGGGTTGACGCTGGTCCTGGGCCTGATGATCTTTGCGTTAAGCCGCGATCTGACATGCGTCTGACCTCCGTAGCGTGTTCTGGTCCGGACAGGGCCCACGCGCTGGCACGACGAGGCAGACACAAGATATGGGAAAGTTATCCACAGGGACCGCAGGCTTTTGACAAAGCTTGGCATTCCCGGTAGTCACACTTGAGCGGCAAAGAAGGACGAGGACTGAAGATGCAAGGGACCTTCCGCGGGAAAACGGGCCGCCTGTCAACAAGCAGGGCACGGGCCCGGCTTGTCGCAACTGTGGTTTTCCTCGGCGCTGCAACGGCTTCACAACCGTTCCTGACTCCGGCCTATGCACAGTCCTTTTCTTTTTCGAACGTCACCATCGAAGGCAACAACCGCGTCGATGCCGCGACGATCCTCAGCTATGCCGGAATCAGGCGTGGCGAGGCTGTTTCCGGTGCTGCCCTCAACGACGCTTACCAGCGCATTGCGAACTCCGGGCTTTTCGAGGAAGTCGAACTTGTGCCTCAGGGCAACACGCTTGTCATCCGTGTGGTCGAGTTTCCGATCGTCAGCGTCATCAGCTTTGAGGGCAACAAGCGCCTCAAGGACGAACAGCTTGCGGGACTGATCGCGTCACAGGCTCGCCGGGTTTATTCACCGGGTCTTGCCGAGGCGGATGCCGCTGCCATCGCCGAGGCGTACCGCGTGTCCGGGCGGCTGGCCGCGACCGTGACGCCGAAGATCATCCGCCGCTCGGAAAACCGGGTGGACCTGGTGTTCGAGGTGACCGAAGGCCGCGTCGTCGAGGTCGAGCGACTGAACTTCGTCGGCAACCGGGCGTTCAGCGACCGCCGCCTGCGCCAGGTGCTTGAGACAAAGCAGGCCGGGTTCCTGCGCAATCTGATCCAGCGGGACAGCTTCATTGCCGAGCGGCTTGACCTCGACAAGCAGGTGCTGACCGATTTCTATCTGTCGCGAGGCTTCATCGATTTCGAAATCCTTGATGCCAGTGCCGAACTGAGCCGCGAGCGGGATGCGTCCTTTGTGACCTTCACGATCCGTGAGGGCCTGCCCTATTCCGTAGGCCGGGTCAGCACGGTGTCCGAGGTCGAGGGCGTGGACGCCGCCGATTTTGTCGATGTGCAACGGATCCGGAGCGGTCAGACCTACACACCCCTTGTGATCGACAACACGATTACCCGGATGGAAACGCTGGCGCTTCGGAAGGGCCTGAACTTCATCCGTGTCGAACCTCGGATCACCCGCAACGACCGCGGCCAGCAAGTGGATGTCGAGTTTGCCATCGTCAGGGGCGAACGGATCTTTGTCGAACGGATCGACATCGAAGGCAATGCGACGACCCTGGACCAGGTCATCCGGCGCCAGTTCCGCACGGCCGAAGGTGACCCCTTCAACCCGCGCGAAATCCGCCAGTCGGCGGAACGGATCCGGGCGCTCGGGTTCTTTTCGGACGCGCAGGTCAATGCGGAACCGGGCACGGCCGCCGATCAGGTTGTGGTCAGGGTTGACGTCGAAGAACAGCCAACGGGCTCATTGACCTTCGGGGTCGGCTACTCGGTCAATGAGGGCGCATCCTTCAACATCGGATTTTCCGAAACGAACTTCCTTGGCCGCGGCCAAAACCTGTCGCTTCGCATCGACACCGGCAGCGACAACCAGAATTCCAGCTTCAGCTTCACCGAACCCGCGCTGCTTGGCCGTGACCTGAGCTTTTCGGTCGGGGCTTATTACCGGACATCCGAACAGGACAATGCCTTCTACAACACGCGCAACATCGGCGTGACCACCGGCATCGGCTTTCCCATCGGAGAGCAGTCTCGCCTGGATCTTCGGCTGCGCATCTCGGATGACAAGCTTTACAACGTTGGCACTGACAGCTCGCCCATCCTGCAGCTGGAAGACGACACCCCGGCGCTGTCCACCGTGGCACTCGGCTACAGCTATGAGATCGACACCCGGATAACCGGCCTCAATCCCAATGGCGGGGTGCTCTTGCGCTTTGGCCAGGACCTGGCCGGCTTTGGCGGCGACACCGAATACGTCGAGACAACGGCGCTCGCCCTTGCCGAGACCAAGATCCTGAACGAGGAAGTCACCGTCCGCGCAATCTTCGAGGGCGGGGCGATCAGTTCTCTGGGCGGCACATCCAGCCGGGTAACCGAGCGGTATTTCTCGTCCAGCAGAAAGCTGCGCGGGTTCGAGCCGAACGGCTTTGGTCCGCGCGATCTTGGGTCGGTCAATCAGGACGCCCTTGGCGGCAACCTCTTTGCCGTTGCCCGGTTCGAGGCCGACTTTCCGCTGGGCCTGCCGGAAGAATACGGCATCACCGCAGGCGCGTTCCTGGATGTGGGCTCGATCTGGAGCCTAGACAACGTGAACGGCGCGCCGTCGGTCGACAACCCCAGCGGTGTCGTCGACGACAGCTTCAATCCGCGCGCCGCAGTCGGACTTTCGGTCTTCTGGACCACGCCAATCGGCCCCTTGCGGTTCAACTTCAGCCGTGTGCTGATCAAGGAAGACTATGACAAGGAACAGAACTTCGACCTGACGATCTCGACGCAGTTCTGATCATGGCGGGGTTGCGCAATCTGGGGCGCACCTTGCTTCGGGCGGGCATTGCGGCGGCAGTCCTGGCAGGGCTGACCATCGCGCCGGTTGCAGCGCAAGACGTCCGGCCGCAGATCCTGACCGTTGACCAGGATCGACTGTTCGTTGAATCCGCCTTCGGGCGGGCGTCTTTCGACAGGGAACGGTTGGCAAAGACTGCGCTTGAGGCCGAAAATGCAAAGATCGAGACCGCACTTGTCGCGGAAGAGCAGGACCTGACCAACCGGCGCGCGGCTTTGGAAAGCGATGCCTTCACGGCCCTGGCCAATGCCTTCGACGCCAAGGTTGAAAGCATCCGCGCCGCTCAGGATGAAAAGGCGCGTGAGCTTGGCCGGGCAAGAGAAGCCGACCGCATGACGTTCCGGCGCGCGGTGGTCCCGGTTCTTGGCAAGTTGATGCAGGACAAGGGGGCAGTCGCGATCATCGACGGGGCCTCGGTCATCCTGTCCGCCCCCGCCATCGACGTGACGGATGAGGCGATCGTCCGGATTGATGCCGCCCTTGCCCCGGGCGAGATCGTTGCGCCGCCCGAACCTGATCCAGCCCCTTCGCCCGAGCCAGATGTCGGGCCGGATGTCGGGTCGACCGAGGTGCAAAAGCCCGCCACGGCGCCCGTAACGCCCTAAGGCACTTGCCGAAACTTGTCACGCCGGGTCTGACTTGCTAGCAACGGCCCAAGGCCGGACCACTGGCGCCGGATACCGGAAGGGAACAACCATGGATGCAGCCATCCCCACGACCGCCGATCTGGACCTGATCCAACGGATCATCCCGCACCGCTATCCGTTTTTGCTGATCGACAAGGTCAGGGATATCGTGCTGAACGACTCCTGCGTCGGGATCAAATGCATCACCCTGAACGAGCCGCAGTTCCAGGGGCACTTTCCTGGCATGCCGATCTTTCCCGGTGTCATGATCATCGAGGCGATGGCGCAGACGAGCGGAATTCTTGTGGGCCTGTCGATGGATCTGGTGGACAAGAACGCAAAGGTCTTCTTCATGGGCGTCGACGGGGTCAAGTTCCGCCGCAAGGTCGTGCCGGGCGACGTGCTTGAGTTGCACGGCCGCGCCTTGCGGGGCGGTGGGCGCGTCTGGAAGTTCGAAGGCCGCGCGATGGTTGAGGGTGAGCTTGCTTGCGAAGCGACCTTCATGGCGATGTTCGACGTTCCCAAGCCATGAGGCCCTAGGCATGAGCATTCATCCGACAGCCAAAGTGCATGCCCTTGCAGTGGTCGAACCCGGGGCCGTGATCGGCGAGGGCGCGGATATCGGGCCATTCTGCAGCATCGGTCCCGATGTCACGCTGGGGCCACGGGTCATCGTCAAGTCGCATGCCGTCATCACCGGCTGGACCGAAATCGGCGAGGATTCGGTCGTCTTTCCCTTTGCGACCGTGGGCGAGGTGCCGCAGGATCTGAAGTATCACGGCGAACGCACGCGGCTGATCATCGGTCGCCGTTGTCGAATCCGCGAAGCCGCGACCCTGAACACCGGCACCGAAGGCGGCGGCGGGGTCACGCGGGTCGGCGACGACGTGCTGATCATGACCGGCGCGCATGTCGGTCACGATGCGCAGATCGGTGACCGGGTGATCCTGGTCAACCATGTCGCCATCGCGGGCCATGTGGTGCTGGGCGACGATGTGATCGTCGGCGGTCTGTCCGGCATCCACCAATGGGTGCGGGTCGGGCAGGGTGCGATCATCGGCGCGGTCACGATGGTCACGAACGACGTGATTCCCTATGGCCTTGTGCAAGGACCAAGGGGAGAGCTGGACGGGTTGAACCTTGTGGGGCTCAAGCGCCGGGGGGTGGATCGGGCCGGGATCACCGCGCTGCGCGCCGCCTATCAGACGCTGGCGCAGGAAGACGGCAGCTTTCTGGACCGCGCCCGCAAGCTGGCCGAGGAAAGCGACACCCCTCTTGTGCGCGAGATTGCCGAGTTCATCCTGTCAAAATCCGACCGCAGTTTCCTGACGCCAAAGGGCGGGCGGTGAAAACCGCGCTGATCGCGGGGCGGGGCGCGCTGCCTGCCGCACTCGCCAGTGCAATGCCGCACAAGCCACTTGTCACCGCGATGGAGGGACATGCCCCCGACGGGATTGTGGTCGATCTCAGCTTCCGGGTCGAGCGGCTCGTGCCATTTCTGCGCGCGCTGGAGCGCGAGGGCGTGCAAGAGGTGGTCTTTGCCGGCGCGGTGACGCGGCCCAGGCTGGACCCGGCCCTTCTGGACGCTGACACCGCGTCGCTGTTGCCGCGCCTGATGCAGGCGATGGCGGCAGGGGATGATGCGACCCTGCGGGTGGTGATCGCGCTGTTCGAGGAGTTCGGCTTTACCGTGGCGGGGGTGGAGGCGGTCGCCCCGGCGCTTTTGCCGGGGCCGGGCGTCCTGGTCGGGACGATCACCGAACAGGACAGGGCCGACGCTCTGCGCGCTGCCGAAATCGTGCAGGCTTTGGGGGCGGTGGACGTGGGGCAGGGGGCGGTCGTGGTGCAGGGCCTGTGCCTTGGGGTCGAGGCGCTGCCGGGCACCGATGCCATGCTGGAGGCGGTTGCCGGGCTGAAACCCGGCCTGCGGCCCGATCCTGCGCGTGGACGGGGGGTGGCGTTCAAGGCGCAGAAACCCGGGCAGGACCGGCGGATCGACCTGCCGACGCTTGGCCCTGACAGTGTGCGCGCGGTGGCGGCAGCGGGGCTTGGGGGGCTGGCGTTTCAGGCGGGCGGGGTGATCTGCCTTGATCTGGCCGGGATGCAGCGGCTGGCCGGGGAGTTGGGGCTGTTCCTTTGGGCGCGGGAATGAGCCGGGGCCGCTCATCGCTTGCTGTGCTACGCTCTTTGCCGGGCGCGCCGCAGCGAAGAGCGGACGAAGTCCTGCGATGAGCGGTCCCTTGAAGCTGTTCCTGATCGCGGGCGAACCATCGGGTGACCGGCTTGGGGCGGCCTTGATGGCAGGGCTCAAGACGCTGGAGTCGGTGACGTTTGCCGGGATCGGCGGCCCGCTGATGCAGGCCGAGGGGATGGAAAGCCTGTTTCCCATGGAAGAGTTGTCGGTGATGGGAATCGCCGAGGTCGTGCCGAAATACCTGCCCCTCAAGCGCCGCATCCGGCAGGCGGCCGAGGCCGCCCTGGCCAGCGGGGCAGGGGCGCTGGTCACCATCGACAGCCCGGATTTCTGCCTGCGCGTGGCGAAGATCGTGAAAGCGGCGCGCCCCGATTTCCGCACCATCCATTATGTGGCCCCCTCGGTCTGGGCCTGGAGACCCGGGCGGGCGGCAAGCATGGCGCGGGTCATCGACCATGTGCTTGCCCTTCTGCCGTTCGAGCCGCCCTACATGACCGCCGCCGGAATGACCTGCGATTTCGTCGGGCATCCGGTGGTGGCAGAACCTCTCGCCTCGCCTGCCGAGCTGGCTGCCTTTCAGGGAACGGGGCCGCTGCTTCTGGTCCTGCCGGGGTCGCGCCGGGGCGAGGTTGCCCGGCTTGCCCCGATCTTTGGTCAGATTGTCGGGCAGATGCAGGCGGTGCATCCGGGCCTTCGGATAGCCGTGCCCACCGTGCGCGGCGTGGCAGACCTTGTCCGTGAGGTGACAGCGGGCTGGCCCGTCCAGCCCGAGATCATCGAGGATGCAGGGCTGAAGCGGGGTGCCTTCGCGGCGGCAAACGTGGCGCTGGCGGCTTCGGGCACGGTCTCGTTGGAACTGGCGGCAAATGCGTGCCCGATGGTCATCGCCTACGACATGCATCCCTTGACGCTGTGGCTGATGCGGCGCGCGGCGCTGGTCGATACCGTGACGCTGGTAAACCTTGTGTCCGAGACCCGCGTCGTGCCCGAATTCATCGGGCCGGACTGCCGTGCCGACCGGATCGCGCCGGCGCTGGAGGCGGCACTGGCCGACCCTGCCGCACAGCGCGCCGCGATGGCGCTGACGATGGACCGGCTGGGCCGCGGGGGCGAGGCGCCAGGCCTCAGGGCTGCGCGGTCGGTGCTGGCGTCGCTTCGGGCGGCATCTCGCCGTTGATGATCGCCAGAACCTGCGGCATCAAGGGGCCCATCTTCTCTTCGATCAGCTTGGCCACGCCGGGCTGCTGCGCCGCCGTAAGTTGCGGCAGCTTGGCCATCGCCGACCTGCCCTCGGGTGTCGCGTAGAAATCGCGCAGCGCGGTGATCTCACCCAGCGTCATCATGTCGGCCATGAGTTCCGACTGGTCGCGCATGAGGGCGGTCATCGGTTCGGTGAAGGTGCAGGGCCAGGTCGACGTATTCGGCGGCTACCGCCACCCGTTCTTCGCGCGTATCAGCAAGGGCGGGCAGCGGCAGACAAAGTGCCAGCACAAGGAAAAGCGGCTTCATCACGGGTGTCCTTTCCAGATCCAGCCGCCGCCAAAAACACGGCTGCCCTCGGGGGCGTAAAAGACGCAGGCCTGCCCGGCGCTGACGCCGTCTTCGGGGGCCAGAAGTTCAACCTCGGCCGTTGTCGGCCCCAGAGGGCGCAGGATCGCCGCGCGTGGGGGGCGGGTGGAGCGGACCTTGACCTCGACATGCCATTCGGTCCGGCTGTCAAAGGGGGCGTCGCCCAGCCAGTTGATTTCCCGCAAGGGGATGATCCGGGTGGACAGCGCCTCTTTCGGCCCGACGATCACGGCCCTGGTGGCCGGGTCCAGCCGGACGACGTAAAGCGGCTCTTCCAGGCCGCCGATCCCGAGACCCTTGCGCTGGCCGATGGTGTAGTGGATCACCCCGCGGTGCAGCCCGAGGATGCGGCCGGACAGATCGACGATCTCGCCGGCGTCGGCGGACCCGGGACGCAGCTTCTCGATCACCGCGGCATAGTCACCGTTCGGGACAAAGCAGATGTCCTGACTGTCGGGCTTGTCGGCCACGGGCAGCCCGTATTTCACCGCCAGCGCCCGGGTTTCGGCCTTGGAGGCCAGATGACCCAGCGGAAAGCGCAGGTAGTCAAGCTGCTCGGGCGTGGTCGAGAACAGGAAATAGCTTTGGTCGCGCGCAGCATCGGCGGCCTGATGCAGCTCTGGCCCGTGCTGGCCAAGCTTGCGCTGGATGTAGTGACCGGTGGCCATGCAATCGGCGTCCAGATCCTTGGCCGTGGCAAGAAGATCCTTGAACTTCACCCGTTCGTTGCAGCGGATGCAGGGCACCGGGGTGGCGCCGGCAAGGTAGGCGTCGGCGAACTCCTCGATCACCGCCTCACGGAAGGTGTTTTCGTAGTCAAGGACGTAATGTGGAAAGCCCATGGTTTCGGCCACTCGGCGCGCGTCCTGAATGTCTCGGCCCGCGCAGCAGGCCCCCTTCTTCGCCAGGGCGGCACCATGGTCGTAAAGCTGCAGCGTGACGCCGACCACATCATAGCCTTCCTCGGCCAGCGTTGCCGCGACAACGCTGCTGTCGACGCCGCCCGACATGGCCACGACAACCCGCGTCTGTGACGGGGGTTTCGGCAGTCCGAGGGAATTCAGGGCCAGGTCGCGCGGCATGGATCGGGTTCCGGGGTCAGGAGTGTGTGGCAATATATGAAAATGCTCTGCACTCTCAATCCCCCGTTTCAGCTTTGATTAAGCCTGCTGCGGCAATCTGGCCGGAAATGATCAAGGAAAGACCGATGTTCCTGAAACGTGTGGACGGCCCGCGGCAGGTGACGCTGCCCGATGGCAGCATCCTGTCCCGGGCCGATCTGCCGCCGGCAGACACAAGGCGCTGGGTTGCAAGCCGCAAGGCTGTCGTGGTCAAGGCGGTGGTCTACGGCCTGATTCCCCAGCCTGAGGCGCTGGAGCGCTATGGACTGTCGGAGGAAGAGTTCCTGATCTGGCGCACTGCCGTGGAACGGCATGGTGACAATGGCCTCAAAGTGACGGCCATCCAGAAATTGCGACAACTTTAGATTGTTTATTACTCCCGCTTAAGCAAAGTAACTCTCGGTTAACCATTGCCGCTCAAGGTTGTTAACGATGACGGCACCAGAGCGGAGAGTTCCAGGTAATGCGTATCCTGCTTGTTGAAGACGACCCCACCACATCGCGCAGCATCGAACTGATGCTGACCCACGCCAATCTGAACGTCTATTGCACCGACATGGGCGAAGACGGCGTCGATCTGGCGAAGCTGTACGATTATGATCTTATCCTGCTGGACCTGAACCTGCCGGACATGAGCGGGCATGACGTGCTGCGCCAGATCCGGCAAGCGCGGGTGGAAACGCCGATCCTTATCCTGTCGGGGTCCGACGACACCGAAAGCAAGCTGAAAGGCTTCGGTTTCGGGGCGGATGACTATCTGACCAAGCCGTTTCACCGCGAGGAACTGGTGGCGCGCATTCACGCGATCATCCGCCGGTCCAAGGGCCACAGCCAGTCGGTGATCCGGACCGGGCCGGTCGCGGTCAACCTTGATGCCAAGACGGTCGAGGTTGAAGGCAAGACCGTGCATCTGACCGGCAAGGAATACCAGATGCTGGAGCTTTTGTCCCTGCGCAAGGGTACGACCCTGACCAAGGAGATGTTCCTTAACCATCTTTACGGCGGAATGGACGAGCCGGAACTGAAGATCATCGACGTCTTCATCTGCAAGCTGCGCAAGAAGCTGGCCGAGGCGACGGGGGGCTTCAATTACATCGAAACGGTTTGGGGCCGGGGCTATGTGCTGCGCGATCCCGTAAGCAATGAGGTGGTCCCGAAGCTGGCGGCAAGCGCCTGATCTTTACCTTGCCGATCCCCGCGCCTAACCTTCGGGCTGCAAGGGCGAGGGGCTGGGATGAGCGAAAAGCCGGTCGAGATGCTGACGGAGGTCGAAGCAAGGACTGAGCTTGCACGGCTTGGCCTTGAAATCGCGGCGGCGAACCGGGCCTATCATACCCTGGACGCCCCCGAGATCAGCGATGCGGCCTTTGACGCACTCAAGCGGCGCAATGCCGCGATAGAAGCGCGGTTCCCGGGGCTCAAGCGGCCGGATTCGTCCAGCGATCAGGTGGGGGCCGCAGTTGCCGACGGGTTCGGCAAGGTCGCGCACCAGGTCCGGATGCTGAGCCTTGAGAACGCCTTTGCCGCCGAAGAGGTGGCCGAATTTGACGAGAGGGTGCAGAAATTTCTCGGCCTCTCGGAAGTTCTGACCTATACCGCCGAGCCGAAGATTGACGGTCTGTCGCTGTCCTTGCGCTATGAAGGGGGGGTGCTCGTGCAGGCCGCCACCCGTGGCGATGGTGAGGTGGGTGAAAATGTCACCGAAAACGCGCGCACCATCGCCGACATACCGCAGCAGTTGACCGGCGCACCCCGCGATCTGCCTGCGATCCTTGAAGTACGCGGCGAGGTCTACATGTCCCACGCCGACTTTGCCGCGCTGAACGACCGGCAGGCAGCAGCAGGCGATAAACCCTTTGCCAACCCGCGAAATGCTGCCGCCGGGTCGCTGCGACAACTGGATGCGCGGGTCACCGCAAGCCGCCCGCTGCGGTTTTTCGCCTATGCCTGGGGCGAGGTTTCGGCACCGCTCGCGCAGACCCAGATTGACGCAATAACGCGGCTCAACGCTTTGGGATTTCAGACCAATCCGCTGACGGCGCTGTGTGACGGACCACTGGAGATGCTGGCCCAGTACCGCCTGATAGAAGACCGGCGCGCAACCCTGGGCTACGATATCGACGGGGTGGTCTACAAGGTGAACGACCTGAGCTTGCAGGCGCGGCTGGGGTTCCGCTCGTCCACCCCCCGTTGGGCCCTGGCGCACAAGTTTCCGGCGGAACTCGCCTGGACCGAGCTTCTGGGGATCGACATCCAGGTTGGCCGCACCGGCGCGCTGTCGCCGGTGGCACGGCTGCAGCCGGTGACGGTCGGGGGCGTGGTTGTCAGCAATGCAACGCTGCACAATGAAGACTACATCGCCGGGCGCGACAGCAAGGGCGAGGTGATCCGGGGCGGCAAGGATATCCGCGTCGGCGACTGGGTGCAGGTCTACCGGGCGGGGGATGTCATTCCCAAGATTGCCGACCTGGACCTTTCACGCCGCAAGAGTGACGCGCAACCCTATGACTTTCCGCAGCTTTGCCCGGAGTGTGGCAGCGAGGCGCATCGGGAAGAAGGCGATTCCGTTCGCCGCTGCACTGGGGGCCTCATCTGCCCCGCACAGGCGGTGGAACGCTTGAAGCATTTCGTCAGCCGCGCGGCCTTCGATATCGAGGGGCTGGGTGCCAAACAGGTCGAATTGTTCTTCAACGATCCGATCCTGCCGGTAAAGACCCCGGCCGACATCTTCACCCTTTACGCAAGAGACGCCGCCAACCCCTTGCAAAAGCTGCGCAATCGTGACGGCTTTGGCGAGGTTTCCGCGACCAAGCTTTTCGCGGCGATCGAGGCGAAGCGGACCATTCCGCTGGATCGGCTGATCTTTGCCCTTGGTATCCGGCATGTGGGTGAAGTTGCGGCGGGGCTCCTTGCCCGGCATTACTCTACCTGGGCGGCGTTCGAGGCCGGTGTCGCCAAGGCTGAACCCGGTAGCCCGGAATGGGCCGAACTTACGGCAATCGACGGGGTGGGCGCGGTGATGGCTCAAAGCCTGGCAGACGCGTTCCAGAACCCTGCCGAGCGTGCAGCGATTGACAATCTCGTCACCGGAAACGGCAGCGACTACAAAGGCCTGGTGGTCGAACCCGCGGCCGCGCGCGGTGTTGTCGACAGCCCCGTCGCTGGCAAGACCGTGGTCTTTACCGGCAGCTTGGAGAAGATGACCCGGGCCGAGGCCAAGTCTCGGGCCGAAGCGCTGGGGGCCAAGGTCGCGGGCAGCGTCAGTGCCCGGACCGACCTTCTCGTGGCCGGTCCGGGGGCAGGGTCCAAGGCGAAGGATGCCGAACGTCTGGGGGTCGAGGTCATCGACGAGGAGGCCTGGCTGCGGCTGATCGGCGCATGACCCGGCCGGAGTTTTCGCGGCCAGAAGCGCTTTTCCCGCTCTTTGCCGAGATCGAGACGCTTCCCGGAATCGGCCCCAAGGCCGCGCTGGCCTTTCAGGGGCTTGGCGTCACCCGGCCGAAGGATCTTCTGTACCTTTTGCCCCATTCCGGGGTTGACCGTGCGTTGCGGAGCTCGGTCCGTGACGTGACCCCTCCCGCGACGCTGACGGTCGAGGTCGAAGTCGGCCAGCATGTTCCCCCGCGCCAGAAGGGGCGGCCCTACCGGGTGCATGTGCGCGACCAGAAGCTTGAGTTTCAATTGGTGTTCTTCCACGCCCGTGCCGACTATCTGCAGAAGCTGCTGCCCACCGGCCAGCGCCGTCTGGTGTCCGGCAAGGTCGAGTTTTTTGACGGTCTGGCGCAAATGGTGCATCCCGACCATGTATTGCCGGTCGCGCAAAGGCTGGTGGCAAAGGCGGTGGCGGGGGCTTTGACGCGACTTCCCGCGCTGGCCGAATGGATCGACCCGGGAGTGATGGCACGCGAGGGATGGCCGATCTGGTCACAGGCGCTGCAAGCAGCGCATGCGCCAGAGGGTGCAGTCGCGCTTGCACCCACCCACCCGGCGCGGGCGCGGCTGGCCTATGACGAGCTTTTCGCGCATCAGGTGATGCTGTCGATCGCCCGGACGACTCTTCGGCGTGCCAAAGGGGTGGTGACCCAGGGCAACGGCACCTTGCGCGCGCGGGTTCTGGAAAGCCTGCCCTACCGCGCAACCGCCGCGCAAGTCAGGGCAGGGGCCGAGATTGCCGCCGACATGGCCGCGCCGCTTCGAATGAACCGGCTTTTGCAGGGGGATGTCGGGTCGGGCAAGACTCTCGTGGCGTTTCAGGCGCTGCTTACGGCGGTCGAGGCCGGGGGGCAGGGCGTGATGATGGCCCCGACCGAGATTCTGGCGCGCCAGCACTTCGAGGGGCTTGCCCCGCTGGCCCGTGCTGCAGGCGTGCGGCTGGAACTTCTGACCGGTCGTGACCGGGGGTCGGATCGGGCGATGAAGCTTGAAGATCTGGCAATGGGGCGGATCCCGATTCTGGTCGGAACCCATGCGGTTTTTCAGAAAGATGTGGACTTTCAAGATCTTCGCCTTGCGGTCGTGGACGAACAGCACCGCTTTGGCGTCGCGCAGCGGATGGAGTTGGGGGCCAAGGGGGCCGCAGTCGATGTGCTGGTGATGACGGCGACGCCGATCCCGCGATCGCTGGCGCTGGCAACCCATGGTGACATGGATGTTTCGGTGCTGGACGAAAAACCGGCCGGGCGCAAACCGATCCGGACTGCCATGGTCTCGACCGAGCGGCTGGATGAGGTGGTGGAGCATCTGCGCAAGGCGGTGGCCGAAGGGCGACAGGCCTATTGGGTTTGCCCCTTGGTCGAGGAATCCGAAATCGTTGACTATGCCAGCGCCGAAGAGCGGTTTGCCAGCCTTCGCGCGGCATTGGGCGACCGGGTGGGGCTGGTTCATGGCCAGATGCCCCCCGCCGAAAAGGATGCAGCCATGGCGCGCTTCGTAGCCGGCGACACCTCGGTTCTGGTGGCAACCACGGTGATCGAGGTGGGCGTGAACGTGCCCAATGCCACGATCATGGTGATCGAGCAGGCCGAGACCTTCGGTCTTTCCCAACTGCACCAGTTGCGCGGCCGGGTCGGGCGGGGGGATGCAGCCTCGACCTGCCTTCTGATCTATCAGCCGCCCTTGACCGAAACCGGCGCGCGGCGTTTGGCCACGATCCGCGATACCGAGGACGGTTTTCGCATCGCCGAGGAAGATCTGGCGATGCGCGGGGCCGGCGACCTGATCGGCACAGCACAATCGGGCCTGCCGCGGTTCCGGGTGGCCGACCTGGAACGGCAGGCGTCGCTGATGGCGGTTGCACAATCGGATGCACGCAAACTCCTCAACGACGATCCCGGACTTGTCGGGCCAAGGGGGCAAGCGGCGCGGGCACTTTTGTGGATGATGGATCAGGACCGCGCGCTGCAGTTGATCAAGGTCGGATGACCGACTGCCCGTCCACTGATGCAAGCCGAGAACATGATATGTTCGCGGATGTTCTTAAAAAGTTCTTTACAGGGCGGCGGAAAGATGAGAACAATATGGCAACAAAAATGGAGGTCGCGATGAAAGCCGCAGTCAGAACGCTTCTTGCCCATTCACCGCGTGGCGCGGTGGAGGACGTCATTGGTCTGGCCGCACTTTTCATTCTGCTTTTTGCAGTGCTTTCGCTGCCCGGCCTGTCCTAAGAGTTCTGCCCCGCGCTCTGTCCCCCAAGGGTGACGGTTGTCCTGCCATCATCGATGGCCCGCCGTCCGCCGTTTCCAGAAGCGCTACTGCCGCCGCCGTCCCTTTGGACGTGCGGCGGTTTTTTTCGTCGAAGATGCGGTATCGGCAGATGCGGCTAGGCTGCGGCCAAGGCGGCCTGCATGGCGTCGCACACCGCCTCGAGCGGCAGCAGGATCGAGGCATGCCGGTTCTTGTAGTCGCGGGCCGGCACCATGACCTCGTAGGCATCGAAGGGCGGCGGTGGAAGGGGGCCGCTGTCCTTCAGCATGGCGATCAACGCGTCGCGCGCGGTGACCAGTTCCGAAAGGCTGCGGCCGATCGCAACCTGGCCAAGGACCGCCGCCGAGGCTTGCCCCAGCGCGCAGGCCTTCACGTCCTGCGCAAAATCGACGATGAGCCCGTCCTTCACCACGACATCCGCCGTGACGGTTGATCCGCAAAGAGGCGAGCGGCGCCGCGCCGTGCCCCCGGGCCCTGACAGGCGCCCCTGATGCGGAATGTCCGCAGCAAGTGCCAGGATGCGGGCAGAATAAAGCTTGATGAGGTCGGTGTCGCTCATGTCCTGGTGCCACTGTCGCCGATGGATTTTTCCCGGCCTGCCGCATATGTAGGCCTGCACGGCCCGCAAGCCAAGGAGAGAGACATGCCCTTTGACCCTGCAACGCTGAAGTATGACGCCGAGGGCTTGATCCCTTGCGTCGCGCAGGACCAGGCCTCGGGCGAGGTGCTCATGATGGCGTGGATGAATGCGGCCTCGGTCGTGGCGACGCTGGCGACGGGCAAGGTGACCTACGGACTGCGACCGGGACTGCCTGCTGGCGCTGGTGGAACAGGAAGGGCCCGCCTGCCATACCGGGCGGCGGTCGTGTTTTTACACGGCGGTTCGCGGCGGCGAGGAAGTGGTCCTGACCCAGCCGCTATAGCCCGACCATGCGGCGGATGTCGGCGGGGGTGGCACCTTCCGAGCGGTATTTCTGGATCGCACGCGCATCGTCACGCTTGGCCAGCCGTTTGCCCTGATCATCGCGGATCAGGCGGTGGTGGTGGTAGACGGGGGTTGGCAGGCCAAGAAGGTGCTGAAGGACGACGTGGATCTTCGTGGCCTCGAACAGATCCTGCCCGCGCACCACTTCTGTCACACCCTGCGCCGCGTCATCTATTACGACCGACAGGTGGTAGGAGGTGCCCATGCCTCGGCGGGCCAAGACGACATCACCGATATGGCGGATCAGGTAATCGGCGGTGAACGCGATCAATCCATGCTCGCCGTTCGGCCCCTGACCAGTCTCGCGGAATTCGAAGACGTAGCCTTCCATGGCGCGCCATTCGCCGAGCTTTGTCGCCTCGGCCATGTCGAGGCGAAGGATTGGGGCGTTGAGATAGTCCGGTGACCAGAGATGGTCGCTCCAGTCGCGACGAAGCGGTTTGCAGTGGCCTGGATAGACCGGTCCATCCGGACCTTCGACGAGTGGGTCGCCTTCTTGGGGCGCCGAAAGGGTTGAAGTGATATGCGCGCGCGGACATCGGCAACCGAAGAGCAGTTCGTGGCCGCGAAGTCGTTCCAGTGCGGCCTGATACTCTTTACCGCGTTCCGACTGTCGCATCACGGGTTCGGACCACCAGAGGCCAAGCCACTCCAGATCGTCAAAGATGGACTGCTCCCACTCCTTGCGGGCACGGCTCCGATCAATGTCCTCAATCCGAAGCAGCCAGTCGCCGCCTTCCTCCATGGCCATATCAAAGCCGAGAATCGCAGAGTAGGCGTGGCCCAAATGGAGTGGGCCGGTCGGGCTTGGGGCGAAGCGGGTTACGAAAGCCATTCGGCAAAGGCCTGCTTGGCACGGTCGGTATAGGCCTTGTAGCGGACGGTGCGGCCCCGGCGGCCGCCTTTGGCCTCGATCGGGGGGAAGAGGCCGAAGTTGACGTTCATCGGCTGAAAAGTCTTTGCCTCGGCCCCACCGGTGATGTGGGTGACAAGCGCGCCCATCGCGGTTTCGGGGGGCGGTGGCGGGAGCTCGTGGCCCTTGATCTCGGCTGCGGCCATCCGGCCTGCAAGAAGGCCCATCGCGGCGGATTCGACATAGCCCTCGACGCCAGTGATCTGGCCGGCAAAGCGGATATGGGGGTGGAATTTGAGGCGCATCTGGTGGTCAAGAAGCGTGGGCGAGTTGATGAAGGTGTTGCGATGGATGCCGCCGAGCCTTGCAAAGCTTGCCTCGTGCAGACCCGGTATCATTTTCAGAACAGAGGTTTGCGCGCCATACTTCATCTTGGTCTGGAAACCGACAATGTTGTAAAGCGTGCCAAGTTTGTTGTCGCGGCGCAGCTGGACGACGGCATAAGCCTTCTGGTCCGGCTTGTGGGCGTTGGTCAGGCCGACCGGCTTCATCGGCCCGTGGCGCAGCGTCTCGCGGCCGCGTTCGGCCATCACCTCGATGGGCAGGCAGCCGTCAAAATAACCTGCGGTCTCGCCTTCGTGGAACTCGGTCTTTTCGGCGGCGAGGAGGGCGTCGATGAACGCCTCATACTCGCCCTTGTCCATCGGGCAGTTGATATAGGCCTTTTGTTCGTCATCGGTCTCGCCCTTGTCGTAGCGGCTTTGCATCCAGGCGATGCCCATGTCGATGCTGTCGGCATAGACGATAGGGGCGATGGCGTCGAAGAAGGCAAGCGCGTCAGCCCCGGTGGCCTGACGGATGCTTGCCGCAAGGGCCGGGCTGGTCAGCGGGCCAGTGGCGATGATCCAGTGGCCCGACGCGGGAAGGTCGGTAATCTCTTCATAAGACGTGGAAATCAGCGGATGAGATTTCAGTTTCGCGGTCACGGCGGCAGCAAAGGGGTCACGATCGACCGCAAGTGCCCCCCCGGCGGGAAGGCGGTGCTTTTCAGCCATCTCCATCACGAGACCACCGGCGGTGCGCATTTCCCAGTGGAGGAGGCCCACGGCGTTCTGTTCGTGGTCATCCGAGCGAAAAGAGTTGGAGCAGACCATCTCGGCAAAGTCGCCGGTGCGGTGGGCGAAGGTCGCGACTTTGGGCCGCATCTCGTGGATGACGACCGGGATGCCCGCGTTCGCGGCGGCCCAGGCGGCCTCGGAGCCTGCCATGCCGCCGCCGATGATGTGAAGGGGTGTGCTCATTCCGCCGATGTAGGCGGGTTTCGGTGAAAAGGAAAGCCGGGGGACGAAAGGGCCCCCCGACCGGTGCGCTCAGGCCTTGTCGATGGCCAGCTTGCCCGCGCCATTGGCGAAGAACATCAGGAAGGCACCAGCAACGCCAAGGTTCTTGAAGAAGGCCTGCATCTGCATCATGTCGGCGAAGTTGTTGTGATAGAGGACGGCGGTCGCCACACAGAAGCCGGCCCCGAGAAGTGCCATGATCCGGGCCTGGAAGCCGAGAAGCATCGAGAGGCCGAGCAGGACCTCGAACACGATCGTGGGCCAGGCAAGAAAGCCGGGCAATCCGCCCGAGGCGATATAGCCTTCAAGGCCGGCGATGTTTGCGGTCTTGGAGAGACCGGCGGGAATGAACATTGCAGCCAGGAAGAGGCGTGCGAGGAACGGGGAGTAGGTTCTAAGCTGGTCCATGGGTATCTCTTGTTGTTGCTGACCGGAGCGATGCCGGATGGGCGCATGTTGCATGGATCAGCGGACGTGCAAATTCGCAAGAATTGCAGGCCACTTACGCGCCGGCGCACAGTCAGCCCCGCAAGCGGCGGCGTTGGTCGGCGGTGAAGGTGGCGGGATTCTGAACGACGAGGCCCAGTTCGGCAGCTTTCTGGAAGAAGCCGGGGGCGGGTAGGCCTTCGGGCGAAAGGCGCTGGCGGAGGAGGGCGGCGCGCAGGGGGTTACCTGCCGCCGCGTCGGTTTCCATCAGCGCCTCGAGCCGGGCGGTCAACTCGGACATGCGAACGCCGAGGTCTTTGGCGAGTTGGCCGTAGGTGGTCGTCTCGCCCGCCGCCGCAAGGGCGGCGAGGCGGGATTCAAGGTTTGCGGTTTTCAAGGGCGGTGGCGATGCGGTCGAGGTGGCGGGCGATGTTCGCGCTTGTTTCAACCGACTGCTCGATCAGTTCGAGATGTTTCTTTTGAGCCGGAGCCAATCTCAGACGAGAAACGAGGAACCATACAAGCAAAAACGCAACCACAAATGGCAGGATAGCCGACATCCAATCGGTCATTGAGCTACTCCTCCCCCTGATCCGCCACGCGGGCTACCGAAACCACTTCTTCGTCACTCGCCACGTTGAACACCCGGACGCCGCCTGCCGACCGCGAACGGAAGCTGATCTGGTCGACCGGCACGCGGATCGACTGGCCGGTGGAGGTGGCGAGCATGATCTGGTCGCTGAGGTCCACTGGGAAGGAGGCGATGATGCGGCCGCCCCTTGGCCCCGGCGAGATCGCCTTGACGCCCACGCCGCCACGGCCCCGGACGGGGTAGTCGTGGCTGGAGGAAAGCTTGCCCGAGCCGCCCTTGGTGATGGTCAGGATCAGGTCTTCCGCCGCCGACATCTCACTGTAGCGTTCCGGGCTAAGCTGGCCTGCGGGAACGGTTTCTTCCTCGTCATCCACCTCTTCCTCGGTCAACCCGGCCATGAGGCGGCGTTGCTTGAGGTAGGCTTCGCGTTCGGGGTGGTCAGCCTCGAAATGCCGGATGATCGACATGGAGACGACGTGGTCATTCTCGGCCAGCCGGATGCCGCGCACGCCGGTCGATCCGCGCGACTTGAACACGCGAATCTCGGTCGTGGAGAAGCGGATGGCGCGGCCGGCTTCGGTCACCAGCATCACGTCGTCCTGATCGTCGGCGATGGCAGCGTTCACCAGGGTGATCCCCTCGGGCAGTTTCATCGCGATCTTGCCGTTCCGCATCACGTTGGTGAAGTCGGAAAGGTCGTTCTGGCGGACGTCACCGTCAGAGGTGGCAAAGACGATCTGCAGGGTGGCCCAGTCTTCTTCGGGTACGTCCACCGGCATCAGGGCGGCGATGGAGACCCCGCCGTCGATCGGCAGGATGTTGACCAGCGCCTTGCCCTTGGCGGTGCGACCCGCCAGCGGCAAGCGCCAGGTCTTCAGCTTGTAGACCATACCGTCGGTTGTGAAGAACAACAACCAGGTATGCGTATTTGCAACGAAAAGGGTGGTCACGACATCATCGTCTTTCGTGGCCATGCTGGCCAGACCCTTGCCGCCCCGGTTCTGCGAGCGGAACTCGACAAGGGGCGTGCGCTTGATGTAGCCGCCCGAGGTGATGGTCACGACCATATCCTCACGCTCGATGAGGTCTTCGTCCTCCATGTCGCCGGACCAGTCGACAATCTCGGTGCGGCGGGGGACGGCAAAGAGGGCTTTGACTTCGCGCAGTTCGTCCGAGATGATTGCCATGATCCGGTCGCGGGATCCAAGAATGTCAAGGTAGTCCTTGATCTTGCTGGCCAATTCCTCAAGCTCGTCGGTCACTTCCTTGACGCCAAGGGCAGTCAGACGCTGCAGGCGCAGATCGAGGATGGCGCGGGCCTGCACTTCGGACAGGTTGTAGGTGCCGTCATCGTTGATCGGATGGCTGGGGTCGTCGATCAACTTGATGTAGGCGGCGATGTCTTGTGCGGGCCAGCGGCGGGTCATCAGCTTTTCGCGGGCTTCGGCGGCGTCGGCGCTGGCGCGGATGGTGCGGACAACCTCATCCACATTCGACACGGCAACGGCAAGGCCGCACAGAACGTGGCTGCGTTCGCGGGCCTTGCGCAGGTCGAATGCGGTGCGCCGCGCGACAACTTCCTCGCGGAAAGTAATGAAATGGCTGAGGAAATCGCGCAGCGTCAGCTGTTCCGGCCGGCCACCGTTCAGCGCGAGCATGTTGCAGCCAAAACTGACCTGCATCGGAGTGAAGCGGAAAAGCTGGTTCAGGACGACGTCGGCCGTCGCGTCCCGCTTCAGCTCGATCACCACGCGTACGCCGATCCTGTCGGATTCGTCGGCGACGTTCGAGATGCCCTCGATCTTCTTGTCGCGCACCATCTCGGCGATGGTTTCGATCATCCGGGCCTTGTTTACCTGATAGGGAACTTCGTCGATGATGATGGCGAAGCGGTCCTTGCGCAGCTCCTCGATATGGGTTTTCGCGCGGATGATGACCGACCCGCGCCCTTCCAGATAGGCCTTGCGCGCGCCGGATCGGCCAAGGATGAGGGCCCCTGTCGGGAAATCCGGGGCGGGGATCAGGTCCATCAGCGCCTCGACGCTGAGGTCGGGGTTTGTGATCAGGGCAAGGGCGCCGTCGATCACTTCGCCCAGGTTATGCGGCGGGATGCGGGTCGCCATGCCGACTGCGATGCCTTCTGCACCGTTGACCAGCATGTTCGGATAGCGGGCGGGCAGGACCGTCGGTTCGCGGTCCTTGCCGTCGTAGTTGTCCTGAAAGTCGACGGTCTCCTTGTCGATATCGGCAAGCAGGAACGACGCAGGCTTGTCCATCCGCACTTCGGTATAGCGCATCGCGGCGGCGTTATCTCCGTCCATCGAGCCGAAATTCCCCTGCCCATCAAGGAGTTTCAGAGACATGCTGAAAGGCTGCGCCATCCGCACAAGGGCATCGTAGATCGCGCTGTCGCCATGCGGGTGGTATTTTCCCATCGTGTCGCCGACCGGTCGGGCCGACTTGCGGTAGGACTTGTCATGCGTGTTTCCGCTTTCGTGCATCGCGAACAGGATGCGGCGATGGACGGGCTTCAATCCGTCGCGCAGATCCGGGATTGCCCGGGAAACGATCACGCTCATCGCATAGTCGAGATACGCGGTCTTCATCTCGGCCGCGATGTCGATCTGCGGGCCGAGATACACCGGGCGATCCGGATTTTCTTCTGTGTTGTCAGTGTCTTCCGGGGTATCGGCCAAGGGTGGTTCCGCCTTCGGTCTTGGGTCAAGATATAGTTGGCAAAAGACTACACCATCCAAGCTATGGGGTGCAATGGCGGGTTGGGCCGGGCTGGCAGCCGAAGGTTGGGAGTGACAACATACTGTTTCTATTGAAAATTAGGGGGAACTTGGCAGACTGGTCCCTGGGGGAGCCTGGAAAGGGGTGGATTGATGCAGGCAAACGAAACCGAACGGATGTTGCGGGGATACGGGCTGACCACGGCCGAGCTTTACTATCGGATGCCGGATTACCTTCATGTTCTCAACAGCTTCATCTGGCAGGAGTATGATCTTGCGCCGGATTACCCGGAGCTCTTCAAGTTCATCGAGTTCTGGCAGGAAAAGATCGAGGGACCGCTGCATTCGGTGCGATTTACGCACCGCAAGCTGATCGCGCCGGGGGAATGGCGCAATGTGGTGGGGGAATTCCGGGTGCATTGACGGGCACCAAGTTTCTTAAGCAAGAAATTTGTCAGAATCCTTGCTTTGGGATTTTGGGTCCGGTGTCAGGCGGCGCGCAACAGCATCCCGAAAAGGTCGCGGGGATCGTCGGGGTCGGCGATCATGTCGAGCATCGTGCCAAGGCCGGTCTCGGCCAGTTTCGAGCGCACATAGCGCAGCGCCGAGAAATCCTCGATCGCGAAGCCGACGGAGTCGAACAGCGTCACTTGATCGGCGCTGCTGCGGCCGGGGATCTGGCCGGCCATGACCTGCCAAAGCTCGGTCACCGGGTGATCCTCCGGCAATTGCTGGATCTCGCCCTCTACCCGCGTCTGGGGCGGGTATTCGACGAAGATGGATGACCGCAGAAGGATGTCGCGGTGAAGCTCGGTCTTGCCGGGGCAATCGCCGCCGACGCCGTTGATGTGGACGCCGCTGCCCACCATGTTGTCGGTCAGGATCGTCGCGTATTGCTTGTCGGCGGTGACGGTGGTGATGATCTGCGCGCCCATGATCGCCTCTTCCGCCGTGCGGCAGGGGGTGACGGTCAACCCGCGACCGGCAAGGTTCTTCACGCATTTGGCCGTTGCCGCGGGGTCGATGTCGTAAAGGCGCACTTCGCGGATGCCGCAGATGGCGCGAAAGGCGAGGGCTTGGAATTCGGCCTGCGCGCCGTTGCCGATCAGCGCCATGGTGGTGGAACCCTTGGGGGCCAGCCATTTCGCGGCCATCGCCGAGGTGGCAGCGGTGCGCAGCGCGGTGAGGATGGTCATCTCGGAGAGAAGAAGCGGATAGCCGGTCGCCACATCGGCCAGAAGTCCGAAGGCGGTGACGGTCTGCAGGCCGCGCTTCATGTTGTCGGGGTGGCCGTTCACGTATTTGAAGCCGTAGGTCTCGCCATCCGAGGTGGGCATAAGCTCGATCACGCCGACATCGGAATGGCTGGCCACGCGCGGGGTCTTGTCGAACTCGGGCCAGCGCAGGAAGTCGGCCTCGATCTCGGCGGCAAGGTCGATCAGGACGCGGTCGATGCCGATGTGGTGGACCAGTTTCATCATGTGGTCGACCGAGACGAAGGGGACGAGGTTCAGCATCATTTGGACCCCATTACTTCGAACGTGTAGGGCGGTCAAAGACCTTCTTGCCCATCAGGCTTCCGACGAGGTCGACCATCAGGCGGGCGGTCATGCCGCGGTCGTCGAGGAAAGGGTTGAGTTCCACCAGGTCAAGCGAGGTGACGAGGGCGGATTCGTGCAGAAGCTCCATCACCAGATGCGCCTCGCGGTGGGTGATGCCGCCGGGAACGGTGGTGCCGACGGCGGGGGCGATGGAGGGGTCAAGAAAATCGACGTCAAGCGAGACGTGGAGCATCCCGCCCTCAGCCCGGCATTTGTTGAGGAAGGCGCGCAAGGGGGCGACGATGCCGTGTTCGTCGATCACCCGCATGTCGTTGACGTGGATGTCACGCTCTTGCATCGCCGCCTGTTCGGCGGGATCGACCGAGCGGATGCCGAACATGCAGATCCGGTGGGCCGGAACCGGTGCGGGGAAGGGGGGGAAGGCGTCAAAGCCTTCGCGTCCGTTGATGTAGGAGAGGGGCGTGCCGTGCAGGTTGCCGGACGTCGTGGTGAGGGGCGTGTGAAAGTCGGAATGGGCGTCGAGCCACAGAAGGAAAAGCGGCCGTCCCTGGCGGTGTGCGAAGGCGGCGGCGGCTGCTGCGGACCCGAGGGCAAGCGAGTGGTCGCCGCCCATGATGATGGGAAAGCCGCCAGCAGAAAGGGCATCGTCTACCTTGTCGGTCAGCACTTGGCACCAGCCGAGGGTTTCGGCGAGGGAATGGACCGCGGGGTTCGCGCAGGAAACGGCGTTCAGGGGAGGCAATGCAAGGTCGCCCCAATCCTCGACCCCGTGGCCTTCGGCGGCGATCTCGCGGGCCAGGCCGGCCACGCGGTAGGCAGCGGGGCCCATCAGGCAGCCGGGGCGCTTTTGCCCGGTGTCGATGGGCGCGCCGATCAGGATGGTCTTGGGCATGGGACGGCCTTTCGTTCTTTGATCCGGTTTAGCTGGCGGGGTCTGCCGGTGGCAACCGCCATTCCGGCAGGATCGGCGTACAAGAACCGGCGAAACGAGGCGCGCCCGAACTGCACGCCCGAACTGCGCGACCTAAGGGCGCAGGTTCTTTCGCAGGCGGCCGCAAAGGCCTAAGGTAGGGAAAAGAAGGAGCGGGCCATGATCGTCGAGCTTGGGCATTTCGCGCTGATATTGGCGCTGATGGTGGCGCTGGTGCAGTCTACGCTACCGCTTTGGGGCGCGCACCGGGGCGATGGCGGCCTGATGGCGCTGGCGGTGCCCGCCGCGCTGATCCAGTTGGCGCTGGTGGCGGCAAGCTTTGCGGCGCTGACCTGGGCTTTCGTGAATTCGGATTTCTCGCTGGCGGTGGTCGTGCAGAACTCGCACACCGAAAAGCCGCTGATCTACAAGATTTCCGGCGTCTGGGGGAATCATGAGGGCTCGCTGCTGCTGTGGGTTCTGATCCTTGCGGTCTATGGGGCGGCGGTGGCGCTGTTTGGCGGGAATCTGCCGGTTCGGCTGCGTGCACGGGTCCTGTCGGTGCAGGGGATGATCGGCGTGGCGTTCATGCTGTTCATGTTGCTGACGTCAAACCCGTTCTGGCGGCTGGCGGCACCACCCCTGGATGGTCAGGATCTGAATCCGCTGTTGCAGGACCCTGGCCTGGCCTTCCATCCGCCGTTCCTGTACCTTGGATACGTCGGGCTGAGCATGGCGTACAGCTTCGCCGTGGCCGCGCTGATCGAAGGCAAGGTCGATGCCGCCTGGGGCCGCTGGGTACGGCCCTGGACGCTGGTGTCCTGGATGTTCCTGACCATCGGGATCGGGCTGGGGTCCTGGTGGGCGTATTACGAGCTTGGCTGGGGCGGGTTCTGGTTCTGGGACCCGGTAGAGAACGCAAGCTTCATGCCCTGGCTTCTGGCCATTGCCCTTCTGCACAGCGCCATCGTGGTGGAAAAGCGTGAAAGCCTGAAGGCCTGGACGATCCTTCTGGCGATCATGGCCTTCGGCTTTTCCCTTATCGGCACATTCATCGTGCGGTCGGGGGTCATTACCTCTGTGCATGCCTTTGCCAATGACCCGGACCGGGGGGTGTTCATCCTGATGATCCTGGGTCTGTTCACCGGGGGGGCGCTGGTGCTGTTCGCGCTGAGGGCCGGAGCGATGGAGGCGAAGGGACTGTTCTCGGTGGTCAGCCGCGAAAGTGCGCTGGTGGCCAACAACATCCTTCTTGCGGTGGCGGCCTTCGTGGTCTTCATCGGGACGATCTGGCCCCTGGTGGCGGAACTGCTGCTGGGCCGGACGCTGAGCGTCGGCGAGCCTTTCTTCAACGCCGCCTTCACGCCCTTTGTCGTGGGGCTGGCGCTGATCCTGCCGCCCGGTGCGATGCTGGCCTGGAAGCGCGGGGCGCTGGAACGGAGTTTCAAGGCGCTGGTCCCGGCTCTTGTCCTGTCTTTCGCGCTGGGGGCGCTGGCCTATGCCATGCAGTCCAACCGGACGGCGCTGGGGCCGGTTGGCCTGGCACTGGGGGCCTGGGTTCTGTTCGGTGCGCTGACCGATCTTTGGGCGCGGACCGGGCGCAATGGCCTTGGCGCAAGGGTGGCCCGGCTGACCCGGTTGCCGCGGTCGGACTGGGGGAAGGCCGTGGCGCATGGCGGACTTGGCGTGACGATCTTTGCAGTGTCGGCGATGCTGGCCTGGAAGGTTGAGGATATCCGCGTGGTCCAGATCGGCGAGACCTTTTCCTTGGGGGCATACGAGGTGCGGCTGGACGACGTGCGCGAGGTCAAGGGGCAGAACTACGATTCGACGATGGGCTTTCTGACCGTCACGCGGAACGGCGCAGTGGTGGCCGAACTGACCCCGGAGAAGCGCTTCTATCCGGTGGCCGGGATGCCGACGACCGAAGCTGCGATCGACTACAGCTATCTGCGCGACCTCTACATCGTGCTGGGCGACCGGCAGCAGTCGGGCGGCTGGGCGGTGCGCAGCTACATCGAACCTTTTGCGAACTGGCTGTGGGGCGGGTGCCTCTTGATGGCCTTCGGCGGGTTGCTCAGCCTGTCGGACCGGCGCTACCGTGTCGCTGCCGGGGCGGCGAAGCGGACCCCGGTCGGGGTACCCGCAGAATGAGGGCGTGGTGGGGACGATGGGCAGATTGCCCATCCTGCGCCTTGGCGCTGGCCCTGCTGGCCACGCCGGCGGCGGCGGTGCAGCCGGACGAAATGCTGGCTGACCCCGGGCTGGAGGCCCGCGCGCGCGAGATCAGCCGCGACATCCGCTGCCCGGTCTGCCAGGGCGAGACGATTGACGACTCAAGCGCGCCGATCAGCCGCGACCTGCGCCTCATCATCCGCGAACGGCTGGTGGCCGGTGATACGGATGCCGAGGTCGTGGATTACATTGTCGCGCGCTACGGCGAATTCGTGCTGTTCAACCCGCGCGCCGAGGGGTCGAACCTGATCCTCTGGCTGGCTGGCCCGGCATTGCTGCTGGCGGCGATTGCGGTCGCGGTGGCGGCGCAGCGGCGGCGCATTCTGCCCGAAGAGCAGCTGACGCAAGCAGAAGAGGCGCGCCTGACCGAAATCCTGAAGGACTGACGCCGCGTTCGGGCTTTGGGTCGGTGCAGGGACGGCGTAGCCTAGCTGGCGACCGGCCACCCGCGCACAGCCTGTTTCGACAACGGGGGGCGGGGGCCCCTGCCAGACGGAGGACAGCATGGCCGAGTTTGTGACAGTCGAAACCGAAAGCGGCATCTGCAGGATCACCTTGAACCGGCCCGAGGTGATGAACGCCTTGAACCGCGGCCTGCGACGCGATCTGACGGTCGCGCTTAGGGCGGGCTGGTCATCGCGGGTGATCGTGCTGACCGGGGCGGGGCGCGGGTTCTGCTCGGGGCAGGACCTGACAGACGCCGAGGGGCTGGATGAGGCGGGCTTCGAGGCGACACTGAACGACGAATATGTCCCGATGATCCGGGCGATCACCGATGCCCCGGTGCCGGTCATCGCGGCGGTGAACGGCGTGGCGGCGGGGGCGGGGGCGAACCTGGCGCTTGCCTGCGATCTGGTGATTGCCACTGGATCGGCCAGCTTCATCCAGGCCTTCGCCCGGATCGGCCTGATCCCTGATGCCGGAGGCACCAGCTTTCTGCCGCGCCGGGTGGGGCTGCAGCGCGCGATGGGGGCGGCCCTTCTGGCCGAACCCGTCAGCGCTGGCCAGGCCGAGGCCTGGGGGATGATCTGGCAGGCGGTGCCGGACGAACGCTTTGCCGACGTGGTTGCCGCGCGGGCAAGCCAACTGGCCAGGGGGCCGACCGGGGCCTTTGCTGCGCTGAAACAGGCGCTGCGCGGGGCTTTCGACCAGCCATTGGAGGCACAGCTGGCGCTGGAGGCACGCCTGCAGGCCGTCTGCGGCGCGAGTGCCGACTTCCGCGAAGGCGTGGCAGCGTTTCAGGAAAAGCGCGCGCCAAGGTTCACCGGGCAGTAGGCCGGGCTTCAGCCCGGCGTTGCCGCGAATAGAAGTCGGGCCGAAGCCCGACCGGCACCGTCATACCCCGCGCGACAGGGCGGCCACACCGGTGCGGGCAATTTCCATCAGGCCAAGGGGACGCATCAGGTCGGCGAAGGCGTCGATCTTGTCCGGCGTTCCCGTCATTTCGAACACAAAGCTTTCCAGCGTGGAATCAACCACGTTCGCCCGGAAAATCTCGGCCAGTTGCAGCGCCTCGACCCGCATCGCCCCCGTTCCGGCCACCTTCAGAAGCGCCAGTTCACGCTGCACGCTTGGCCCCTCGGCAGTCAGGTCGTGAACGGCATAGACCGGCACCATCCGGCGCAACTGCGCCTCGATCTGGTCGATCACGGCTGGGGTGCCACGGGTGACCACAGTGATGCGGCTGCGGTGGCCGGTGTGGTCAACCTCGGCGACGGTCAGGCTGTCGATGTTGTAGCCCCGGCCCGAGAAAAGCCCGATGACACGCGCCAGAACGCCGGGTTCGTTTTCCACGATCACCGCAAGGGTGTGGCTTTCCTCGACCTCGCTGTTGGTGGCGCGAAGGTCATAGGCGGAATGGCTGGTTGAGCCTTTTTTGATGTTCAGTGCGGACATGGCGTGTCTTTCATCTGTCTAAAAATATCCCACGGGGGTCCGGGGGGTGTGAACCCCCCGGTTCGACGCCTCACACCAGCACCGCCCCCTTTGCGCCGATCACCCCTTGCGTATCGGCATCGCCCAGAAGCATCTCGTTGTGCGGCTTGCCCGAGGGGATCATCGGAAAGCAGTTCTCGTGCTTTTCCACCAGGCAATCAAAGATCACCGGGCCGTCATAGGCCAGCATTTCGTTGATCGCGTCGTCCAGGTCCTTCGGGTCGCCGCATTTGATGCCCTTGCAGCCGAACGCCTCGGCCAGTTTCACGAAATCGGGCAGGCTTTCGGACCATGAGGACGAATACCGCTCGCCATGCAGAAGCTCTTGCCATTGGCGGACCATGCCAAGGCGTTCGTTGTTCAGGATGAACTGCTTGACCGGCGCGCGGAACTGCATCGCGGTGCCCATTTCCTGCATGTTCATAAGCCAGGACGCCTCACCCGCGACGTTGATCACCAGCGCCTCGGGGTGGGCGACCTGCACGCCGATGGATGCGGGCAGGCCGTAGCCCATGGTGCCAAGGCCGCCCGAGGTCATCCAGCGGTTGGGGTCTTCAAAGCCCAGGAACTGGGCGGCCCACATCTGGTGCTGGCCGACCTCGGTTGTGATGTAACGGTCGCGGCCTTTGGTCAGCGCTTCAAGCCGTTCCAGCGCATACTGCGGTTTGATCACCGTGGCCGAATTCTTGTAGGTCAGGCACTTTACCGCCCGCCATTCGTTTATCTTCGCCCACCACTTCGCAAGGCCCGCCTTGTTGGTGCGGCTGCCGCGCGCGCGCCACTGGCGGAGCGTTTCTTCAAGAACCGCTGCGATGTCGCCGACAATCGGCACATCCACGCGGATGACCTTGTTGATCGAGGAGGGGTCGATGTCGATGTGCGCCTTCTTCGAGCCGGGCGAGAAGTCCTTGATCCTGCCGGTGATGCGGTCATCGAAGCGGGCACCGATGTTGAACATCGCATCACAGCCGTGCATCGCGAGGTTGGCCTCGTACAGTCCGTGCATCCCCAGCATGCCGACCCAGTTCGTGCCGGATGCAGGATAGGCCCCAAGCCCCATCAGCGTGGAAGTGACCGGGAAGTTGGTCTCGGCCGCCAGTTCACGCAGAAGCTGGCTCGCACGGGGACCAGAGTTGATGACGCCGCCGCCAGTGTAAAGGATCGGGCGTTCCGCGTCTTCGATCATCTCGACCAGGCGGGCGATCTGGGCAGGGTCGCCCACGGTCTTTGGCTGATAATGCGAAATCTTCGCCGTCTCGGCCGGGGTGTAGTCTGCGGTTGCAAACTGCACGTCCTTGGGGATGTCGATCAGCACCGGGCCGGGGCGGCCATGGGTCGCGACGTGGAAGGCCTGATGGATGGTTTCCGACAGCTTCGCCGTATCCTTGACGACAAGGGGGATGGAATCCATCAGCGCGTCGACAAGGCCGGTAACGGCGTTGGTCGCACCGGGGCCGGAGGTGACAAGCACCACGCCGGGCTTGCCGGTGCTGCGCGCATAGCCTTCGGCCATGTGGACCGCGCCCTGTTCGTGGCGCACAAGGATGTGGCGGATGTCGTTTTGCTGGAACATCTCGTCATAGATCGGTAGCACGGCGCCGCCGGGATAGCCGAACACGACCTCAACCCCCTGATCCTTGAGCGCCTGGATCACCATCCGCGCACCGGTCATCTGTTTCGACATCTTCCATCTCCTTCGCGCAACAAAAAGCCCCCGGACGTTTCCGTCGGGGGCGCATGGGAACCTGAATGGCTTTACCGTCACCGGCCCATGCGCATCCTTCCTACAATGACAAGAACTGCAGCCATCTGGCGCTTCCTTCATGTTCGGATGGAACAGTAGGGCGGGGTATGCCGGGCGTCAACGGGATTTGCAATACGAAAATGTCCGGAATGACTGGTACTATTGAACTATTCTTTCATTGGGGGGGCGCTCTGCGCAACATTTGCAATCTTGCGCAGGAATGCACAAATGATGAGCGGGAATGAGTCGCCTTGCCGCGCGACAAGCAAAGGCAATCCGTCTATTGCAGGCCCCATGACGCCCGGGCAGGACCGGGTCGCAAAATGGAGCCTTCCGGATGAGATTCTTCACGACACCAGGAACCTGTTCGCTTGCTTGCCACATCGCGCTGTACGAATCCGGGGCGAAGTTCACCGCCGAGATCGTCGACCTGCGTGCGAAAACACTATCGGACGGAGCGGACTTTCGCGCGATCAACCCGAAGGGTGCCGTGCCCGCGCTGGAGATCGAACCGGGCGAAGTGCTGACCGAGGGTGTGGCGATCATGCAATATGTCGCCGACAGCGTTGGCGGGGCAGGGATTGCACCGGCAGCCGGCACGCTCGACCGCGCACGGATGCAGGAGGCGATGAACTACATCGCGGGCGAATTGCACAAATCCGGCTTCGGCCCGATGTTCCGTCCCGGCCTGACCGATGAGGCACGACAGGCGCAGCGGGCGGTGACCGAGACAAAGCTTGCCTGGCTTGAAGATACCCTGTCGGACGGGCGCGCGTATCTTGTGAGCAGCGGATACACGCTGGCGGACGGCTATCTGTTCACCATCAGCGGCTGGTCGCAGAAGTTCGGGATCGACCTTGCCCATTTTCCCAACATCACCGCGCTGCGGGCCCGCGTTGCCGCCCGCCCGGCCGTGCAGGCCGCGATGCGGGCGGAAGGGATGATCTGAACCAGCCCAGCAGCGGGGCCAGACCCGGCCCCGCCTGCGATCAGATTGGTGGCGAACCGGACTCCATGCCGTAGCACACCGCGTTCAGTTTGTTGCCGTCGGGGTCGCGAACATAGGCCGCGTAAAAACGCGGGCCATACTCGGGGCGCTGGCCGGGCGACCCCTCATCCGTCCCGCCCTTTGCAAGGGCAGCGGCATGGAAGGCGTCTACCGCTGCCCGGGTCCTGGCAAGGAAAGACACCATCGTGCCGTTGCCGACGGTTGCAGGATTGCCATCGAAGGGCTGGGTCACCCACAGGTGCGGGCCGGGGTCATCCAGCCCCCAAGCGGCAGAGCGGTGGTCCGGGTCGTAATCCTCGATCCGGGCGTGGCCAAGCGGGGCGAGGATCGCATCATAGAAAACCACGGCTCGGGCAAGGTCACGGGTGCCAAGAGAGACGTAAGAGAACATGCGCAGCGCCTGTATCAGCAGGGTGATTCTGGGTCCGGGCAAGAAGACTTGCCCACTTTCCGCGTATTTGTCTGCGTCAAGATGTCCTGCAGTCGGGATGATAGCGCCAACATCCGACTGCAACCCGTGCTTGCGGCATTTTGGTAATATTTTATGACCAGAATCGATGGTCCATTGCAGATTTGGGTTCTCATCTTGCAGAACCTTCTCTAGGTTCTATGTCGGAGAAACGCCGAAGCCCGGGGCATGTGATCCCGGGAAGGCCAACAGTGGAGGAGTACTGCATGGATCGTCGCTCATTTCTGACCAAGGCTTCCGTCGGGGGCGTGGCCGCCGTCGGCGCGGCCACCTTGGCCGCCCCGGTAATTGCCCAGGACGCGCCCGCCATCACCTGGCGTTGCGCTTCGGGCTTCCCGAAATCGCTGGATACCATCTACGGCGCCGCCGAAACGATGGCGCGCTATGTGTCGGAAGCGACCAATGGCAAATTCGTCATTCAGGTCTTCCCGGCCGGCGAACTGGTCCCCGGTCTGGAAGCCGCCGAGGCGGCGGCGGCCGGTTCGGTCGAAATGGCGCATACCGCTGCCTACTATGACTGGGGCAAGGATCCGACCAACGCGCTTGGCACCACGGTTCCCTTCGGTCTGAACTACCGTCAGATGAACGCGTGGCTCTACCACGGCGGCGGCATCGACATGCTGAACGAATTCTTCAACGCCAACCGCAAGCTGCAATACCTGCCCGCGGGCAATACCGGCGTGCAGATGGGCGGCTGGTACCGCAAGGAGATCACCAGCCTTGCCGACATGCAGGGTCTGAAAATGCGGATCGGCGGCTTTGGCGGGTCGATCATCGCCAAGCTGGGCGTTGTTCCGCAGCAGCTGGCCGGTGGCGACATCTACCCGGCCCTGGAAAAGGGCACCATCGACGCGGCCGAATTCGTCGGCCCTTACGATGACGAAAAGCTTGGCTTCAACAAGGTGGCACCCTTCTACTACTATCCCGGCTGGTGGGAAGGTGGCCCGACCCTGTCGGCCATGATCAACCTTGACCAGTGGAACGCGCTGCCGGCGGACTACCAGTCGATCCTGAAGACCGCCTGCGAGGCTGCCAACTCGAACATGATGGCGATGTACGACTGGCGCAACGTGACCGCGCTGAAATCGCTGGTCGCCAATGGCGCGCAGCTGCGCCCCTTCCCGGCGGACGTGATGGCGGCGGCGTTCGAGGCTGCCAACGCGACCTATGCCGAGATTTCGGCGACCAACGCGAACTTCAAGAAGATCTACGAAAGCCAGGCCGCATTCAAGCGCGATGCCTATCTCTGGGCGCAGATTGCGGAATACAACTACGACGTCTTCATGATGGGCCAGCAGCAGGCCGGCAAGCTCTGATCCCACGGCGATCGGCGGACAAGGGAACGGCCCCGGGGAAACCCGGGGCCTTTTTCGTCGGGTAAAGGCCCGCAAGCTGCGATGCAAAAGGCGGGCCGTTTCCGGCCCGCCTTCCAGTCTGTCTTGTGGCGCTGCCCGAAGCGTCGGGCAGCGCGCGTGGCTGGTGGCCTCAGGGGTTGACCA
>JAPLPF010000209.1:0-12540 GCA_026400325.1 Rhodobacterales bacterium
GCAGGCTTGAGGGTGACGACGCAGACGAACGTTGCGCGCCACAGACGGCCGTTCGTGAAAAGCTTGTCCCGCGCCACCTTGATCCGGGTGCCGTTGCAGGACAGGTCAAGATGCCGAAGGCCGGCGGGGTCAGCGTGATACACCTGCAACGACAGCCTTGCCGGATCCTCTGCGGTGAAGGGCAAAAGGAATTTCGGAGCAGGATTCAGCTTCGACCAGCGAATTCCGTCAACAGGCTCGTCGTTCCAGTCCAGCGCGCAATGGGATGGCACCTGCTCGATGCGCGCCCCAAGGCCCAGTGCAACGGTCTCGACCGACCGAAGTCCCCTGCGGATCAGGTTCCGGCGTGCCAATTCACCCGGCGCGAAGCCGCTGTAATCCTCAAATTGGACGTTCATGAAGGCGTTGCAAGCTTTTGACTCGGCCACGACCTTGTCGATCCACGCGGCATGGTCGGGGGCCTGCATGGCAGTCAGGATCGCATCCTGTTCTTCGGACGACGGCTCCAGATAACTCAGATAGCGATAGGCGGCGTTGAACTTGTGAACCGATATCCGTCCGGTCGAGGCGAAGGCAAGGCCGGCATCGGCCGCGCGCTTGAAGATCTCCATGTCCACGGGGGCGGACACCTCGTCCGAAAGTCGCCACGGCCCGATGCGGCTGGTAACCGACCGCAGGTGCGAGACAGAACTTGGCGGAAAGAAGTGCCGGTGCTGCGCCTCGCCACCCTCGAACATGCCCGTCACCTGCGCGCCCGGCAGGCCGGCGGGCAGGTGCATAATCATCCCGCCGATGGCGAAATCAAGGTCAGAACGCGCGGCATAAAGTGCTGCAAGGCTGGAAAGATGATGCCGCTCCCAGATATCGTCATGACCAAGATAGGCCACGACCTTGCCCCGCGCCGCAGCTATCCCGGCGTTGTTCGGCGCGCTTTGGCTGCCGCATCGCGCCTCAAGGTTCAACCAGCGCACCTTTTCAGACCGAAACCCCGCCACGGTGGCCTCGGTCTCATCCTGACAGCCATCTCCGACCACGATCAGTTCGAAATCGGCGAAATCCTGTTCCAGGACTGACCTGATGGACGGCGCGATGTGGCGCCCGCGCCCCCAGGTGGCCATGATCACCGAAAACAGCGGGGCCTCAGCCAAGGTCATTTGGCAAAGTCATGGGGAATGCCCGGGTGGTCGAACGGCAGCCGCGACTTGTCCGGATTGGCCGGGTCATAGGCGCGGGTCGGCATGTTGACAAAGATGGAATCCTCATCGGCCAGGTTCTGAACCGCATGAACGACAAGGGGCGGGATGGTCAGCAAGACCTTGTTGGCATCCCCTGCGTCGATCACATTGACCACGCCATGGGTCGGGCTGTCGGGCCGAAGATCGTAAAGCACGACCCGGATGCGGCCCGATGCAAGGGCCAGCCGGTCTGACTGATGCTTGTGGTAGACCCAGGCCCGGATCGACCGGGCCGCCGCCGTCACCAGATAGACATGCGGCGTGCGGTAGGTTTCACCAAAGCGGTCCGACATCAGAACGGTCAGATTGCCGCGGCCATCGGACATCTGCACCAGTCGCCGGATCTCGACCCCGGCGATCTGGTTTTCGATCCGTATCTCTGCATTTTCCGGCCCCTGCGGTGTCCAGGGCCGGTCATCGACAAAATCGTCAAGCTTTGCACGGTCAAGCGTTTCCATCGAATCACCCACTTGGAATATGCATGCTCAGGCAGGATGGACCTGCCCGCGCCTCCGGCAAGATGTTTCTCCCTACAGCCCTTTCGACCGATAGGTTGCCGCCACACGCCCGATCGACACGATATAGGCCGCGACGCGCAGGTCCTCGACGTCGCCCCGCGCATGCCAGACCTCCCGCATCGCCTGATAGGCCGTGCGCATCGTGTCATCCAGACCCGACCGCACCAGCGCAAGTTCGTCCGACCCGGTCAGGAATTTTTCCTTGAAATCGGGCGAGAGGGTCCATCCCAGATGCTGGTCCGAGGACAACCGCTCCAGTTCTTCGACCAGAAGACGGCTGCGCGACTCTTCCGCCCGGCGCTGCATGCGGCCAAAGCGGATGTGGCTCAGGTTCTTCACCCATTCAAAATAGCTGACCGTCACGCCGCCGGCGTTGGCAAACATGTCGGGAATGATGACCACGCCCTTGTGCCGAAGGATTTCGTCGGCGCCAAAGGTGATCGGACCATTCGCCGCCTCGATGATCAGGGGCGCCTTGATCCGCGCGGCATTGCCAAGATGGATCACGCCCTCAAGGGCTGCCGGGATCAGAAGATCGCAATCCTCCTCCAGCACCGCCGCGCCATCGGCGACATGCACCGCGCCGGGATAGCCCGCCAAAAGCCCGCCGTGGCCGTTCATCCACTGGCGCACATCTTCGATGTCCAGGCCCTTGGTGTTCAGCAATGCCCCGTCGCGTTCGATCACGGCGGTGACGATGCAGCCGTCTTCCTCGCTTAAAAACTTGGCCGCATGATATCCCACGTTGCCAAGGCCTTGCACGATCACGCGCTTGCCTTCAAGCCCGCCCGACAGGCCTGCCTTGGCCACGTCCTCGGGGTGGCGAAAGAACTCGCGCAGCGCGAATTGCACGCCACGCCCGGTCGCCTCGACCCGGCCTTGGATACCTCCCGCATGTGGTGGTTTCCCGGTCACGCAGGCCTTTGCATTGATGTCCGTCGTGTTCATTCGCGCATACTGGTCGGCGATCCAGGCCATCTCGCGCTCGCCCGTGCCCATGTCGGGGGCGGGCACGTTCTGTGCAGGATGGATCAGGTCGCGCTTGATCAGTTCATAGGCGAAACGGCGGGTAATCTGTTCCAGCTCATGTTCGTCCCAGGCGCGGGGATCAATGCACAGGCCCCCCTTCGATCCGCCGAACGGCGTTTCCACCAGCGCGCATTTGTAGGTCATCAGGGCGGCCAGCGCCTCGACCTCGTCCTGATTGACCGACAGCGCAAAGCGGATGCCACCCTTGACCGGTTCCATGTGTTCGGAATGGACCGAGCGGTAACCGGTGAACGTCTCAATCTTGCCGCGCAGCCGGACGCCGAAGCGCACGGTGTAGGTCGAGTTGCACACCCGGATCTTCTGCTCCAGTCCGGGGCTCAGATCCATGAGCTTTACGGCACGGTTGAACATCAGATCGACGGACTCGCGAAAACTCGGCTCTCCGGAAACGTGCATGCCATCCCTCCCTGTCAGGCAGGACACACTTGGGCGCCCCGGTCCAGCATAGCGCGCAAGACAAGGCCGTGACTACAGCATTTGGCAACGCCCCTGCGTCGGACGCGCGCCAGTCCGGCAACCCGAATCAGCCCGGCCCGCAACACCGTTAGGGCTGCCCCGGCATCACTGATTTGCACCATGCAGGCCGATACCCTGGGCAGAGCCGCTGAAATTGTTTCCAAATCCGCCGGATTTCCGGTTCTTCCGCTGCAAATGCCACACTTCTGCCAGAAGTTATGTCTTAATGGGTTCGGGATTTCCTGCCGTGCGCGGTGGGCTTGCTGCCAAGTGGGAAGGTAAGATGATGCCGAAACCGGTTTTTGCGGGAATGGTTGCGCATTTGCAGGGGTCGCTCGTGCGGTTCCGCAAGGATGAGCGCGGATCAATGACCCTGATCATCCTGTTCACCTTTCTTGCGATGATCATGTTCGGTGGCATCGCCATTGACGTGATGCGGTTCGAGACGCGGCGCGTCGCAAACCAGCAGACCCTTGATCGTGCCGTTCTTGCGGCCGCCAGCCTGACCCAGACAGCGACGCCGCAATCGGTCGTGGCAGACTGGTACGCCAAGACCGATCTGGACGACGATCTGCCGATGGTGGAATTTGCTGGCCCCGAAGTCGCGTCCATCGCTGATGCGGGCCTGCGCCGGGTTACCGCGTCTGCACGGGTGCGGTCGTACAACTTCTTCATGAGCATCTTTTCGCCAAACGACTATCTGCAAAGCCCCACCGTGTCCGAGGCGGCGCAGGGCGTGTCGCAGATCGAGGTCATGCTTGTGCTCGACATCACCGGTTCGATGGGTGATCCGGCCGTTGCCGGGCAACCCAAGACCAAAATCGTGGCCATGCGCGAGGCTGCGCAGAACTTCGTCAACATCGTCAAGGCGAATGACAAGAAGGACGGCGTGTCGATCGGTGTCGTGCCTTATGCCGCCCAGGTGAACGTGCCGTCCGCCCTGCGCGCGCAGTTCACTGTCAGCGACCTTTCCACCTGGGGCGGCAGTCCCGGTGTCGCGGGTATCCCGCTTGTGGGCGTTCCGAACATCAACTGTCTGGAATTCCCGACCGGCGGGTTCAACAGCACCGCCGTGTCGTTGACGACGCCGATCCCGATGGCCGCAGTCGCGGACACCAACACAGCAACAACAACGACCAACGATTATGTGGCACTGGGCGCAAACACGTCGGCACCCGTTGCCACGGCCCGGGCCTGCACGACCAACGCGGAAACCAACGCGACCACGTGGGTTGATGCCGAAGTGAACCAGGTCCTGCTGCCGACCAAGGACCCTGCCAAGGTGAACACCAAGATCAGCCGCCTGACGGCCGGCGGGAACACCTACATCGCGGTCGGCATGCGCTGGGGCACGGCGCTTCTGGATCAGGCGGCACGTCCGATCTATACCAACCTGCTTGGCGGGGAACCAGGGATGGCCGGGCGTCCGGCGGACAACACCTCGATCCAGACCCGCAAGATCATCATCCTGATGACTGACGGGGAACATGTCACCAACAACCACGTCTTTGCCTTCCGGTCAGGCCCGTCGCCGATCTGGCGCGGCACCGACGGGAACTTTGCCATCCGCTACACCAACGGCGGGGCGGCTTCGACCGGCGGTGCACGACCGACGGCTTGCTCGGGCTGGACGCTGGCGGCCAACCGCGAATACTTTGTGCCGCACCTGAAGCGGAACTCGGTCAAGCAGAAAAAGGTTGCCACCGAGGTCGAGGGTCAAGGCACCGGCACGGCGACAGCAAGCGCCTGCGACCCCTTGGCATGGATTGCCACCACATCGTGGACAACCAAACCCGGCTGGGGTGCCTACGACGCAAACGGTGTGCCGCTTAAGGACGCCAAGGGCAATCTGATCTTTGTGCCGGCCGTCCAGCTGGACTGGAGCGAAGTCTGGGCCAACCTGCGGGTGAGCTGGGTGGGTCTATGGCATCGCCTTCGCGGCCCCCGCGAATGGCCAGGCGCAAATCAGCGGCTGCTCGTCGGAACCGAAGGAAAACTACTATTTCAACGCGACCGACAACGACAAGCTCTTGGCCGCGTTCAACGCGATCGCGACCGACATCTCGGAATTGAGGCTGACACAATGACCCGCATTCGGCAGTTTGCCCGGGATGAGTCTGGGACCGCGACGATCGAATTCGTGTTCATCGTCCCGGTTATCATGCTCATCTTCATGGCATCCTTCGAAAGCAGCCTCTACATGATCCGTCATGTCATGCTGGAACGAAGCGTCGATCTGGTTGTTCGCGACATCCGCCTGGGCAAGCTTGACGACATCAGCCATGCAGACCTCAAGAAACGCATCTGCGAAACCAGCGCCCTTGTGAACACTGTCAGCCAATGCATTGATTCCATGAAGATCTGGATGCAGCCGATCAATACTGCCGACTTCGCCATGGTCGCACCGCCGCGCAACTGCGTCGACCGCAGCGAGCCGATCGACCCGCTGGCCGCCGGCCCTCCGGCAAGTGAGTTCAAGTTCGGGGATGACAACGAAATCATGCTGCTGCGGATCTGCCTGAAGGAAGAACCGATGTTCCCGACCACCATCGTGGGGGCCGGACTGATTGCCGACGGCGAGGGTGACGGAAACTATGCGCTTGTCACCACATCCGTCTTTGTGAACGAACCTGGATGATGTTCGCCATGCCCCGCCTTCGCACCAGTGTCCGCAGCTTCCTTTCGGATGAGAGCGGCATTTTCCTGGCCGAATTCCTGATCATGATCCCGGTCCTGATCTGGGGATTTATCGCGCTCATCGTGTATTGGGATGTGTTTCGCACGATCAACACGTCACAAAAGGCCGCCTACTCGATTGCGGACCTGCTGTCGCGACAGCAGAATGTGACCACCGATTTCGTCGATGGCCTGGAGAATGTTCTTGATTTTCTCACGCCAGGCACGCCGGATTCGCGGATGCGGATCACCAGTTTCCAGCTGGACGAAGGCAAGGTGAACAAGCCGGAATTCGATTCCGACGACAAATACTGCCTGCTCTTCTCGCGATCTTCCAGTTCGCTTACGCCGGCCCTGACGACGACGGACCTGCAAAAGAAAGAGTTTGTCGACAAGATTCCGAACATGGGCAACCTGGAGTCGGTCGTCCTCGTTGAAACCTGGGTGGATTATCAACCGAAGTTCGATACCGGTGTGCTGAATGCGGCCCCCGGCGTATCGGACCAGACCTTTACCCAGTTCATCGTGACCCGCCCCCGCAACTGGCGCAGGGTGACGCTTGACGGCGTCGTGCATGGCTGCACCTGACCGGCGGTCTGTCGGCGTCCGTCGCCGTCCGGTCCAGGTTGAATTTTGCAGGCGACCTTTGGGAACCCGGCGCTTGGCCTGGCCAAGGACGTTGACGCTGGCCATTTGTGTTGCCCTTGCCGGCTGTGCAGATTTTCCCGAGGTCGCTTCGTTTTCCGGCGACGAAGGCCCATCACCCACGCTGCAACCCCTCGATTCCCTGCTTGCCCAGCAAGGATTGCCGGTTTCAGACCCGGGTCCGGACCTGGCGGCACGGGCTGCGCGCCTGAAATCGCGGGCTGCGGCGACGGGGCCCGGTTGACCCATGCGGCTGAACGGGCGGCGTGACGGCGTTGCGCCCCGGCCCGGTTCCCGCTAACAGACGAAGGCCTGTCATCAGCCCGAGGATTCATTCATGTCCGCCCCCTTGCGTCTTGGCCTCGCCGGTCTTGGAACCGTGGGCATCGGCGTCGTCAGGATTGTCCAGGCCCAGGCCGATCTGATCGCCACGCGATCGGGCCGCCCCGTGACCATCACGGCGGTATCGGCCCGCGACCGTACAAAGAACCGCGACGCCGACCTTTCGGCCTACACCTGGGAGACAGACCCGGTGGCCTTGGCAACCCGTGAGGACATCGATGTTTTCATCGAAGTGATGGGCGGCCACGACGGCCCCGCCAGACACGCGACCGAAGTGGCCATTGCCAGCGGCAAGCATGTCGTCACGGCCAACAAGGCGCTGCTCGCCCATCACGGCCAGGTGCTTGCCGAAGCGGCCGAGCGTCAGGGCGTGGCGCTGCGCTTCGAGGCCGCGGTTGCCGGCGGCATACCTGTCATCAAGGCGCTGACCGAAGGCCTTGCCGCCAACCGCATCAAGCGCGTCATGGGCGTCATGAACGGCACCTGCAATTACATTCTGACCCGCATGCAATCCGCCGGGCTCCCGTACGAGACCGTCTTCGAAGAGGCGCGCCAGCTTGGCTATCTTGAGGCTGATCCCAACCTTGACGTTGGCGGCATAGATGCCGGGCACAAGCTGTCGATCCTTGCTGCCATCGCCTTTGGCACCCGCGTCAGCTTTGACGCGGTTGAACTGGAAGGCATCGGCAATGTCTCGGTCGACGATATCCGCCTGGCCGAGGATATGGGCTACCGGATCAAGCTTCTGGGCGTCGCGCAAATGACCGGGCGGGGGCTGGAACAGCGGATGACCCCCTGCCTTGTGCCTGCGGACAGCCCATTGGGCCAACTTCAGGGTGGCACCAACATGGTTGTCCTCGAAGGCGATTCAGTCGGCCAGATCGTCCTGCGCGGCCCCGGGGCGGGTATGGGCCCCACCGCCAGCGCGGTGATGGCGGATGTGATCGACATCGCACGCGGCATCCGGGTGCCGACCTTTGGCATCCCGGCCAGCGACCTGGCACAGCCCAAGGCCGCGACTTCGGCAACCCCTGCGCCCTACTATCTTCGGATGACGCTTCTGGACAAACCCGGAGCGCTGGCCAAGATCGCCACCTCGCTGGGGGATGCCGGCATCTCCATCGACCAGATGCGCCAACTTCACCGCCCCGGAGACCGGGCCGAAGACGCAGTCGTGCTGATCGTCACCCACAAGGCGGCACCTGCTGACATAACGCATGCCACCGCCAGCTTTGCCACGACCGGTGTGCTGGTCGGCAAGCCCGTCGCGATCCGGATCGAAGAGGTCTGATCTTTCGCTTGACAGCCTCGCCCCCTGACCCGACCCTTGGCCATTGGTTCAGGGGTTGGGGGCGGCAATGCGTGCATTCCTTCTGGCAATCCTTCTCTCCACCCCTGCCCTAGCGGACCCGATCCCCGGCGCCGACGACCAGGCCTTCCGCGTTCCCTTCGATCAGGCGCTGCAAAGCGATGACCCCGCATCACTTGTCGCCCTTCACGCGGCGGCCGAGGCGGGAAACACCGCAGCCCTCCTCGCGCTTCCCACCGTCTCGAACTGGCTGCGCCCCGCCCTGCCCTTTTCCGAACGCAAGAAACCTGGTCGCATCAACGGCCAGCCCATTGCCGAAGCGCTGAACGCCGCCGACCCGGTCGCCGCGCTCTGGGCGGGGGGAGACATCGGGTCGGTCACCGACAGGCTTCTCGCCCGCGCCTTCGCCCTCGACGATGCGGGCGAGCCGGACAAGGCCAGCGTCCTTTTCATGACCTGGGTCAGCCAGACCGGCGGCTACGGCCCCCTGCCCGAAGGGTTTTTCGACCACCCCGTCCCGCCCTGGGCCATGGCGCAGGTCCTGCGCGGACGGTTGATCGACAACGGCATCACGCTACCCACCGAAGGCGACGCCCTTCTCGTGCAGCGGCTGAAGGCGAAGGACCCCGCCGCCTGGATCGCGCTGGCCGGGTTCGCGGGCCTGCACCGCTCCGACACCCCACCCGTCGACACCGCCCGTCTTGCGGCGATCTTCGCTGCCGCCGGGATCCCGCAGGGCGAAGCCGCCCGCGAGATGCAATCCGCTGTCCCCGTTCTCAAAGTCATGGGCTACGACCCAGTCAGCCGCGAGGACGCCGAAGCAGCAACCGCCGCGTTCCGTTCAAAGCCCGAGTTCCAGCCCCTCCTTGCCCTTTGCTACAGCATCTGCCCGCAAACTCAGGACCAGTGCGCCACCGCCTTTGTCGCCGGTTTCGGCCACCCCTACGGCCGCGCGACCAATGCCCAGCCCCTGACGTCCCTCATCACGACCGAGGACTTCTTCGCCACACCGCGTGGCCGGTTGGTCCTGTTGCGTTCCCTGGCCGGGCCTCTGGGCGACACCCCCGCCGCCTCGCCCCGGCTGTCCGCCGCCCGCCAGATCGACGCCTGCTTCGCCGACAATCTCCTCGCCGCAGTCCTCTGACCTGCCGTTAGCGTCACCACGCTTGCCGGGCCTGCCCGCCCCCGCTACACCGGACCCACAACCGGGAGAGCCTCATGTCCGAAAAATCGCAATTCCAGGACCGGCTGCTCAGCCTGGGACTCGCCCGCGTATCCGAGGCCGCGGCCCTCGCCTCGGCCCGGCTGATCGGGCGGGGCGATGAAAAGGCCGCCGATCAGGCCGCAGTCAACGCCATGCGCGACCAGCTGAACCTTCTGGACATCAAGGGTGTGGTGGTCATCGGCGAGGGTGAGCGGGACGAAGCACCGATGCTTTACATCGGCGAAGAGGTCGGCTCGGGCAACGGCCCCGCCGTCGACATCGCCCTTGACCTACTGGAAGGCACTTCCCTCACCGCCAAGGACATGCCAAACGCGCTGACAGTCATCGCCATGGCCCCGCGGGGCACGCTGTTGCACGCCCCTGACGTCTACATGGAAAAACTTGCCATCGGCCCCGGCCACAAGCCCGGCCTTGTCACCCTTACGATGAGCCCGTCCGAACGCGTCTCCACTCTTGCCGCCGCCAAGGGCTGCTCGACCGAAGACATCACTGTCTGCGTCCTCGACCGCCCCCGGCATGAAGACATGATCGCCGAACTGCGCTCCACCGGTGCCGCGATCCGGCTGATCACCGACGGCGACGTCGCTGGCGTCATGCATTGCGCCGAACCCGAGATCACCGGCATCGACATGTACATGGGCTCTGGCGGCGCGCCGGAAGGGGTGCTTGCCGCCGCCGCACTGAAATGCATGGGCGGGCAGTTCTACGGCAAGCTTCTGTTTCGCAACGACGACGAACGCGCCCGCGCCCGCAAGGCCGGGATCACCAACTTCGACCGCGTCTATACCCGTGATGACCTTGTGCGCGCCGACGTGATCTTTGCTGCGACAGGCGTCACCACCGGCTCGCTTCTGGCGGGAATAAAGCGCGAACCCGGCTGGGTGACGCTTGAGACAATCCTGATGCGATCAAAATCCGGCTCCATTCGCCGGATGACCTACAAAAGCCCGGTGCGGTAACGCGCAGTTCAGGCTTCAGCCCGCCTACTCCGCAGGGTGGGTTTTCACCCCACCACCCAAACAAGGGCAGCGCCCGTTCGCCGGGTGGGCGCAGCAACGGCTGTTCTACGCGCTTTATCCCTTAAACTCCTCCCACCGAAGTTCTGCTGGTAAGGCTGCAAAAGCGCCCGCCCGAGGGGGCGGACGGGCGCTGCCCGGCGGGCTTGCGCCCTTGATTCCGGGCAAGGTCAGCATTCAGACATCGAAGGGATGCCACTGACAAAACTGACAAGCTTTGTAAGCATGGAAGTGATCTTGAAGTTGCCAAAAAACTTGTGGACACTGGTGATGCTTCCCTGAAAGTTGGGCAGACCGTGAATTTCACACGTGTATATCCGTTCGTTGCGGATGTCGGGCTTGCCAAAAGTCATGACTGCGAGATGCTTTTTTGCATAGAAGACGTCTATGGCGGACGCGAGAGCGCTAAGTTCAGCATCATCAGAGGTAAAGCCATGATAAACATGACCAACTGTATAGTCCAAAGGCAGTTGAGCCTTCTGTGATTTGTAAATCAGGCCACACGATAACGCCGTGAAGAAGTCGTCAAGACGCGCGATGGCGACAGCATAGGCGACTCCCCCGTCTACGGGCTTTGGCCCTTTTCCAAGCATCTGCCGAAGAGCGTGGTTGTTGTGCGAAAGTTGAGGTGCAACCTTGTTTTGGAACACTTCGCGCGCCCTGTTGCTCGAAGAGGCGTTCATACAAATCTGCGCGTGCACGCAAAGGTCATTCTGCGACTTCGCGTTATTGTGCGTCGGGCAAGACTTGACCGTCAGAAGCTGCAATGTCTCCCCATCCGGGAAAAATGCCTGTGGTGGAATATGTTCCCTTGTGACCCCGTGCTCTTGGCATCCCTGATAATAGCACGTCAACTCAAGCTTTGCTTTTTCAATTGAAGTCACTTGTGATCAACAGCATAGCTTGTCGCGAGCGACCAACCAACCAGCCGAAATCCAGTCTGCGAATGGCCGCTTCCATTCAAGCCGATACTCGCCCCAAGCATAGCTCTTCTGTGTTCTCTCCCCCCAAACCTTACCCCTTCCTTGACGCCCACAGCCAACCCCTTGATTCCAATACCCCCGGAATCCTGTCCACGCGGGACACTTCCTCTCCCCCCTTGCCAGCCGCCCCCCTTTGCGGCACCCCTAGCGTATGACCGCCTTTCTGAACGTCGCCTCCTCTCTCACCGGCCGCCGCTGGGTCGGTCCCGACGCGACACAGGACCGTCTGGCCGAAGGCATGGTCCAGCAAACCCGCCTGCCCCTTCCCCTGTGCCGGATCCTTGCTACCCGCGGGGTCGCCCCGGACGAGGCTGCCGCCTTCCTGTCCCCCGCGCTGCGCGACCTGATGCCGGACCCCCTGACCCTCAAGGACATGGCCCCCGCCGCCGACCGCCTTCTGCAGGCCGTCGCCCGCAAGGAACGCATCGCGATCTTCGCCGATTACGACGTTGACGGTGGCTCATCAGCCGCCTTGCTGATCGTCTGGCTTCGCCATTTCGGGCTGCAGGCGACCCTCTATATCCCCGACCGGATTGATGAGGGCTATGGCCCCAACATTCCCGCGATGCAGGCGCTCGCCGCCGAGCATGACCTGATCCTCTGCGTCGACTGTGGCACGCTCAGCCACGACCCGATCGCCGCTGCGAAAGCCGCCGATGTGGTGATCCTTGACCATCACCTTGCGTTGGAAGCCTTGCCGCAGGCGCATGCGATCGTGAACCCGAACCGGCAGGACGAAGACGGCAGGCTTTCCCACCTCTGCGCCGCAGGGGTGGTGTTTCTTCTGCTTGTCGAGGCCAACCGTCGCCTGAAAGCCGCCGGACAGCAGACCCCCGACCTTATGGGGCTCCTCGACCTCGTGGCACTGGCCACAGTCGCCGATGTGGCCCCGCTGGTCGGCCTCAACCGGGCCTTCGTGCGGCAGGGGCTGAAAGTCATGGCCCGCCGCGCCCGTCCCGGCCTGCGCGCCCTGGCCGATGTGGCCCGGATGGATCAGGCCCCCACGGCCTATGCTCTTGGCTTTCTATTGGGCCCCCGCGTCAATGCCGGCGGACGGATCGGCCAGGCCGATCTTGGCGCGCGGC
>JAPLPF010000209.1:12576-54406 GCA_026400325.1 Rhodobacterales bacterium
CGACAGGCGGGCAATCACCGACGCGGTGCGGCAAGAGGCGATGGCCCAGGCCGAGGCGCGCGGTCTGGACGGACCCCTGGTCTGGGCCGCCGCCGAAGGCTGGCATCCCGGCGTTGTCGGCATCGTGGCGGCCCGGCTGAAGGAAGCGGCCAACCGCCCTTCGGTCGTGATCGGCTTTGAGGGGGATGACGGCAAGGGGTCCGCCCGTTCGGTTCCGGGCGTCGATCTTGGTGCTGCGATCCAGCGCCTGGCCGCCGAGGGGATGATCGTGAAAGGCGGCGGACACAAGATGGCGGCCGGGCTGTCCCTGACGCGCGCCCAGCTTGAACCTGCAATGACCCGCCTTGGCGACCTGCTCGCGCGGCAGGGGGCTGGCGCTGCCGGGCCACAGGAGTTGCGGGTCGACAGCCTTCTGACGACGGGCGCCGCCACCGTGGCGCTGGTGGAAGAGATCGAGAATGCAGGCCCCTTCGGTGCAGCCGCCCCTGCCCCGCGCTTTGCCTTTGCAAATGTCGCTGTCAGCGCCCGCCGGATCGGCGACAGCCACCTGAAGGTCACGATCAGCGATGGTACGGGACCTGCGCTGGATGCGATCCTGTTCGGTGCCTTCGACAGCCCGCTTGGCCCCGCGCTGGAAAGCCCAGGTCACCGCCGCTTTCACCTTGCGGGAAAGCTGGAGCTGAACCACTGGAACGGCCGCACACGGGTGCAGCTTCGGCTTGACGATGCCGCGCTGGCCTGACCCGCGCTGGCCCGGAAGATTCCACTTGCAGAAGCATGGGAGCCGTTCTAGACACCGCTCCACTGAAAACGTGGCCCGTTCGTCTATCGGTTAGGACACCTGGTTTTCAACCAGGTAAGAGGGGTTCGACTCCCCTACGGGCTGCCACTTCTCCAATACTTCGGACATGTCCATGCCATCGCGCCCAGCGGGGCGCTTGATTGTTGCAACCATCGCAATATGGTAGGTAAAAGTTCTTATGCGGGTGTCCATGGTGAGACGTCTTTTCCTTTTGCCGGTCGTTGTCCTCCTTCTGTCCTCGCCGATTGCGGGGCATGCCGCAAGTTGCAGCGATACCGGCGGCAAGTATGAGGCCTGGAAATCCGAGATGGCCGCCGAGGCCAAGGCCGAAGGTGTCGGCAAGCGCGGGATCGACGCACTGATGGCGACGTCCTATTCCAAGGCCACCATCGGCGCCGACCGCAACCAGAAAAGCTTCAAGTACAGCCTGGAAAAGTTCCTGCAGGTGCGCGGCGCGGATGCGATCATCAGTCAGGGCCGCAAACGCAAGGCCAAGAACGCCGAGTTCTACGCCGGCCTGGAAGCGCAGTTTGGCGTTCCCGCCGGGGTCCTGATCGCGATTCACGGGATGGAGACGGGCTTCGGCAGTTTCATGGGCGATACGAACGTGGTCTCTGCGATTGCAACGCTGACTTATGATTGCCGTCGGTCGGATTTCTTTCGTCCACATCTGATCGGCGCGTTGAAGCTTGTCGATCAAGGCTCGATCTCGATGGCCACGGTCGGGGCCAAGCACGGCGAGTTGGGCCATACCCAGTTCCTGCCCGGCAACGCTATGACCTATGGCGTGGACGGTAACGGCGACGGAATCGTCGATTTCTACAATCTGACCGATGCCATGGCCTCGACCGCCAACTTCCTGCGGCAGAAGGGCTGGAAGCCCGGCAAGGGCTATCAGGAAGGCGAGCCGAATTTCGAGGTCATCAAGCAGTGGAATGCGGCAACCGTCTATCAGCAGGCCATCGCGATCATGGGCGGTCAGATTGACGGGTAGTGGACTTTCCGCCCGACCACAGACCACGGTCAATCCACCAGGCGAAGCATGTCCTCTGCCGCAGCGATCAGGACTGGCAGATGTGCCACGCTGCGATCTGCGTTTTCTTCGGTGACATAATCCCAATTGTCCCCGTAAAAACCGTAGAAAACCCCAGGTGACAGGAACCGGGCGCCCCCGATCAGCGGGGCATTGACATGGGCTGCGGCATTTATCGCAACCCCGAAACGAAGCTGGGCCAACCGGGCGCCGAAATCAAAGTCGACTAGGGTTCCGGCCGGTGACAGGAACCTTGTCCCGCCAGCAGGAGCCTTGTGTGCCGAAAAGCCGATCGACGTCATCACCTCTTTCACCCTGGGCCTCAGGCTTTTCGCGGTAGCGGGGATCACGGTTGACCGGTCCGGCAGCAGATCGTCCCTCGGCCGCGCCGGTGTACCGGGCGCAGTCGGATACCTGGCGTCAGCAAGAGTCCTGACATCGGTGTAACGCGGGCCGACACTCAGCGATCCACCACTCATCTTCAAATTCTGGAACCGGTCGTAGGCCCCCCCTGTACCGATGACGTCGACGGTTTCCCCCTGCAAAAGCCGGCGCGTGCCTGCGGCAATCTCGGCTACCAACGCATCCCTTTCAGCCGCATCAACGCTGTTCACATACTCAATGAGCTTCATGACATCCGTCGACGGCACCGGCGTCATCAAGGGAAATCCGCCGTCGAACTCGGCCCGGACCAAGGACGTAATCTGTTCCAGCAGAACGTTTCTTTCCGTCATCGCTGACAATCCCCCACCGCCTTGCCAATGACGGTCATGGTCAACCGAACCCGCACGGCAATCAAGAGCCTGATGCCGACCCCGAACGCCCATGGCCCGAAACAGTGGTCCAGTCATGCTGTCTTTGTGCCCTTGCGGGCCTGGCACGTGTCGCGCGGGGTATCTTGGGCTGTCTCAGTCGCGTCCGGGGCCGAACCGATATGCTGTCCCCCCTTGCACCGGCCTGCGCGCAAGGGTAGGACGCGCCCCAGTGGCCCGTTCGTCTATCGGTTAGGACACCTGGTTTTCAACCAGGTAAGAGGGGTTCGACTCCCCTACGGGCTGCCACTTTCCGTTACATTCCGCCAACGGGCATGTGACTGGCCTTCTCGGGCCAGATCGCTTTCATGGTCGTGCCACGACACTCACAGGATCTGACATGCTGCGCCTGCTTGCTCCACTCATGCTTTTCACCTTTGCGGCTGAGGCCGAAACGGCGGCGGACAAGGCGCTCAAGTCCATGACCTGGGACGCGATCGTTGCCGAGGCCCGGGGCGGCGAGGTGAACTGGTTCATGTGGGGGGGGGCGGACAACATCAACCAGTACGTCTCGGACCATATCGCAGGCATCCTGAAACGTGACTACGACATCACGCTGAACCGGGTGCCGATCACCGATGCCGCCGACATCGTGAACCTTGTCCTGACCGAGAAAGAAGCCGGAATCGACGCCAAGGGCGCGGTTGACCTGATCTGGATCAATGGTGAGAATTTCCGGTCGATGAAGCAGGCGGACCTGGCCTTTTGCGGCTACACCGACCTTCTGCCGAATGACGCCCTGGTGAACTGGGAAAATCCTGCTGTTGCCAATGATTTCGGCGTACCGGTCGACGAGTGCGAAGTACCCTGGAACACCGTCCAGTTCGCCTTTGCCCATGACAGCGCCGTGACGCCCGAACCGCCGCGCGACATGGCGTCCTTGCTTGACTGGATCAAGGCAAACCCCGGCCGCTTTACCTATCCCGCGCCGCCGGATTTCACCGGCTCGGCCTTTCTGCGCCACGTCTTCATCCATGCGGCGGGCGGTCCCGACAGCCTGATCGGTCCCTTCGACCAGACCAGATTTGACGAGGTGGCAACCAAGACCTGGGCCATCCTCAACGAAATCGAGCCCTTTCTCTGGCGCGAAGGTCAGACCTACCCCAACACGATTGCCCAGTTGAACGAGCTTTTTGCCAATGGCGAGGTTGCCTTCAGTTTCAACTATGACCCGTCACAGTTCGGCCTGGCCGTTCAGGCCGGAACCTGGCCGGAAAGCACCCGGTCATTCGGGTTGACCGACGGCACGATCGGGAACACCAATTACACGCTGATCCCCTTCAACTCGCCCAACAAGGCGGCGGCGATGGTGGTTCAAAACCTGCTTTTGTCGGGTGACGCGCAGCTTGAGAAGGCAAAGACCGAAGTCTGGGGCGCTGCCCCGGCAATCGAGATATCACGGACATCGCCAGAGGTGAAGGCCGGGTTCGCCGCCATCGTCGGGCACCCGTCCGTTGTATCGGCACAGGACCTGGCCAAGGCGGCCCTTCCCGAACTGCAGGCAGACTGGCTGACCGCAATCGAGGCGGGCTGGAAGGCCAGCGTCGGGAACTGAGCCGCCCCTCCGGCCCGGCAAGGATCGACAGCCGGAAGCACATGGGACCCCGAGGTCGCACTTGCGCGACCGTGACGACCCTGCAACCTTGGCCCGGCACAGGGCATTGGGCCCGAGGAAGACGATGTGACAGACCGGACCCGGATCTTCCTGCTTCTGACCCCTGCTCTATTGCTGCTGGGGGGCCTGTTTCTGGCGGGTCTGGGTCTGGGTCTCTTGCGGTCCTTTCGCTACATGCCTGCTCTTGGCCTGACCGAGCCGGATCTTTCGGCCTATGCCGCCGTCCTGGCATCGCCCGGGTTTCTGGCCTCACTTGGGCTTTCGCTCTGGATTGCGGGCGTCTCGACCGTGATCGCTGCGGGCCTTGCGGTCTTGTCGGCAGTGTTGCTGCGGCAGACCTTTCCCGGACGCGCGGTGATCCTGTTCCTGTTCCAGCTGAACCTGACCGTTCCGCATCTGGTGGGTGCAATCGGCATCCTTTACCTTTTCTCGCAATCGGGCAGCTTTGCCCGCCTTGCCTTTGCGGCGGGCCTGATCGGGGCGCCGGCGGACTTCCCGGTCCTGACCCAGGACCCCTGGGCCATCGGGATCATCCTGCAGTATGTCTGGAAAGAGGTGCCCTTCATCGGCCTGATCCTGCTTGCAAACCTGCAGGCGATCAGTCCGGGGCATGAAGCTGCCGCACGGTCGCTTGGTGCAAGCCGCTGGCAGGCCTTCCGGCATGTGCTTTTGCCGATGCTGATGCCCGGTCTGGTCGCAGCCTCGGCCCTGGTCTTTGCCTTTGCCTTCGGAGCCTACGAGATTCCGCTGATCCTTGGGGCCCACGCGCCCGAGGCGCTTCCGGTTCTGGCTTATCGCAGCTTCACCGATGTCGACCTTGCCAACCGTCCCGAGGCCTATGCCATGGCCATGATCATCGCCCTGATCGGCGCTGGCCTTCTGGCGGTCTATGCCCGGCTTGCCTTGCCGTCGCGGGGCCGCGATGCGCGCTGACCGAGTGCGCCTTCTGGCCGGTATGGCCCTCGCGCTGTGGTTGGTCCTGCCGCTGGTGCCACTGGCGATCTGGTCCGTGGCCCACGGCTGGCGTTTTCCCGACCTTTTGCCGGTCGCATGGTCGTTCAAGGCGTGGAGCCATGCTTTCTCTGCCAGCTCGGGCGTCTTGCATGGGCTGGGCCAGTCCATGCTGATCGCATCGGTTGCGACCGCCCTCGCCATCCTGGTCGGCGTCCCCGCCGGCCGAGCCTTGGGACTTTACCGCTTTCGCGGCAAGCAGCTGGTTCTTTTGCTGCTTGTCGCACCCGTCCTGGTTCCGCCCATCGCCATTGCACCGGGTCTGCATGGCGTGTTTCTGCAGCTTGGACTGACTGGTGGCGTGCCCGGCGTGATCCTGGCCCATCTGATCCCGGTCATCCCCTACATGACGCTGGTCATGGCTGCGGTCTTTGGCCGCTTTGACACATCGCATGAGGCTCAGGCCCGCAGCCTTGGCGCGCGTCCCTGGCAGGTCTTTGCCCATGTCACACTGCCCGCCATCCTGCCGGGGCTCTTGACCGGGGCGCTTTTCGCCTTCCTCGTCTCGTGGTCGCAATACCTTTTGACGCTGGTGATCGGGGGCGGACGGGTTCAGACCCTGCCGCTGGTCCTTTACGGCTTTGCCACCTCTGGCCGCAATGACCTGACCGGGGCCATTGCGATTCTCTACATCCTGCCGGGTGCACTGGTCCTGGCGTTGACTGCACGATTTCTGACCGGCCGCGCACCGGGTCTTGCGCCATGATGCTGGAATTGCGCGGCCTGACCAAGACCTATCCTGGCCACGACCGCCGCACGGTGGAAGGCCTGTCACTGACCGTTCCCCAGGGCAGCCTGACCGCCCTTCTTGGCCCGTCAGGCGCTGGTAAATCCACCGTGATGCAGATGATTGCCGGTCTTCAGGCGCCAGACGCGGGCGACATCCGTCTTGGCGGCAAGTCGATCCTTGACGTGCCACCCGAACGTCGCGGTGTGGTGCTGGTGTTCCAGAATGCCCCGCTGTTTCCGCATCTGACCTTGGCGCAGAACGTGGGGTTCGGCCTGCGCATGCGTGGACTGTCAGCGCCAGTCGTCGCGGCTGAAGTGGCGGCCATGCTGGAGCGGGTCCAGCTTGCGGGTCTTGGAAATCGCCGCCCGCACGAGCTTTCGGGCGGGCAGGTCCAACGCGGGGCCCTTGCGCGGGCGCTGGTCCTCAAGCCTGACCTTCTTTTGCTGGATGAGCCGCTTTCCAACCTTGACGCGGGTTTGCGCGACGAGATGCGCGCGCTGATCATGACCTTGCAGCGCGAGACCGGGGTCACCACGGTTGTCGTGACCCACGACCAGGCCGAAGCGGTGGTTCTGGCGGATCGGATTGCCCTTCTGCTGGACGGGCGGCTTGCGCAAGTGGCCGCGCCACGGGAAATCTTCGCGCGGCCTGCAACGCTTGCGGTGGCGCGCTTCTTTGGCGGAGTGAACTTCCTGGCGGGACGCGTGACTGGCGGGGCCTTCGACTGTGCCCTTGGCCGACTGCCCCTGCCCCGGGGTGTGGCGGACCGGGGTGTGGCGGACCGGGGTGTGGCGGACCGGCCAGGAACGCTCACCATCCGGCCCGAGGCGGTGCGCCTTGGTCAGGGTGACGGGGCCCTTTCGGCAAGGGTGATCGGCACGACGTTCCTTGGCACCCAGACCCGTGTCGAACTGTCTGTTTCCGGCCAGCGACTTGAGGCGCTGCTTGCCCCCGAAGCCGCAAGCGCGCTGATCCCCGGTCAACTGCTGGACGTGACCCTGCCAACCGAGGCCCTGTGGTTGATCCCGGAAGACCAGAAGCACGGGTAAGGACGGGAGCCCGGCAAAAGAGGGTCCTGCGTCCGGGCCGCCTCAGCTTTCCGGCAACAGCAAGAGCACGGCCTGCGAGCGGCCGGCATGCTTTGCTGCATAAAGCGCGCGATCGGCAGCAGCCAGCAGACGCACTGGATCGGGTCTGACCATATCGACTGACCGCACAATCCCGACACTGGCCGAAACCCGACATTCGGTTCCCTGAAACGCAAGCGGTTCGGACACCCGAGCGATGATCCGCTCGGCGATCACCTGAAGCACCTTTGGGTCGGTCCGGTCTGCGACGATGACAACGAACTCGTCCCCGCCAATGCGGGCGGCGCAGTCTTCGGCACGGACATGTTCCTGAAGGATGCGACCGACGTTTTCCAGCACCTGATCCCCCGCTGCATGTCCAAGCGTGTCGTTCACCGCCTTGAAGTAGTCGAGGTCCAAGTGCAGCAGAGCGAAGGGAACACCGTTGGCACACATCCGTTCCAGAACGCTGTCCGCGGCACGCCGGTTGCGCAGACCGGTCAGGGGGTCGGTCATCGCCTCTTCCTCGGCCGCAAGGCGGGCGCCTTCCAGCCGCAGGTTCAGCCCCCGCAACTCGCGCGTTACCGCCGCATTGGCTTCGGCCAGGTAAAGCAGTTCCATCGCCAGTTCGGTTGCGGCGAAATCGGCGTCGGTCAGGGCAAACTCCCGCACTGAGGTGATCAGGTCAATCCCGAACGACAGGTTCAAAAGCATCTGCCCGTCATCGGCAAGCCAGGTGCCAAGACCGCGCAGCCCGGCGCGGGTTCCGGTTCGCGGCACCAGACGAAAGCGGTTTCCGGCCCGCGCAAGCACCTCTGCCGCATGGGTCACGCCGCCCGGGGACCGCACCTCGAACAGGTCCTGGAACCGTGCCCCGATAACCTCGAAATGTTCCGGCATCTGGGCCAGCACGCGGGCAAGCGTTGGTCCGACGCTGACCACACGCTCGTCCCGGTCCAGCAAAAGATGCATGGGCATGAGCCGGGCCAGGCCATCGATCGGCAAGGCGCAAACCGTTTGAGGCGTGACCATCTTCATTCCCTAGCGGTCTGGCATCGCAAGGTCAAATCGCCGCGCAGTCCCATGCGAATTCTCCATGACACGGACACGGATGGATTCCGCTTCTTCGGATTCGATCAGGCAAAGCGACCCGTAGTCATCTGCCATCGCCGTCAGCATTCCGACCAGCACCCGCGTCATTCCCTTTACTCTTGACCGGCAGCGGATATCGAAAAGATCCGGGCCGAGTTCGTTCAGCGTAATCTCGGGCAGGTCCAGGTCTGGCAGCGCAAGGCGGGCGCGACCGGGCATTTCTTCCAGAGAATGCAGGAAATCAGCAAAACTGACGCCACCGAACCGCAGCAACCTGCGCACGCCTTCGTGGCCCGGGTTCGTGACGAGATAGGTTCCCATGTCTTCCCAAACCGTTTCGACTTGGCGGCCCAGGACGTCGGCCGCCCGCTGGGCCACGGTGTCCGCCGTTCCGGGATCATAGCGCAGCATCGGCTCGTATGTCTGCACTGACAAATTCCCCGGGCGGCAAATGGCCTGCCAGACCGAAAGACCGAACGTGTCGCGCACATATCCCTGCAGCGAACGCAACAGAAGCGCATCCATTTCAGACCCCGGGTTGTTCTCTTCCACAAACCTAGAGCGCATCGGTTAACAAAATCCCATCGGGCTAGGGCAGCACGATCAGCCCGGCCTCGCCCGTGCCAAGCTGGTTGATCAGGGCCGGGGTCACTGGCGGCGGCACGTCCGTCCAGGCGCGCAAAAGCCCCATCGCTTCGGCCCCGGTGACAGAACGGCCATCGGCTCGAAGGGGCGGCCGGGCCATCAGATGCCCCTGATCGTCAAGGTAAAGACCCAGCACCTCGACGTAGTCCCCTCCCCGGTCCAGAAGAAGCATCGCCTCTTCTCCGGGGCGGCCGGGCATCAGGTCCGCCACGACCATCAGGCAACGCGGTTGATCGGCCACCCCGTCGCGCGTGCAGGTCCGGGCCCAGTCATCCAGTTGATAGTCCATCGCCCCAGCAAGAAGCGTGTCACGCGTGCCGGACGCCCCTGGCGGTTGCAACGCAAGGACTGTGACCAAGGCCGACAGGGTTGCCGGATCCGAGGCGGCGGCGGGGATGTCCCGGCCAGCCAGCCGGTCGGCAAGGGCTTCCTGCCCCGGAGATCTTGCCCGTTCGTCCAGCGTTGCCAATACCGCCGCTCCGGGGCGGCCCCATTGACCGAAGGCGCGGATGTCGAGATCGGCAAGCGGGGTCCGGCCATCGTCATACCGGCGAAGCTGATCATTGGCCGAAATCCGTTCGGCATTCAGGATCGGTGTCAGCCACAGCGCCGCCAGAAGGATCACCGCCAGAGCCATCTGCAGATTGCCCTGGCGGATACGCTCCATCCAGCCAGCCCCGCGCAGAACCGCCGCCGCGTAGGTCAACCCGTAGACCAGACCCGTCCCCGCGACCAAAGCAGCAAACAACCGCTCCGGCGTCCAGCCATGCTGGGCAACACGCAGCCAGATCGCCCAACCCGCAAGGCATGCCAGTACCGGCAGGATCAGTGCCATACCCTGGGCCGCGCGGATCACGACCGCGCTTTGTGTCGCCTCGGCGTCTGTCTGGTCCACAGCTATTGCCACCAGCGAAATGCCGACGCCCACCATCGTCAGCAGCAAAAGCGCCGGGGAAAGCCCGCTGAACAGCCCCGTCAGCCCCCGGAACGGCAGCGCCACCAGAAACACCAGCATCACCCCCAGCACCACCGGCAGCAGCAACCGAAAGAGCCGCAGCACCAGATAGGGCGAAACATAGTCGGCCAACTCATGGATCACCGCGACCCCAAGGCCCAGGACCGCCCCGCTGACGACCATCGGCACCACCCAATGCTCCAGAAGGTCTGCGATCACCGTGATCCCGACGATCCCCAGAACCGCATCCGACAGATAGATCACGGCCCAGACGAGTGCGGTAAAGGCCGCCGCCGCGACAAGGCGCACGGCAATCGACCACGCCTCAAGGAAAAGGGCCGGATAGTCGCGCCATCCGCCGCGTGCCGCTGCAATCAGGAACGGCACCGGAAGCGTGGCGACCATGACCGCCGCCAGCACCGAAAGGCCAGAGCCGAAGATGCCATCCTCGAACCGCAGGCCACCAAGCCAGACCAGAACCGCCGTGACGGCGGCAAGGCCAAGCGCCCTTGGCAGCGCGCGCCAAAGGCCGATTGGCCCGGCCATGGCCAGAGCCGCGCCAAAGCCGGTGCCAACAAATGCCGCCAGAACCAGCGCCCATCGGTCGCCGATCAGCCCGCGTTCAGCCCCCTCGACGACCAGCCACAGAAGCAGGCCGCCGATGGCCCCCGTTGCGGCAATCTGCCAGCGGTTTTCGATCTTTGTCGTCATGCCGGACATTCCTTCGATTGCCTGCGCGCGATCGCGGACCACAGGCAAGCATCATTGTCAGGATTTCCTGCCCGTTGCCAAGCCACCCGGCATTGACGATGCTGGACCTGCACAACCAAAGGACCGCCATGCCCACCCAGATCCGCCCCCTTGTCCCCGAAGACCGCGACGACTGGCAGCGCCTTTGGACGCACTACCTTGCGTTTTACAACACAGCCGTTCCCGACGCGGTCTTTGCGTCGACCTTCGCGCGTCTCCTCGGCCCGGACCGCCAGGATTTCAACGCGCTGATTGCCACGGTAGAGGGTCGGCCTGTCGGGCTTGTGCATTACCTGTTTCACCGTCACGCCTGGAAGATCGAGAACGTCTGCTACCTGCAGGACCTGTACGTCGGACCCGAGGCGCGCGGCACCGGGCTTGGCCGCGCGCTGATCGAGGCGGTCTATGCCCGGGCCGATGCCGAAGGCGCGCCTGCCGTCTACTGGCTGACGCAGGACTTCAACCAGACCGCCCGGCAGCTTTATGACCGGGTCGCCAGGGTCACGCCCTTCATCCGCTACAACCGGCCGCTTTGACCGGGCTACTCTTGCAACGATTTCAGGTATTCGGCCACCTGAACCAGCCGGACCGGTGTGGGGCTTGAGATGCCGTCGCCGCCGTCATAGCCGACAAGCTCGCCATCCAGAAGCGGGGCGAAGGATGGCATCGGCGTCGTTGCCCCCGGCCCACCGCTGTAGGACCAGATCTTTGCCATTACCCTGGTCCCCGGGAAGACCCCGCCATTGCGGGCCGAGATCCGCGTCAGGTCGGCCGGGCGGCGGGACAGGCCTGCCGCTGCCGGCCCGTCGCCTTTGGCCGAGGCCCCGTGGCACCCCGCGCAATAGCTCGCAAAATCCTCGGCCCCGGTCGGGGTTGGGGCCTTTCGCTCGACGCAGGCCGCAAGGGCAAGGGGCAATGCCAGGACCGGAAGTATCAGCAGGACGCGCATCAGCAGTTCCTTTTTTCATCCAGGCCAGCCATGGGCTGGCCGGCCCATCCACACGTCAGGTCACCCGTCCACCGGCAAGCCGCACGACCCTGTCCATCCGTCCGGCAAGCTCCAGATTGTGCGTCGCGATCAGCGCCGACAGGCCGGTCGACCTGACCAGGTCCATCAGCACCCCGAACACCTGATCCGAGGTGCCTGGGTCCAGATTGCCAGTCGGCTCATCCGCAAGCAACAGCTTTGGCGCATTGGCAAGCGCCCGGCAGAAGGCCACGCGCTGCTGCTCGCCACCCGACAACGCCGCTGGCCTGTGCATAGCCCGGGCCGACACTCCGACCTTGTCCAGAAGACCCTGCGCCCGCGCTTCGGCCACCGCTTTGGTGGTGCCGTTGGCAAGCTGGGGGATGACGATGTTTTCCAGGGCACTGAACTCGGGCAGAAGATGGTGGAATTGGTAGATGAAGCCCACTTCGCTGCGTCGCGCCTCGGTCCGGGCGCGGTCCGACAGGCCGCCCATGTCGCGACCGTCCAGCCGCACGCGGCCCGCATCCGCAACATCCAGCAGACCCGCGATGTGCAAAAGCGTTGACTTGCCCGCGCCGCTTGGAGCGACCAGCGCCACGATCTCGCCTTTGGCTATCGTCAGGTCCGCCCCGCGCAGGACCAGCACTTCGGCAGGCTTGCCCCGGTTGTAGCCCTTTTCGACGCCCGCAAGCTCCAGCATGGCGTCACTCATAGCGCAGCGCCTCGACCGGGTTCATCCGCGCGGCGCGGCGGGCCGGGAAGATCGTCACGACGAAGGACAGCCCCAGCGACAGGGCCACGGCCGACAGCACGTCGCCCGCCTGCAGCTTGGCCGGCAGCGCATAGATGCCCCGGATCGACGGGTCCCAGACATCCGCCCCGTTCAACCAGTTGATCGCGCTCATGATCTGGTCGATGTTCAGGGCGGTCAGGCACCCCAGCAGGACACCCGCAAGCGTGCCGACCAGCCCGGTAAAGGCCCCGCACAGAAAGAAGATGCGCAAGACGCTGCCTTCGGTCAGACCCATCGTGCGCAGGATGCCGATGTCGCGGCCCTTGTTCTTGACCAGCATGATCAGGCCGGACACGATGTTCATTGCCGCAATCAGCACAAGGACGGACAGGATCACGAACATCACGTTGTCCTCGATGTCCAGCGCGCGCAGGAACGCACCCGAGCTGTCCTTCCACGTCCAGAGCTGCGCACTTGGCCCTGCCGCCAGAAGGATCGCCTCGCCATAGCTTTCGATCCTGTCGGGATGTTCGACCATCACCTCGATTTCGTCGGCGCGGCCCTCCTTGTTGAAGAAGCTTTGCGCTTCGACAAAGGGCATGTAGATCCGTGTCGTGTCGATGTCATAGCGCCCGGCGGTGAAGATGTAGACCACCTCATAGGCCTTCACCCGCGGGCTGGAGCCCATCGCCGTCTTCACCCCGCCCGGAGCGATCAGCCGCACCCGGTCACCAAGGGTCACCCCCAGTTCCCGCGCCACGCCGGACCCAAGCGCAATGCCGTCGGGAAACCGCGCCAGATCGCCGATTGCCCCCGAACCCGCCCCGATGCGCGGGATTGATGCCAAATCCTCGGGCAGCATGCCAAAGACCTCGGCTCCGGTGGTATCCTCGCCGTCCGATACCAGAAGCTTGCCGCGGATCAGCGGGGCTGCGCGGGTCACGCCGGGGACCTTGCGGATCGCCGCAGCCACCGCATCCGGGGTGACAAAGCCCCGGACCATCTGGCCATCCGCCCCGATCTGGCCGCTGGAATAGACCGTCACATGGGCGTTTGCTCCAAGGATCGTGTCGATGAACTCGGCCCGGAACCCGGCGCGCACCGCAAGCGTCAGGATCAGCGCAAAGACCGCGAGCGTGATGCCGATCAGGCTGATCCAGGTCATCACGCTGACGCCGCCCTCGGCCCGCCGCGCCCGCAGGTACCGCCAGGCGATCATGAATTCGAAGCCTGCGAACGGAGCCGTCTTGCCAGCCATTTTCCCCTGCCCTTCTTCGCCGCGACCATTGGCGAGAAGGGCGGAAACGTCAAGGCACGCACCGCAAAGGGCAGAAAGCCGCGCGGATCCTCGCGGGCACCCCGGACAACGCAAAAGCCTGCCCGGACCACCCTGCCATGAGTATTGCTTTGACCCCTGGTCTTTCAGCCGCCAGACTTGCCTTGCGGCATCATGATGGGTCCAGCCCCGATGAACGACGAATTCTTCGGAAGCGACGATCAACGTGCGGTGTTGCGACGTGCCCGGGCGTTGGCCGCCGTTCTGGGTCAGGACCGGCGCTACAGCTATTACGGCCGCACGGTCGGCCTGCCCGGACCCGAGGATGGCGACATTGATCACCTTGCGGCCCTGGCCATCGTCCAGGGCAGCGCGACCTATGGAACCGTTCCGTTGGGCCAGGTCGAAGCCATCAAGACGTCGATGGTGGCACGCGGTCTGGTGCCCATGCTTTATGACAAGTGGGAGGGAGGGCGCTCTGCCCTCACAGCGGCCCGACAGGTGGTCGCGACGCTTTGCCTGCCCGAAGATCTGACGATGCTGCGCCTGGACGCGGCGTCGGCGGATGCGCAGATGGCGTCACTGGCCGAAATGGCCCTGGGGTGCGGAGTCCTGCCGCCCTGCGGCGAGGTCCTGCGCGGCCTTTTGCGGCCCGCGGTCTGTCTGGTGGCCGTTGACAGCGCCTCGAAAGTGGTTTCCTGCGCGGCCTCCTCGGCCTTCGCCCATGAAGATCACCCCGGACATGGCAAGCAGGCCTGGTGGGGCATGCTTGCCACCGACCCCGAGCGGCGTGGCCAACGGTTGTCTGTCGTTCTTGGGGCGCATGCCCTGCTTGAGATGGAAGCACGGTTCGGCTTCGGTGATTTCATGACCGGCGTCGAGCCCGGGAATGCGCCATCAGAAGCCATCTGCACCCGAATGGGCCTGTCGCGGGGTCGTTCCCCGATCATCGGATGCGCCGATCCGCGCGCGCTGGCCAGCGGACGCATGACGAAGTGAACCCTTCGGGACCGGCGTCGTCGCTGACGACAAAGCGACAACCTTGTCCGCTCACCTGCCCCTCGCAAACGCGCCGAGACGTTCCTGCCCGAAAGGAAGGCCGCGCAGCCGGCCTCTGAACCCACCGAAACCGCAAAGGGACCCGATGTTCGCGGCGATCACCGGCCCGCTGGCTGGCCTGCCCGGAATCGCCTCAGGTCCGGCCTGCGGCCCAGATCAGCCCGCGCCGCATCAACTCGGCCGCTGGGCCGGTGCCGATGACGTCGGCCTTGTGGCCAAGCGCGTTGTAATAGACCCGGCCCGCGCCATAGCCCTTGGTAAACACGACCGGCATCGCGACCGGGCCGTTCACCGCGTGCGGTCCGTCGGCAACCGGGAAATCGGTGACCGCATGGATCTTCACCGCCGGATCAACGTGCAGGTAATACTGCTCGGTCTGCACCCGGAAATCGCCAACCCCTGCGACAAGCGGGTCGTCCGACACCATTCGCACCTCATAGTCCACCCCGTCATTGCCGGGATGCGCCACCCATTGCGCCCCGGTCATGAACTGCCAGTCCACATTCTCGCGGAAGGCGTCGCACATGCCGCCATGGCAGCCTGCGATCCCGGTTCCCGCAGCCACCGCCGCGCAGACGTTCAGCGCCTGCTCCTTGCCGATCCGGGACATGGTCCAGACCGGAACGATCAGGTCATGGGCCGTGACGGTAACGGGGTCATCAAGGCAGGCCAGGCTGTCCGTAACTTCGACTGCCATGCCCGCATCGCGCAGCCAACCGGCAAAAAGTGCGGCCACCTTGTCCGGCTCGTGCCCGTCCCAGCCGCCCCAGGTGATCAGCGCGCGTGCCATCGTCTTCTCCTTCAGAACCGTTGCGCGGGTTCGGGCCGGTTCTGCACCACGGCCTCGATTGCCGCCATCAGGTCGGGCGTCATCGCGGCCTTGTGGTCCAGCGCCGCCAGGTTGTCGGTCAGTTGCGACAGCTGCGAGGCCCCAAGGATCACGGTGGACACCCGAGGGTTGGCCAGACACCACAACAGCGCCATGTGGTGGATTGGCAGCCCCGCGCCATCGGCCAGCTTGGCCAGCGCCTTGACCTGTTCCACCCGGCGGCGACCCTTCGGCCCCTCGATGATCTCGCGCAGCCATTCGTAACCCGGCAAGGCGGCCCGGCTGTCCTGCGGGATTCCGTCGTTGTACTTGCCGGTCAGCAGACCCGAGGCCAGCGGCGACCAGATCGTCGTCCCCAGCCCGAACGTGTCATAGACCGGCGCATAGTCGCGTTCGACCTTGTCACGCTCGAACAGGTTGTACTGCGGCTGCTCCATCGTCGGTGGGGTCAGCCCATCGCGCCGCGCCACCAGATGCGCCTCGGTGATCTGTTGGCCCGACCATTCCGAGGTGCCCCAGTACAGGACCTTGCCCTGCGCAACCAGGTTGTGCATCGCCCGCACGGTTTCCTCGATCGGCGTGTCGATGTCGGGCCGGTGGCAGAAGTAGAGGTCAAGGTGATCAACCCGCAGCCGCTTCAGCGCGGCATGGGCTGCCTCGGTCACATGCTTGGCCGAAAGGCCCCTTTGCGTGGGTTTCTCGCCACCCCAGAACACCTTGGACGACACGACATAGCTGTCGCGGCTCCACCCGAGTTCCTGAATGGCTTGACCCATGACGATTTCCGACTGGCCCGCCTCATACCCTTCGGCATTGTCGAAGAAGTTGATCCCCGCATCATAGGCGGCGGTCAGAAGCTGCTTTGCGGGGCGCAGGTCAACCTGCTTGGCGAAGGTGACCCACGAGCCGAAAGAGAACTCGCTGACCTTCAACCCCGATTTTCCAAGGCGACGATAGTCCATGATGCTCTCCGGTATTGTATGCTTGCGGGGATAGGGGGCCGTAGCCGGAAAAAGGTCAAGCGAAAGTCGGGCGCGGGTCTGTCACAAGGGTGGCAAGGTCAGTGAGGCCAGAAGAAACCAAAGCGCCGTTGAATAAAGGAACGCACGCTCTGCCAGCCCGAACCAGGGGCGCAGCGCCGTGGACATCGTCAGGACCACCGCCAGAAAGCTGGCGCTGATGAGATGTTTCAAGACCATATCCGCGGTCGAGCGCACGCCTTCATGCATTGCCACAAGGGCGGGCGTCGCCTCTACCACAGTCATGTAGGCGCAAGTGAAGGCCAGCAGCGTGGCCGCCCGATGGAGGTGCCCGGACGGCGTGTGTGGCGTGGCGGGGCGGTCGTTGGGCCAGACCGCAATGCCGACGCGGCCCAGTGCCACCAGCACCAGGTAGACCGGGATCACAGCCGGCATGCCGGGATTGTCCGCCGCAATGAACTGCCAGGCCAGAAGGGGCGGTGCGATGCAGCCCGCGAGCACATAGATCCGGAAAAGCCGCGCCGTGCGGCCCACACCGTAATCGCTGATCGCATGCGCGACCGCTGGCTGGTCACGGTTCAGAACCTGAAATGACAGAAGGAAAAGAAGGTCGAGGCTGTAAAGCGCAGCCGCGACCTTTTCCATCAGACGCCCGCGTAGATCTGCGCCACCCGTTCGACGGCGGCTTCGGGTGACAACTCTTCGCTGGTCCCTGTCCGGCGCGAGGTCAACTCGACCACCCCGTTCGCCAGACCCCGCGGCCCGACGGTGATCCGCCAGGGCAGGCCGATCAGGTCCATCGTCGCGAATTTCGCCCCGGCCCGTTCGTCGCGGTCGTCATACAGCGCCTCCAGCCCCTTTGCCGCCAGCGCCTTGTAAAGCCCTTCGCAAGCCGCGTCCGCCGCCGCATCACCCTGCTTCAGGTTCACGATCCCGACCGGGAACGGGGTCACCCCTTCCGGCCAGATGATCCCCTTGTCATCATGGCTGGCCTCGATGATCGCACCCAGCAGACGACTGACGCCGATCCCGTGCGACCCCATCTCGACCGGAACCTTGGTGCCCTCGGCGGTGGTGACCTCGGCCCCCATGCTGGCGGAATACTTGGTGCCGAAGTAGAAGATCTGGCCAACCTCGATCCCCCGTGCGACCTTGCGGCGCTCCTGCGGGATGGCGTCGAACAGGGCCGGATCGTGGGTTTCATCGGTGCGTGCGTAAAGGGTGGTGAACTCCTTGCAGACCGCCGCCACTTCCGCGCGATTGTCGTAATCGACATCGCGGTTGCCAAGCTTCAATTCGGTCACGGCGCTGTCGAAGAACACCTCGGACTCGCCGGTCGCGGCGAGGACCAGAAACTCGTGCGTGTCATCGCCACCGATCGGCCCGCTGTCGGCGCGCATCGGAATTGCCGTCAGCCCCATCCGCTCATAGGTCCGCAGATAGCTGACCATGTGGCGGTTGTAGGCGTGCAGGGCCGCATCGCGGTCGACGTCGAAGTTGTAGCCGTCCTTCATCAGGAACTCGCGCCCGCGCATCACGCCGAAGCGCGGGCGCATCTCGTCGCGGAACTTCCACTGGATGTGGTAAAGCGTCAGCGGCAGGTCCTTGTAGCTGGTCACATGCGCGCGGAAGATGTCGGTGATCATCTCCTCGTTCGTGGGGCCATACAGCATCTCGCGGTCCTGCCGGTCCTTGATCCGCAGCATTTCCTGGCCGTAGTCGTCATAGCGCCCGCTTTCGCGCCACAGGTCGGCCGGTTGCAAGGTCGGCATCAACAGCGGAATATGCCCGGCCCGCTCTTGCTCCTCGTTCACGATCGTCTCGATCCGGCGCAACACGCGCAGGCCCAGGGGCAGCCAGGAATAGATCCCGGCGGCCTGCTGCTTGATCATCCCGGCCCGCAGCATGTAGCGGTGCGAAACGATCTGCGCCTCGGCGGGGTTTTCCTTGAGGACGGGAAGGAAGTAGCGGGTCAGACGCATGGGGGGCCTCGCAAGATGGGGTCCCGCGTTACCTAACGGGTCAGGAACGGGCGGGCAAGGCAGAGACGCCACGCAACCAGAACCCTTCTGCGAACGACGATACGGGCGGAACCAGACGCCACGGGGCCGACCTTGCCCCGATACACAATTTTTCGCCCATCCGGCAAATTCCCCTTGCAGCGGCGCACGGGTCTTTATACATCCCCCGCAGTCCAACCGGCGCGGGCGTAGCTCAGGGGTAGAGCATAACCTTGCCAAGGTTAGGGTCGTGAGTTCGAATCTCATCGCCCGCTCCAGTCGGACCAGCAGCAAGGGCGCCTCACAGGGCGCCCTTTCGCGTTCCAGGGTCTTGCCCGATGCAGCCCAAGGGTTTACCAGCCGCAAGGAACCGACAGAGGTGCCCGATGCGCAAGGCCGAGATCACCCGCAAGACCGCCGAGACCGAGATTTCGGTCAGCGTCAATCTGGACGGCACTGGCCTATATGACTGCAAGACCGGCGTGGGGTTCTTCGACCACATGCTGGACCAGCTCGCGCGCCACAGCCTGATCGACCTGACGGTCGCTGCCCGGGGTGACACCCACATCGACGATCATCACACGGTCGAGGATGTTGGCATCGCAATGGGTCAGGCCCTGGCGCGCGCCCTTGGCGACAAGCGCGGCATTCGCCGCTATGGCCATTTCCGGCTGGCGATGGATGATGCCCAGATCGCAACCGCGCTGGACCTGTCCGCGCGACCCCACCTTGTCTGGACCGTGGACTTTCCGACCCCGAAGATCGGCACCTTCGACACCGAACTTGTGCGCGAATTCTTTCAGGCCCTGGCAACACACGGCGGCATCACCCTCCATGTCGACAAGGTCCACGGCCTGAACAGCCATCACATCGCCGAGGCCACCTTCAAGTCTGTTGCGCGCGCCTTGCGTGACGCGGTGGAAGCCGACCCGCGCAGCTCTGCCATCCCCTCGACAAAGGGCGCGATCTAAGCGCTTTCATTCTGGCGAAAATATCCCCGCCGGAGGCTTCCACCCCCCCGCCGCCAACTCTGCCGGTACCCCCATGCTGACCGTCCTTGTCGACTACGATTCCGGCAATCTCCACTCCGCCGAAAAGGCCTTTCAGCGCATGGCGCTGGAAGGCGGTGGAGGTGATATCCTCGTCACCTCCCGCCCCGAGGATGTGGCGCGCGCCGACCGGATCGTTCTTCCGGGCGACGGTGCCTTCCCGGCCTGCCGGGCGGCTTTGGGAACCTACGGCGGGCTTTACGAGGCCATCGAAGAAGCCGTCACCCGCAAGGCCCGCCCCTTTCTTGGCATTTGTGTCGGCATGCAGATGCTGGCTTCCCGTGGCCATGAATACCGCACTGTTGACGGCTTTGACTGGATCCCCGGCGATGTCGTCAGGATCGAACCTGCCGACCGCGCCCTGAAAGTCCCGCACATGGGCTGGAACGATCTGGTCATTGAAAGCGCGCACCCGGTGCTGGACGGCATCCAGACCGGGGACCACGCCTATTTCGTCCACTCCTACCACTTCCGCGTCACCGACCCGGCCCATCGCCTTGCCTTTTGCGACTATGGAACCGAGATCACGGCGATCGTGGGCCGTGACACGATCATCGGCACCCAGTTTCACCCCGAGAAATCGCAGGCGGCTGGCCTTCGTCTTATCGCGAACTTCCTGAGGTGGCGGCCGTAATCCCGGGTTTGCAGCGTTTGCAGGCCCGGAAGCCCTCGGCAAGGGCCGCCTCCAGCCGGTCATACAGGCGCACATTCCGGCGAAGCGGCCGCGCCGGGCAACCGCAGCAGCAGACCACGCCAGTGGTCACCACCGCAAAGAACCACGGGGCGGGGCGCCGCTCTGCCAGCACCGCCCATTCTGCCTCGGTCACCGCGCGCCCGGCCATTGCCCCATCCTTCCATCAATTGCCAAAAGCCCCGCCACGATCAGGGCAAACCCTGCCAGATGACCGGGCCGCAGCGCCTCGCCCAGGATCAGCCAGCCAAGAAAGCTTGCGCTGACCGGGATCAGAAAGGTGACCATCGACAGCCGGGTTGCCCCGACTTCCGCCAGAAGCCGGAAGAACAGCAGATAGGCCAGCGCCGTCGACAACCCCGCCAGGGCCACCACCGCCGCAACCGGGCGCAGGCCCGGCCAGCCCATGCCCCAGGGCGCATCAACCCAAAGCCAGACTGGCAAGATCAGCACCGTGCTTGCCGTGACCTGCCCGAAAGCCGTGGCCGGCGGAGCCACCCCCCGTACCCGGAACCGCCGCCCCCAGACACCCGCCACGCCGTAAGACAGCGCCGCCATCAGGCAAGCCAGCATCGCGATTCCCTCGCCCCCCAGCCCCTCGCCCGACAGCATCACAACGACCCCAGCGAAGCCCAGACCAAGACCGACCGCCTTTGTCCCGGTGATCCGCTCATCCGTGGTCGCCAGATGGGCCACCAGAACTGTAAACAACGGGGTGGTTGCATTCAGGACCGATGCCAGCGCCCCGGTAATCTGCCCCTGTGCCGCAACGAACAGCGTGAAGGGCACCATGTTGTTGAAAAACCCCATCACCCCGAGCGCAGGCCAGACAGCGCGCGGCGGGAACCCGGCCCCCGACACGGCCAGCACCAGCGCCAGAATCGTCGCCGCCAGGGCCACCCGCGCCCAGACGATCGTAAGGACCGGCAGCCCCTCCAGCGCGACCTCGACAAAAGGGAACGACCCTCCCCACAGGATGGAAAGGATCGTCAGTCGTATCCAGTCTGCGCGGGTCATCGGGGTCTCCTTCGGCCCAGCCTTAGCCGAGCCGCTGCACCCGCACGACCCGATCCTTGCGGCTTACTTCACCCGCGTCCAGGTCCCGCCATCGCGGCAAATGCCCAGCACGCAGCCGCGCACCGCCAGGCTGTCGCCGCTCAGGGTCATGTCGCCGTTGTAGGTCTTGTCGCGATCCGGCGAATAGATCTGGCCGTCATCATAAAGCCCGCCGGCATAGGCGACCATGTCCCAGACGATCTGGCGGCCGATGTTGTCGCTTTCGGTTTCCTTGCCGTCGCTGCCAAAGGCCTTGATCAGCGTGCCGCAGAAAGCCGGGCCGCAGGGCTTGATCTCGACATGGCCAAATTTGCCGTTGTCGTCCTTTTTGGTCTGCCAGATGCCTTCGACCGGATCGGCAAACGCGCTGGTGCCAAGAACCGCAAGGGCTGCGGCCAGTGCAAACTTCTTCATGGGTGTCCTCCTCCCAGGGGTGCGCACATGCTTTGCCCCAGTTTGCCAGGCGATCAAGCGTGACGTGGGGTCGCTTTCCTTGTCTTTTCATTCGCGCCCGGCCATGCCAAAGACCCCGCAACCAGCACAAGGGCGACGCGATGATCCTGTACCCCGCCATCGACCTGAAGGACGGCCAGTGCGTCCGGCTTCTGCGCGGCGAGATGTCCGAGGCCACCGTGTTCGGCGACAACCCCGCCGCTCAGGCGCTGACGTTCGAACGGGCGGGCTGCGCCTGGCTGCACCTTGTCGACCTCAACGGCGCCTTCGCGGGCCAGCCGGTGAACGGCGCGGCGGTCGAGGCGATCCTGAAGGCCGTCACGGTTCCCGCCCAGCTTGGCGGCGGCATCCGCGACATGGCGACAATCGGCATGTGGCTTGAGAAAGGCCTTGCCCGCGTCATCCTTGGCACTGTCGCCGTCGAAAACCCCGCCCTGGTGCGCGAGGCCGCCAAAGCCTTTCCCGGACAGGTCGCCGTCGGCATCGACGCCCGCAAGGGCCGGGTCGCAACCAAAGGCTGGGCGACCGAGACAGACGTCATCGCCACCGACTTGGCCCGCAGCTTTGAAGATGCCGGAGTGGCCGCGATCATCTACACCGACATCGACCGTGACGGCGCGATGCAGGGTCCGAACATCGAGGCGACCGAGGCCCTTGCCCGCGCCGTCTCGATTCCGGTAGTCGCTTCGGGCGGCGTTTCCAGCATGGCCGACCTCCTTGCGCTGCGCGACACCGGGGTCATTGCAGGCGCGATTTCGGGCCGGGCGCTTTATGATGGGGCAATTGATCTGGCCGTGGCGTTAAGGTCGCTTCGCGGCTGACCGGACGAGCCGCGCCATCCACGCGACCGACCCAAGGATGGTGATGCCCGCCACGACCCAGTTCGCGCCCAGCGACCCCCAGCCCTGCGCCCAGCCAAGCGGAGCCAGCCAGACCACAAGCGCCGGGGCGATCAGGAACAGCAGGTGGTGCCAGACCGGCACCGCCGTGCCCAGCGACACCGGCCGTTCCCGCTGCCCAAGCCGCCACATGACCCAAAGGATCAGCATCAGAATCGGCGGAAGGACCAGTCGCATCGGGTTCGGATCGGCAATCGAGCTGGCCAGCCAGACCCCGGTCGCGATGACAGGGGCAACCGACAGAACCCAAGGTTTCGGGCGCGGCAACTGCCCGATCCTGTCCATCACAGCATGGGCCAGCGGTACAATCAGCCCAAGCACAAGAATGTAACCTGCAAAGCGCGCCGGGTCGGGCAGGTCGGGCCGTTCTGTCACCCAGTACTGCGCCCAATAGGCCCCGGACAGACCGAAAAATGTCCAGATCAGCGCAAGGCGAATTGGCCCAAGCACCGCCGCCGCCCTTCCGACACCGAAAATCAGCCCTCCGGTGATCAGCGCGTGCCAGGCGAGCTGGGTCCAGACGAGGAAAAACAGGGGCGGGAAGGGCTGGTAGATCGTGCCGACGATCACCCCCTCGGACATGTAACCGACAATCGCCCCACCCAGAAAGGCGGCTGGCAACCCGCCAACCCCGGTCCAGATCACCGCTGACAAGGCCACGGCGGATGCCACCGAATAGGCAAGCACGGTCAACAGAAGGGCCAGCGGCGTCAGATCCGGAAAGGGCATCGTCCAGAAGAGATTCTCGGATCCCCAGACGGTCAGTCCGCCCAGAAGCAGCGAAAGCATCAGATAGCGGGTGGCCTGCATCCTGATATCTCCTCTGGCAAGACAAGCACCCTGTCGCTAAATGTACGGCAGCATGCTGAAAACCCGGATCATCCCCTGTCTAGATGTCGCCAATGGCCGCGTGGTCAAGGGCGTGAACTTCGTCGACCTTGTCGACGCGGGCGACCCGGTCGAGGCGGCAAAGGCCTATGACGCTGCCGGCGCGGACGAACTTTGCTTTCTGGACATCATGGCGACCGAAGACAACCGCGCCACGATGTTCGACCTTGTGACGCGCACCGCCGAGCAATGCTTCATGCCGCTGACGGTGGGCGGCGGCGTGCGCACGCCCGAGGATGTGAGGAAGCTGCTTTTGGCAGGGGCCGACAAGGTCAGCTTCAACTCTGCCGCCGTCGCCAGACCGGACGTGGTAGCCGAGGCGGCAGATCGCTTCGGCAGCCAGTGCATTGTCGTGGCCATCGACGCCAAGACGGTGGAACCCGGACGCTGGGAAATCTTCACCCACGGTGGCCGCCGTGCGACCGGCATCGACGCGGTGGCGTTTGCCCGCACCGTCGCGGCAAAGGGGGCTGGCGAGATCCTTCTGACCAGCATGGACCGCGACGGAACGAAGGGCGGCTACAACATCCCCCTCACCCGTGCCATCGCCGACGCGGTCGATATCCCGGTGATCGCCAGCGGCGGGGTTGGCACGCTTGACCACCTTGTCGAAGGCATCACCGAAGGGCATGCCAGTGCCGTCCTCGCCGCCTCGATTTTTCACTTCGGCACCTTCACCATCGGTCAGGCCAAGGCCCACATGGCCGCCGCCGGCATCCCCGTTCGCCTGACGTGAGGCTGATATGACCCTCGAAAAGCTCGCCGCGACCATCGAAGCCCGCAAGGGCGCGGACCCCGAAACCTCCTGGACGGCGAAGCTTCTGGCGAAGGGGCCAGAGAAATGCGCCGAAAAGTTCGGCGAAGAGGCAGTGGAGGCGATCATAGAGGCGGTGAAAGGCGACCGCGACCGCCTGACATCCGAGGCGGCGGACGTGCTTTACCATCTTCTCGTGATGATCACGTCCCGCAATGTCTCCCTTGCCGAGGTGCTGGCCGAGCTTGACCGCCGCGAAGGCACCTCGGGCATCGCCGAAAAGGGCATGCGGGGCTAGGCGAGGCGGCTGAAAGGCTCTCCCGACTGCCCGCAGGCATATCGCAATAGGGATAGACGAAGCCGTGTTCCTTCGGGCAAAGTGGTGCGGTGGCCTGTGCAAACTTGCCGTTTCTGGTTTGCAAGCCACCGGATGCAACGCCACAGGACCTTGCGAATGACCGACACCGCAGCCGACATCAAGCCGCTGTGGCTGCGCAGTGAAGGACAATCCAGTCTTCGGGGACGCGATTGCGCTTGGGATTGGGCTGGTCGCCATGGGGATCTACCTGGCCTATGCCCGTGTGATTGAGCGTCGCGAGGCGACTGAACTGGCGCTGCCCGGCGCGGGCCGCGATTTTGCCATCGGCGCCCTGATCGGCGCCGGCCTTTACACCGCCTGTGCCCTGATCCTCATGGTCTTTGGCATTTTCAAGGTGGAGGGGTTGAACCCCCTGAGCTTCCTCATTCCGGCCATCGCCATGGCCGTCAAGTCCGCGATCTTCGAGGAACTGGTGTTCCGTGGCGTCCTGCTGAAATCGGTCGAGGACATGCTGGGCACCTGGGCCGGCGTCATCGTTTCCTCGGCGGTCTTCGGCTTCATCCATCTCTTGAACCCGGACGCCACCATCGGCGGGGCGATCTACATCACGATCGAGGCCGGCCTGCTGTTGGCTGGGGCTTACCTCGTGACGCGTCGCCTGTGGATGGCTATCGGGTTTCACATGGCATGGAATTACGTCCAGTCGGCGATCTTTTCCGGCATCGTGTCCGGCGCGGTCGCCGAACCTGGCCTGATCCGCGACACACTGACTGGGCCGGACCTGCTGACCGGCGGCAGCTTCGGCATGGAGCGGTCGATTGTCGCGCTCATCCTTTGCACCACGGCGGGCGTGATCCTTCTCATGATTGCCAAGCGCCGGGGCCATATCCTTCCGCCGCCGTGGAAGCGGTAAGGCGCACGGCGGCGCCCCGCCCTAAAGCCCCAGCCGGGGTATCTCGATAGCCGGGCAGCGGTCCATGACCACCTGAAGGCCGGCAGTCCTTGCCCGCGCCGCGGCGGCTTCGTCGACGACGCCCAATTGCGTCCAGACAACTCTTGCCCCGGTCGCAATAGCCTCGTCGATGACCACACCCGCCTCTTCGCTGCGGCGGAAGATGTCGACCATGTCGACGGGGCCCGCCTCGGCCAGGCTGGCCACGACCGTCTCGCCCAGCGCCTGTTGCCCGGCCTGCCCCGGATTGACCGGGATCACCCGATAACCCCGCGCTGCAAGGAAGGCCGCAACCCGATGGCTTGGCCGGTCGGGCTTTGGTGACCATCCGACCAGGGCGATGGTCTTGACCGATGTCAGGATGGTCCGCAGATCGCTGTCACTGGGCATGATTTTTCCCGATGAAAAAGGCGCCCGGGGAAAACCCCAGGCGCCCAGTCGCGGAACGAGGGACAGTGAAGTCAAGGACGGGGTTCCGGTCCCGTACCTCCACTTTGAAACTTAGTGACCCTGACGGCCCGTTAAAGACCGGTCGCAGAGACGTGATCACGCCAGCCCGGATCATTTGCGCCCAAGCGTCTCGGCGGCTGCGTAAAGCGACACCGCCGCCGCGTTCGACACGTTCAGGCTGCCGAAAACACCCGCAAAGGGAATGCGCGCCACGAGATCGCAGGTCTCGCGCGTCTTCTCGCGCAGGCCCGGACCTTCGGCGCCAAGGACCAGTCCGATGGGGCGCCCGCCAACACCCGCCACCGCCTCGGCCAGCGTTACCCCTGCTTCGCCTTCCAGCCCGATCAGGGTAAAACCCATGTCTTTCAGCGCGTCCATCGCTTCGGACAGGTTGGTGACCTTGAGATAGGGCTGCCGCTCCAGCGCTCCGCTGGCGGTCTTGGCCAAGGCGCCGGTTTCCGGTGCCGAATGGTGCCGGGGCGCGATCACCGCGCGGGCACCGAACACCTCGGCCGACCGCAGGACCGCGCCGACGTTGTGGGGGTCTGTCACCCGGTCCAGGAGCACGACCAGCGGCAACCCCTCACCTGCAGCGCAGACATCCTCGAACCGGCCCCATTGCAAGGGGCGCACTTCAACCGCCGCGCCTTGATGGACCGAGCCTTCGTCGATCGGCACGTCGAACCGGCGCGGGTCAACCACCTCTGGCGCCATGCCCGAGGCGGCGACTGCCGCCTCCAGCTTGTCCAGCGCGTTCTTCGTGACCACCAGCCGCAGCTTTTCCCGCGCGGGGTTCGCAAGCGCATCGCGCACGGCATGCAGGCCGAAAAGCCAGACGGTTTCCCGCGCCTCGCGCCGCTCTCCGCGTTCCTTGTCGACCACCCATGAGGGTTTTCTGGCACCTGTCTTCATCGGCTGACCCCCGGAAATGCACGGCGGACCTTGTGCTACGACCACCCGGCGATGCAAGCCGAAAACGTCGGCTTCAGGCTGCGACGCCCCCCCTTGACGCCCTTGGCCCCCTTGGGTAGACCCTCCCCCGGCGGGCGACGAGCTGCAAGGTGCGGCAGGGGACTGTAACTCCCCCGGGGCGACCCACGCCTGGTTCGATTCCAGGGTCGCCCACCATGTTTTCCTGCTTCCAGCGCCCCTATTCCATATGATCCAGCCCAGGATCGCTGTGGCGCCTGGGCAATGACACCGTCCTGTAGTGCACGCTGCTGATGTCAGGTCGCTGACTGTAACCTGGGAGGAAGGCGTTCCTCCTCGGGTCAGTCAGGCCGCCCGATCCCCAATTCAGGGTCTCCAGCCCGCACTTTCGTGACGCCATCGCAGCCGCATCCTGTTCCTGGTTCCAGCCGCTCAAAAAACCCCTCGCCATGCCTCTCGATTCGTGTAATGTTAATCCTATTAACAAAGCGGAGGATGCAATGGACCGTCGCAGTTTCACGCTTGGATCGCTGGGGCTGGCCGCAAGTCTTGCCGCGCCCGTTCCAGCGCGCGCGCAGGGCGCCTACCGGGGCCCGAACGTCGTTCTTGTGCGCTTTGGCGGTGGGGTTCGCAGGGCTGAGACGATCGACGAGGCGGCCACCTGGGCCCCGTATCTGCGTCACAGTCTCGCCCCCCGGGGCACCTTTGTTCCCGACCTTCGCATCGACAAACTTGAAGGCGTGAACACCAGCCATGCCGAGGGTACGCTCAACCTTCTGACCGGGCGCTACCTTGCTTACCGCGACGCCAGCGAATTCCTGCAGGACCGGCTGGAGCCGACCGAACCCACCCTGTTCGAATACCTGCGCCGCAGCTTCGACATCCCGTCGCACCAGGTGCTGCTGATCAATGGCGAGCGCCCGCAAGAGGAATTCTTCACCTTCGGCGCGGGCGATCACTTCGGCATCGACGTGCGGTCCGAAATGCTCAGCCTGCACCGCTACAAGCTGTATCGCACCCGGATGCAGCTGGCCGAGGGTGGCCTGACGGATGAGGCCCGGGTCGCGCTGGAGGAGGAACGAACCCGCCTGCTGACCACTGACCCGCGCGGTGCCACCCCTGACCCCTCTCCGCAAGTCGAGGCGTTCTGGGCCCGCTGGCGGCAGGGCTTTGGCGACGACGGCCTGCGCAATCCGCGCGGCGATCGTTTGCTGACCGAGCTTGCGACCCGCGCGATGACAGAACTGCAGCCGCGCCTCATGATGGTGAACTATCAGGACCCCGACTATGTGCATTGGGGCAATCCCAGCCACTATACTCGCGCCATCGCCGTGATTGATGAGGGCTTGCAACGGCTGGTCTCCTTGGCCGATGCCGATCCGTTCTACCGCGACAACACCATTTTCGTCATCACCCCCGATTGCGGCCGCGATGCGAACCCGCTGGCCGAGGTGCCGTTCCAGCACCACTTCAACTCGCGTTCCGCGCATGAGGTCTGGGCGGTGATCTTCGGGCCGGGCATCGGCAAGGGCGTGGTCGACACGCCCATTGACCAGTCCGCCGTCGCGCCGACCATCGCCGCCGCCATGGGCTTTGCCGCGACCCGCGCCGAAGGGACAGCCATCGAGGGGGCATTCCTGTGACCGTCCTTTCCCGCGCCAGCTATGGCCCCGGTCGTTTTGCCCGGCTTGGCCGCACCCTTTGGAGCGGTCTTGTCGGTACCCTTCTTTGCACCGGCCCGGTCACCGCAGTTCTGGCCCTTGGCTGGCTGTCCCGATCCTCTGGCCATGCCGCACAGATGCGCTTCGGCACAGTCGCCGAACAGCCCGGTTGGCTTTTCGGCCCGCGCGAAATGCAGGGCCGCGCAACGGGTCGCTTTGCCCGCACCCTTGGCGGTCTTGCCGCGAACGTCCGCGCCGGGCTGATGACCTTGACGGCGCTTCTGGTCTGGACGCTGCCCTTCACTCTGCTTTGGCTTGGCGCCTGGTGGGCGGGGTGGGAAAATTCGTTCAACAAGGGCTATGAGCAGGCGTTTGTCGGGCCATCCGTCTTTCTTCTTGGGGCGCTGATCGCGGCGGTTGTCGTTCCGGCCCTGCCGGTCATGCTGGCCCATCTTGCGACCGAAGACCGCCTTGCCGCCGCCTTCGAGGTTCGCCGCCTGCGGTCGGTCATCGCCCAGGCCGGTTGGCGCATCCCGGCGCTTGCTGTCCTGCTGGTGGTCCTCGCGTTTCCTTTCACCGCTGCCCGGGGGCTGACGACCACCGCCACCGACTGGGCCCCCTGGATCGAGGATCTTTCGCCGCAAGCCCTTGCAGACCTGCAGGGCTGGATCAGCCTTTCTCTTGCCGCCATGGCCTTTTTCACCGCCTGGATCGCCCGGGCGCTTGCCGTGAGGGTCTACAGCCGGTCAGCCCCCCGCGCCGCGGGCCTGAAGCCGGGGCTTTGGGATGGCAGCCAGGCGGCCGAGGCGTCGGAACCCGGCCCGGCCCCGTCCCGTCTGCTTGCAACGCTCTGGTATGGTCTTGCCATGCTGATCACGCTGCCATTCGTCTTCCTGATCCTTGCGGGGCAGTTCCTTGACCATGCCTGGTGGCGCTGGATCTTCCACCCTGCGCTGACCCTGCCCTGGGCCGGATAGGCGCTGCATGACCGCTTGCGGGACTGGCGCTTTCGCCTAAGCTGCCCCCCGTGACGTCACTGCAACGCCGAGGGTTCCCATGTCATTTCCGGATTTCATCACCGCATTCCCCGGCCTTGCGGTGCCCTTTCCCACGGACACGTTGCAAACCGCCGCCGTGCGGTCGGACGACGGGCTGGTGGTGTTCTTCACCTTCCTGCAGGACATGACCCTGCCGATCCATGCACACGGGGACCAGTGGGGCACCATCATCGCGGGCGAGATCGTGTTGACCATCGGCGGCGAGACACGGACCTGTCGCCCCGGCGACAGTTACTTCATTCCCGCCGGGGTGGAACATGGCGCCGTCGTCAAGGCCGGAACCCGGGCGATCGACGTCTTCGCCGAGGCGGACCGCTACCCCCTCAAGACCTGATCTGCGCTTGCCAGAGCGGGATGGTTGTTGTGGGAACCGGGACCGCCGACAGCCACAAGGAAAACCCGCCCCGGGCCTGACCCGGGGCCTCTGACAGGCCCCGGCGCACCCCTGCATCGACCGAGGTCCCGGGTCGGGCCCGGGACGGGCTCTGCTTCCTTCATGGGGCGTCCCGCTCCAGGCGGGGGACAATCCACCTGTCTCTCATGCCCGCGGCTCTTGCGAACCGTGCTTTAGGGTGCGACACAATCCCCTGCAACCGAGGCCCGCACTCCATGTCCTTTTCCACCCATTTCACCCATGCCATCACCCGCCGCCCGGCCACCAGCATCACCGCAGGCCTGCGCGCGGTGGATACCGGCACCCCCGACCTGGCCCTCATGCAGGCCCATCATGCCGCCTATGTCGCCACGCTGAAGGATACCGGCGCGACAGTCGTCGAACTGCCTGCGCTTGAGGCCTATCCCGACGGCGTCTTTGTCGAGGATACTGCCCTTTGCCTGCCGAAAGGCGCCGTCGTCATGCGCCCCGGTGCGCCTTCGCGCCTTGGCGAGGCGGCAGAGATGGCCCCCCATCTGCGGGCGCTTTACGCGCAGGTCGTAGCGGTCACGGGCAAGGACAGCTTCATCGAAGGCGGCGACATTCTGGTGACCGAAGGCGAGATCCTGGTTGGCCGGTCGGCCCGGACCAATGCCGCCGGGATCGCCGAACTGACCCGGCTGGTCGCCCCCTGGGGCCATCAGGTCCGCGAAGTCCACACGCCGCCGGGTGTTCTGCATTTCAAGACCGATTGCTCGCTTCTCGACGTCGGGACGATCCTGTCTACCACCCGCCTTTCCGCCTCGGGCTGCTTCACGGGGTATCGCGTGATCCCGGTCGCCGAAGGTGAGGAAGCCGCCGCCAACACCATCCGGTTCAACGACTTTGTCTTGATGCCTGCAGGCTTTCCCCGCACTCGCGACGCGATCCTGGCCGCTGGCTTCACCATCCGCGAGATCGGCAACTCCGAATGCGCCAAGCTGGACGGGGGCATGTCCTGCCTGTCCCTGCGCTTCACCCCCCCGACCGCTCCGAAAGGGGAATGAGCTTCAGCATCCTTGCCGTCGGCCAGGCCGGCCGGCTGGAGCATGAGGCGATCCTGCTGGCCGCGTCGCTGCGCCACAGTGATCCCGGCTTCACCGGGCGGCTTTACATTGCCGAACCGCAGCCGGGGCCGATGTGGCCGGGCGACCCCCGGATGTCTGACGGCACGAAAGGCGTCCTGCAAAAGCTTGGCGCGGACATCCTGCCCTTTCAGTCCCGCAGTTTTGGCGCAAGCTACCCGCATGGCAACAAGATCGAGGCCCTTGCCGCCCTGCCCGATGCGCCCTTCGTCTTTCTGGACACCGACACGCTGATCATCGGCCCGCTGTCCAAGGTTCCCTTCGACTTCGCCCGGCCCTCAGCGTCCATGCGGCGGGAAAACACCTGGCCCAGGGTGGAACTTTACGGCCCCACGCTGACACAGACCTGGGCCGCCCTTTACCGCCATTTCGGCCTTGATCTTGAAAGCTCGCTCGATCCGTCGCAACCGCAGGACTATTGGCAGCGGTTCCTCTACTTCAACGCCGGCTGGTTCTTTCATGAAAGCCCGCAAGCCTTTGGCCGCCGCTTTCTGGACTGGGCCTGCACGATCCGCGACACTCCGCCGCCCGAACTGGTCTGCCAGGAGCTTTACCCCTGGCTTGACCAGATCACGCTGCCCCTTGTCATCCATTCCTTCGGTGGTGGTCGTCCGGAGCCGGGTCTTGCTCCCCTTGATGGCAGCGCCACCTGCCACTACCGCGCACTGCCGCTGCTTTACGCGCAGGAAAGCGACCATGCCGTTACGGTGCTGGAGACGGTGGCGCGGGACAAGGTCCTGCGCCCGGTCTTGCGCGACTGGAAGGCGATGAAGCAGATGGTCTATCTCAACCAGGGCAGAAAAGCGCGGGACCTTTTCGACCGCGGCCGCCTGCCCCCCCGCGAACAGATGATCCGCAACGCGCTGAAACGCGAAGGCCTGTGGGTGCGCTAGGCTGAAACGTCGCGGGGCTGACGTCAGGCCGGGGCAGTCAGATAAGCCGCCCGCACGTCCACCGCCAGATGATCGGCAAGCAGGCGCACGGGTCGGCTGTCGGCCATGTCGGCATTGATCGCAAGCCATACCTCCAGCGCGGGCCGAAACCCGGGCAGCACCCGCACCAGACCCGGATCGCGCGCCGCCACGATCTCTTGCAGGATGCCGATCCCCGCCCCGGCGCGGACCAGCGCCATCTGCGCCAGATCACTGTCACAGCGAAAGCCGAAGTCGCCGGTCACGGGATGCTTTCCCCCCAGCGTCAGCCCCCCAAGCCGGGCAATATCCTCTGGCCCGATCAGGGTGCGGGTCATGAGGGAAGCTTCGTCTTGCGGCACCCCGCCGGTTTGGGTCAGATGGTCGGCCCGCGCGTAAAGCCCAAGATGCGCCGTGCCCAGCCGCCGCGCCCGCAAGCCGCCTTGTTCCGGCCGGAACATTCGCAAGGCAAGATCGGCGGCGCGGCGAAGCAGGTCTTCGGCCCGATTGCTCAGCACAAGTTCCACGGCAATCGCGGGATGAAGCTTGCGGAACCGCGCCAGGATCGGTGGAAGCACTTCCGCCCCTACCACCTCGGACGCTGCAAGACGCACGACCCCAGCGTCAGTGGTCCGCGCCCCGGCCGCAGTTCGGCGCAACGCCGCCTCGGCCAGCGCCATCCCGCGCGCGCCCTCGATCAGCGCTGATGCGACGGGCGTCGGCACCAGGCCTTGCGTGCCACGCAGGAAAAGCGGCACACCCAACGCCGCCTCCAGCGCCGCGACGTGGCGGGACAATGTGGGTTGCGTCAGCCCCAGCCGCCGCGCAGCCCCTGAAAGGCTGCCGGTGTCGACCACCGCCAGAAAGCTTTGCCAATGATCCCAGGGGGGAATTACGCTCATATATTTGCGTATATCAGAAAGCCTTCTTTCGGCAATTACCGAATATGCTGGAAAGGCGCACAAGTCCTGCATCGCCCCCCGATGACAGGAGATCATCATGCCATCCACCCTGCTATCTCCACGATCGACATCGCCGCCAGCCCGGACCGGGTCTGGCAGGTCCTGACCGACTTTCCGTCCTGGTCTGGCTGGAACCCCTTCATCCGCCACATCGAGGGCAACCTGACCCCCGGCTCCCGCCTTGTGACCCGGATGTATCCCGCAGGCGACAAGCCCCGCACGTTCCGGCCCGTGGTTGAAGCCTGTGTGCCGGGGGAAAGCTTTGCCTGGCGCGGGCGGCTGGCGATACCCGGCCTTTTCGACGGGCATCACCAGTTCAGGCTGACCCCCATTGCGTCGGGAACCCGGCTTGTCCATCAGGAGCAGTTCACGGGGCTTTTGCTTCTGGTGGTGGACGTCGAACGCTTCCGCGCCGACTTCATCGCCATGAACAACGCGTTGAAAGCCCAAGCCGAGGCAACCTAAAGTCGCAGGACCGGGATCAGCGACAGCACCAGAAGGACGGCCATCGTCCAGTTGAAGGTGCGCAAACGGCCCGGGTCCTGCAGCCAGCCACGGATGCCCTGACCGGCAGCCGCCCAGACCGTGACTGACGGCAGGTTCACGCAGGCAAAGACGGCCGCCACCAATGCCACCTCGCCCACCCGACCACCGGGCGCATAGGCCGCAACCGCGCCCAGCGCCATCGCCCAGGCCTTTGGATTGACCCATTGAAACGCCGCCGCCTGCAGGAAGGTCAGGGGCTTGCCACCTGACTGCCCCTCGCCCGGGGCGGCGGCATGGGCGATCTTCCAGGCCAGCCACAGCATGTAGGCGACCGACAGGACCTTCAGCATCAGCCCCGCCCGGGGTGAGGCATGGATCGCCCCTGCCACCCCCAGGCCCAGCAGGAACACCATCAGCGAATGGCCGACACTGATCCCCAGCATGTGCGGCACCGTCCGGCGCAGCCCGAAGTTCACGCCGCTGGCGAGCAGCATCATGTTGTTCGGTCCCGGCGTGACCGAGGTGACAAAGGCAAAGCCCAGAAGGGCGATCAAAAGCTCATGCGTCATGTGCGCAATCCTGCACCGCATCCTGCGCCTGCGGATTGCAAAGATGCAGGAAGATGGGCTATTCCTGCAACAAATGACGAAGCTTGATGAAATCGACCACCGCATATTGCGCGAATTGTCCCGGGACGCGCGCCAGCCCAACCTTGCCCTGGCCGAGAGGGTCGGCCTGTCGCCATCGGCCTGCCTGCGCCGGGTGCAGGCCCTTGAACGCGCCGGGGTGATCAAGGCCTACCGCGCCGTGCTTGACCCAGAAAAGCTTGGCCTCGGCTTTGTGGCCTATGTCACCGTCGGCCTCAATTCTCATACCAAAGCGGCGCAAGAGGCTTTTGAACGCGCCGTCGCCCGCGCCCCGCAAGTGCGGGAGTGTCACAACATCACCGGCACCGTCGAATACCTGCTGCGGATCGAAACCGCCGATCTTGCGGCCTACAAGCACTGGCATACCGATGTGCTGGGCGTGCTGCCACAGGTCCAGTCGATCACGACCTTCGTGGTGATGGGCAGCCCGAAGGATGACCGGGCGTAGCCTGAACCCTTGACATGTACAGGATTCTGTACATATGTTGTGAACTTCTCAAAGTCACACCGCTCATCTCAGTCACATCGCTCATCTCCAGAGTATCCATGCAAATCCTGACTTATACTGATGCCAGAAACAGCTTGGCGAACACCTTGGACCGCGTGGTTCAAGATCGCGAAGCGGCTGTCATCACCAGAACTGGAAGAGAGTCTGTGGTCATGGTGGCGAAAAGCGAATGGGATGCAATCCAGACCACGCTTCATCTGCTCTCTTCCCCGCGCAACGCGACCCGCCTTCACCAAGCCATTGCAGAGCTTGATGCCGGAGGAGGCCAAGTGAGAGAGCTGACTGGTGAAGACAAGATTCGCGTCCCAGGGGTGGGATGACCATGAGTACTGGCAAGGGTCCGACCCCAGGGTCCTGACCCGTCTCAACTCACTGATCGAAGAATGCCGTCGGCACCCGTTCACCGGAACAGGAAAGCCCGAACCCCTGAAGGGCGACCTCTCGGGCTGGTGGTCCCGCCGCATCACGAGCGAACACCGTCTGGTATATCGGGTGTCCGGCTCGGGCTCCGACCAGACCCTCGACATCGCCCAGTGCCGCTATCATTGCTAGGGGAGCTTGGGCTTCGCCTTGAATAACCCTGATGAAAGGGAGCAGCTTCGGCGCCGGGCCCGGCGTTAAGTCAGGACGCCCGAAGCGCGAAACCGACAAGGTCCACAACGGTCCTTCCGTCTCCAGCGGATTGCAGAGATGAATATTCCACAGACGCCTACGCCCAAGCCATTGAGTTCCTGATCTGGGCCGACCGGTCTGCGCCCAGACACGTCCCCGTTGCCATACCTCCGATCCTCCCCTACCTTCGCGCCCGAACATGGGAGGATCACATGACCGACAAACCGATGGGCTTCGACACCCTTTGCATCCACGCAGCCACCGCGCCGGACCCGGCGACAGGTGCCCGGCAGGTGCCGATCTACCAGACCACGGCCTATGTTTTCCGCGATGCCGACCACGCGGCCAAGCTCTTCAACCTGCAGGAAGTGGGCTATATCTATTCGCGCCTGACCAACCCCACCGTCAGCGCTCTGGCGAACCGGGTCGTGGCGCTTGAAGGTGGTGCGGGCGGCATCGCCTGCTCATCGGGCCATGCGGCGCAGATCATGGCGCTGTTTCCGATCATGGCGCCGGGGCGCAACATTGTCGCGTCCACCCGGCTTTACGGCGGCACCATCCAGCAGTTTTCCAACACCATCCGCAAGTTCGGCTGGTCGGCAAAGTTCGTCGATTTCGATGACCCGAAAGCGATCGAGGCCGCCATCGACGGCGACACCCGCGCCCTGTTCTGCGAGACGATCTGCAACCCCGGCGGTGCGATCAGCGACCTTGACGCCATCGCCCGCGTCGCCAATCAGGCGCATATCCCGCTGATCGTCGACAACACCACCGCCAGCCCCTACCTTTGCCGCCCCATCGAACATGGCGCGACTCTGGTCGTCCATTCGGCCACGAAGTACCTGACCGGCAATGGCACCGTCACGGGCGGCATCGTGGTGGACAGCGGCACCTTCAACTGGTCGGCGGATGACAAGTTCCCGTCGCTTTCCCAGCCCGAGCCAGCCTATCACGGCCTTGTCTTCCACCCCACCCTTGGCAACATGGCCTTTACCTTCCATTCCATCGCCATCGGCTTGCGTGACCTTGGGATGACGATGAACCCGCAAGGCGCGCATTACACCCTGATGGGGATCGAGACCCTGGCCCTGCGGATGCAGCGCCATGTCGAGAACGCGCAGATCGTCGCCGACTGGCTGGAGCAGGACCCACGGGTCGGCAAGGTCACCTATCCGGGGTTGAAGTCTTCGCCGTATCACAACCTTGCCAAGATGATCACGCCCAAGGGGCCGGGTGCCCTGTTCACCTTCACGGTCAAGGGCGGATATGAGGCCTGCGTCAAGCTGATCGACAACGTCAAGCTTTTCAGCCACGTCGCCAACCTTGGCGACACGCGGTCGCTGATCATCCACTCGGCTTCGACCACCCATCGTCAGCTGTCCGAAGAGGCGCAGATCAAGGCGGGTGCCGCGCCCGATGTAGTGCGGGTCTCGATCGGGATCGAAGACGTGCGGGACATCATCGCCGACCTCGATCAGGCATTGAAGCTGGCCACGGCCTGAACCCGGACGCACCGACGCCGATCATCCTTCCGGCAGCGGCTCCAGTGGTGGGGCCGCTGTCATCCCCTCCGGCAAGGGGGCAAGCCAGGCGACCCTCGCCGTGGCTTGCGGCATGATCCCCGGGGCCCAATCCAGTGACAGACCCAGCAGCCGGCACGTCGGGGCCCGGTCTTCATCGCTGCAGGCGGTGGAAACTGCCTGCAGAACTTGGGAAAGGGCGGCCTCGGCACTTGCGGGTGGAACCGCGGCCTCATCAGATGCCGGGTCGGCAGGTTCGGCCGAGTCCTCAGCTTTGGAAACGTCCCCCGCGGGAAAGGGTGCGACGGTTTCGGTCCGCAGGACATGCGACGCGAGATCCGGCAACGGCAGGTCAGATGGCGACTGGCGATAGGCAAGCTCGATCCGGAAAACGGCCGTTCCCGAAATGGCATCCACACTGCCCTTCACCACCCGGGCCGAATGGACGACGCAAACCCTGGCGACTGTGGCCGTCACGGCAGGGCAAAGGTCTTGTGCAATCATCGGCGCACGAATGTCGGCCAGAACCTCCAGATAGGGCACATCGGGCAGCTTTTCGCCGTCGGCCAGCAGGGCAGCCAACTCTGCGACCTCAGTGACCGCAACCATCCGGTCCTGCACGAATTTGTCCTGCTCCAGGAATGCACGCACATCCTCGCGCCGAACCATCCCGCCGCTGGGCGAGATGAGCCATGACTGTGGCTGCCCCGCGTTTTCCGAAGGCAAGGCTTCGGTCCCCGAAGCTGCAACGTCTTGCGGCAATCCCTGCCAGTACTGCCAACCGGCCGCTCCGAAGCCGGCAAGCATGAGGATGACACCGGTGCCGATCAGAAAACGCAGCATCAGAAATCGACCCCCTGACGCAAGCTCGCCAGATCCCCGAAGGCAAAGCTGGTGGCGATCGCCATCACGCGGGCTGCAAAGCCTTCGCCCGCTGCGAGTTGGCCCTTGATCTCGAAAAAGTCATCCTGGGTGGTCCGGATGTCCGACCCGCTGATCCGGGCATAGCTGGCCTTGGGGTCTTCCGGCCCCGGAACCGGCCCGACGACAGAAAGCGTTCCGGCGTCGAATCCTGCCCGCGTTGCGTTAGCCTTCACGCCAAAGCTGTCGCGAAACCATTGGTCATAGGCGGCAGCACTGGCGGTGATTTCCGCAAGGCGTGAATTGCCCGTGGCCGCAGGTATCAGGCCGGCCTCGATGTCCTTGTAAAGCTGGTTGCCGGCATTCAGCCCGTAGGCTGGCGTGATGCCGCAGGCAGCGAGACCGTCGTTCAGGATCACCTCGACCGGCACAACAGGGTCAAGGTTCGCAACCCCCGCCTGGTCGCCCCCCAGAAGAATGACCCGTTCGATCCGGGCCCCCGGGGCTGCATGGATGTTCCACATCCGGTTTCCCGGACCGGTTTCAAGCACCAGATACACCGGGGCACGCGTCTCGGTGACCGCAACGTCATAGGCCTGATAGGCAAGATCCGGAGCCACGGGCACCTTGGCCTCGCCGGTCTCACGGTATCTGTCAACCAGACCCTGCACGGCTGCCGCCAGGTCCGTGTCGTCATAGGTCACCAACGCAAGCGGCAGGTCGCTGCGACCTGCCGTGACATGTCCGACCATGCTTGCGTCCATCGGCGGTGTCAGCAGGCAGCCAAGGATTGGCCGGATAGTCGTGATCTCGGATGGCTGGTCTTCGGAAACCCGGGTCGAATAGCCCGAGATCACGTCATCACTGAACACCGGAACATTCCCGGCAGCCGCCGCAATCGGCCCGGCAGCGACAAGACCATCGGCTGCATCAAGCAAAGCGTCCGCCGGGCTGTCACCGGCGCGCGACCCATCCCCCCCGCCCAGCGGCCCCAAAGCCTCGATCGCTGCGGGGGGAAGGACCCCCCGCAGCGTGTCCGGGCGAAGCGCCAGAAACACCAGTCCTGCCATCAGGACCGACCCGATGACCAAAATGCTGACCAGTCTACGCAGCATGACCTTGCCTGGACTCCTGACACCCTCGCCAGGGTCATGCCGCGCAACTTGGGCAAAAAAAGGCCGAAACAGCGAAATTGTTACAAATTTCAGCGCCTTTGAACGAGGTTATTCAACCAGCTCATACTGAATGGTCACGCTGGCCGACAACCCAAGCTCGCCGCCGGCGACGGGCACGGGCGATGCCGAGGCGTCGGCCCGGAACATCGGCACCGGGTCGGTCGAGGCCCCCGCTTCGCTGATCGTGACGATCCTGCCCAGCTTCAGCCCCTCAGCCGTGGCCAGAAGTTCGGCCCTGACCCGGGCTGCGGCCACGGCCTCCTTGCGCGCGGCGTCCAGCGCGGGTTCCGGATCGGACATGCCAAAGGTCAGTCCGTTCAGGGTATTGGCCCCGTCTGTGACCGCCGCATCAAGGACGACGCCAAGCGTATCAAGGCTGCGCACCCGTACCGTAAGCTGGTTCGAGGCCGAGAATACGGTCGCTTGCGGGGTCGAGACCGACGGGTCCGACCAGACCGGAAACAGCGAAAGGTTCGATGTCTGCATGTCGCGGGCTTCTATTCCGGAAGCGGTCAGCCGGGCCATCACCGCCGCCACGGCAGCCGAGTTGGCCGCCAAGGCGGCGGCAGCAGTATCGCCCTGCGTGGTCACACCAATGGACAAGGTGGCGATGTCTGGCGCGGCTTCGACTGTACCGGTCCCGGTGACGACGATCATGGCTGCATTTGCCTGCTGTGCCACGCCGGGGGTGGCAATGGGCATCAGGACAGCGGCAGACAGTGCAAGAGCATGGATGAGGCGCATGGGTCTTCTCCTTGGTGAGGCGCGACAATTCAGACTTGTGACGCGCGCCGCAAGCCAATCCTTGGCCGTTTTCCTTCCCTTCGGCGAAAAGCTGCTGTAGTTGTGCGACAACCGCCGGGGCGGCGTTCCCGCTCCCTGATTTTCCGTGTTAGACCCACCCCATGAAACCTACTTTCGCACTTGACCTGACGCGCGATGCCATTGCGCTTCTTCACCGGACCCCGAAGGGCTGGATGTCCATCGGCGAGGTTGCGTTCGACGCTTCCGACATGGCCGAGGCGCTGGATTACCTGCGCAAGACCGCCCTCGGGCTGTCGCCGTTGGGCATGACCTGCAAGATCATCCTTCCCGCCAGCCAGATCCTTTATACCGAGGTTGAAGCCCCGGGCCCAAGCCGCAACGACAAGCGCCGCCAGATCGCCGAGGCGCTGGAGGGACGCACGCCCTATCCGGTCGAGGACCTTGTCTTTGACTGGTCCGGCAAGGGGGCGACCGTCAAGGTCGCCGTCATTGCCCGCGAAACACTGGCCGAGGCCGAAGATTTTGCCGTGGCGCACCGGCTTAATCCGGTGTCCTTCGTCGCAATCCCGGAACACGGCGCCTTCGTCGGCGAGCCCTGGTTCGGCCCGACGGTCGCTGCCGATACGCTGCTGGCCCCGGGCGAAGCCGTCGACCGCGACCGAGAGCCGGTCACAATCCTGCTGCGCGACCTTCCACAGCCCGAGCTGGCAGCGGATCCCGTTTCCGTGCCGGCATCCACTCCGGACTCCCCCCCCGCAGCCATGGACGTTGCCGCTCCGCCCGGCGCGGTCGCGGATGAGGACGCACCCCTTCCAGGCCTGGAAGAGGCGCTGAATGCGCCCCTGGCCGGTGAGGTGACGCCTGCCGCACAAGACGCCGCGCACCTCGGCCCCCTGCCTGAAGCGCGGTCTGAAGGCCTGCCTGATACCGCAACCGACCCACAAAGTGACGACCCCATTTTGCCAGAGAGCGCCGGGCTTGCCGAAGCGGTACAGGTCTTGCCGCCGGCCGGGCCGTTGCCTTTCGCTGCCGATGCCTCGCCCGCCGCCGTCGAACCGCACGTCGAAGAAGCCCCCTTCGCGCATGTGACCGATACGACTGCCTTTCCAGATGACGACGACATGGCTCGCCCAAACGGTGGGCCGCAGGCGATTGTGCCACCGCTTGACGACGATATTCCACCTGCGCCGCCATCGGCCGCGCTTGCGGCCTTTGCCAGCCGTCGGTCGGCCACCGGGTCTGCCCCAGGGCCAGCGGCTGGCGCAAGCCAGTCCAGCACCGGGGCTGCATCCACCGACCTTGCACGGTCACGCCTTGCAGGTCCACCGGTTCCGCGCCCCGTTGTACCGCCAAAAAGCGGCAGTGCAGGACTGGTCACCGCACCGTCGATCCCCGGCACGCGCCCGAAGTCCAGGGTCAAGCCCGGCGCCGGTGACCTTGCCGCGTCGACCGCCACTGGCCCGTCGGCCATGAAGTCGCCCGCACGTCCGGGTGGGACCTTCGGCACGGCTGCGCCCCCCCGGAACCGCTCTGGCGTGGTCTTCATGGTGCTGGTGGCGCTTTTGCTGCTGTTTCTTGCCCTGATCGCAGGCTGGTCATCGTTCTTCCTGTCCCGCAACGGCCAGACCGAGGTCGAGACCGGAGCCCTGCAAGCCGACGACCCGGACGTGCCGGCCATAGATGACGAAAAGCTCGCCGACCTGCAGGACCCGGACGGGATGACCGACCCTCTGCCCGAAGCAGAATCGGCCCTGACGGGGGATGCTGCGGCTTTGGCGACGGAAACCCTGCCGGTGAACATCGGTGGGGATGAGGCCCTGGCCGAAAGCGCGGTTGCAGGTGGGATCACGGAAGAAGCGGTTGCACCGACGGATGAACTTGTCGGGGCAGAGGCGCTTGTCGGCACCGAGACTCTGGCCACCAACGATGCCCTGCCGACGGCCGAGCCCTTGCCAACTGACGCGGAACCCGGGGAGGCAGCGACGCCAGGGGCCGATGCGGTCGCGCCGCCCGAGACCGAACCCGCACCGGCAACCGCAGTCACGACCGAGCTTGCCGCCGCTCAGGCCCCGGTCGAGGATCAGGACGAGATCTTTCTGTCCGCGATGGACGCCCCCCCCCCGGCACTTGATGCGCTGGCACTTCCGGTGCCTGAAACGGTCGCGGATGCCGCGCCCGACGCGCCGATGCCCCCACCGGCATTTGGCACCGTCTATCAGTTCGATGCGAACGGCCTTCTGAAACCCACGCCCGAGGGTATTCTCAGCCCCGCGGGTGTGATGCTGATCGCGGGCAAGCCGCCACGCCTGCCACCATCGCGCAGCGACGTGGCATCGGCGGCTGCCCTTGCTGCCGCCCCTGCTGCCG
>JAPLPF010000117.1 GCA_026400325.1 Rhodobacterales bacterium
TACCCACCTTGCCATCGGCCTGATCGAAAAGCGCCTGCGCGATGCCTTTCCGAATGTGCAGTTCCTGACCCACGGCGTCCCGAATGACCTTGCCGGGGCACGCGACCTCGCCGCGCGGGGCAAGTATCATGAGTTTGAAAAATGGGCGCTCTCCCTCATCGACGCGCAACCTGGCAACCTTGGGAAAAAGGGCGCGGATCGCGGTCTGGACGGGCGGCTATACTACGGCAAGACCGGCCACGGGATCGTGTCGGTCAAGGCGGGTGAGAATGTCGGCGTCAGCATGATCCGCGACCTCAAGGGCGTGATTGAACGGGAAAAGGCCGGGATCGGTGTCTTCCTCACCCTGACCGAACCCACCAAACCGATGATTACCGAAGCCGCCAGCGCGGGCCTCCACGAAGAACCCGGCTTTGCCCCCGTCCCCCGCCTCCAGATCGTCACCATCGAACAGGCGATGGCCTTGCGCGAACGCGCTGTCCACCTTCCCGCCCGGCGTGAGGACACCTTCAAGCGTGCGGCGCGGGAAGAGGACACCACCCGCCAAAGCGCCCTTGACCTGTAGGCCGGGCTTAAGCCCGGCACCCCGGGGGACATGCCCGCGAAAAGGGGGAACGGCAGGTCAACCTTGCCTTGGCCAAAAGCAAGACGCCCGAGGTTTCCCCCGGGCGCCGTGATCCTGCGCGTGCCGGGATCAGAACCCCGACTTGATCATCTCGAATTCCTCGGTCATGCGGTCACGCAGTTCCAGGGACGGCGGGCTTTGCACGAAAAGGGTCGTGGTGATCGGGTCGATGAAGGCGGCTTTCAGGGCTTCGGCGGGAATGTCGGCCATCGCCGCGTCATTGGCCGAGGCATAGCCGATCGCATCCAGAAGCGGCTGGGCCGAGGTGTGGGCCAGAAGCGAGTTGATGTGATCGTAGACCTTGTCCTCGTTTCCGGGGCCGTCCTTCATGTTGAGAAACCCACAGTACCAGGTGGCCGCGCCTTCGGCGGGCGCGCGGTTGAAGCCGATGGGGAAATTCTCGGCCTGCAGGATCGCGACCGGGTCGTTCCACGACCAGGCCACCTGAACCTCGCCCGAGGCCATGAGCTGCGACAGTTCCGACGGGTCGGCCCAATAGGCGCGCACATTCGGGTGCACGGCGCGCAGCCAGTCGGCGGCGGCGGTGAACTGCTCGTCCGTCACGTTGTCCCAGGAGGTGACGCCCGTGGCAAGAAAGGCCAGCGACCAGATGTCATCGGTGTTGTCGGGAAGCGCGATGCGACCGGCATACTTCGGATTGGCAAAGACCTGAACGCTTGCCACGTCTTCGGCCGGGACCGTATCGGCGTTGTAGGCGATGGCGGTATAGGCATAATCGGTCGGGATCATGAAGACGCCGTCCGCATTGGTGAAGGGCTTGGTCATCCGTTCCGGGATGTTCTTGAACTCGGGGATCTTCGAGATGTCCCAGGGTTCGACCAGACCGGCCTCCTTGTAGCGCGGCACCGAGGCGGCGCAGGGGTGGACCACGTCGGCCCGGAACCCGGATGACACTTTCTGGAACGCCTCGTCATCATCGGCAAAGAAGACGTAGGTCGGTTTCTGTCCGTGCTTGTCGACATAGGGCTGAAGCATCCCGTCGATTTCCCAGCCTGCCCAGTCGAGCACGGTCAGCTCAGGGTCGGCGGCTTGGGCAGCGACGGTCAGTGACAGGACCGAGGCGGCGCTGATCAGGGTTAGACGAATGCGGCTCATGAAGGCTCCTCTGGTGTGGGTGCGGCGGCCCTTCGGCCGCCGGGTGACATGTCATTTCTGTTCTGGGGCCGGGGTATTCCTGGACGGGCCGGACAAAAGTGGACAACACCCCGCCGGATAACAAGTGGGCAAGGCTGCAGTTCGTCGTCAATCTGTCACAAAAAACCGTCATCCGCCGCGAAATCGGGCGATGACGTAGGGTAAGCTTTGGTTGACCCCGGGACAGGCAACGGTCATTCCTGCCGCAAAGGAGACCTTGAATGACGCTTGATCTGGATTTCGTGCGGGCGCAGTTTCCTGCCTTCGCCTCGCCCGTGCTGTCAACCCACGCCTTCTTCGAGAACGCCGGGGGCAGCTATCCCTGCCGTCAGGTCGTGGACCGGCTGACCCGCTTTTACACCGACCGCAAGGTGCAGCCCTATGGCCCCTATCCGGGGGCCCAGGCGGGTGGCGCCGAGATGGACGAGGCGCGCACCCGCCTTGCCGCGATGATGGGCGTCGCGCCCGAGGAGGTGTCTTTCGGCCCCTCGACCAGCGCCAATACCTATGTGCTCGCGCAGGCGGTGCGGAAATGGCTGGCGGGCAGCTGTGGCGCAGTCGTGGTGACCGATCAGGATCACGAGGCGAACTCGGGCGTGTGGCGGCGGCTGGCCGATGAGGGGATCGAGATCCGCGAGTGGCAGATCAACCGCGAGACGGGGTCGCTGGACCTTTCGTCGCTGGCCGCACTTCTGGCCGATGGCAGGGTCAAGCTGGTGTGCTTTCCCCATTGCTCCAACGTGATTGCCGAGATCAACGATGTGGCGGCGATCACGGCGCTGGCCCGCGATGCGGGGGCAAGGACGGTGGTGGACGGGGTCAGCTATGCGCCGCACGGGTTCCCGGACATCCCGGCCTTGGGCTGCGATGTGTACCTTTTCTCGGCCTACAAGACCTATGGCCCGCAGCAGGGGATCATGGTTCTGCGCGAAGCCTTTGGAATGGAGCTGCCGGGGCAGGCGCATTTCTTCAACCACGGCACGCTTTACAAGCGGCACACGCCTGCGGGGCCGGACCATGCCCAGATCGCGGCCTGCGCGGGAATGGCCGACTATGTCGACGCGCTTGCCGCGCGGCATGGGGTGACAGGGGACGCGGCGGCGCGCAACCGCGGGGTGCATGACCTGATGCGCGCACAGGAGGTGGCCGTCATCCAGCCGCTTCTGGACTATCTGGCTGGGCGCAACGATGTGCGGCTGCTTGGGCCGCGATCGGCCGACCGGCGCGCGCCGACGGTCGCGGTGGAGTTGAACCGCACGGCCGAGCCGGTGTCCGAGGATCTTGGCCGCCACGGAATTGCCTGCTGGGCAGGGGATTTCTACGCCGTCAGGCCGTTGACCGCACTGGGGATCGACCTTGAAAAGGGCGTGCTGCGGATGTCGGCCGTGCACTACACCTCTGCCGGCGAAGTGTCGCAGTTGATCCAGACCCTTGACCGCGTGCTTTGACACGGTGAAGGACTGGGTCATTGGCGGACAATGCGAATGGGGGCGTGTTGCCCCCAACCCCCCTGAGAATGTTTGCGAAAGTGCAAACAGCAGGTGATCTGTCACGCTGTGGTGTCCGTATCTGATCACCTGGGGAATATGCCTGCATGACCGACCAACCATTGATCCTGTGGTTCCGCCGCGACCTGCGGCTTGGGGACCACCCGATGCTGGCCGCGGCAATGGCCACGGGGCGGCCGCTTCTGCCGGTGTTTCTGCTCGACGACGAGACGCTGGCTTTGGGTGCGGCGGCGAAATGGCGGCTGGGCCTGTCGGTTCAGTCCTTTGCCGAATCGCTGGCCAGGATCGGCCTGCACCTGACCATGCGTCGCGGAACGGCGCTGGGCGTCCTGCAAAAGCTTGTCGCTGAAACCGGGGCATCGGGTGTCTGGTGGTCGCGACTTTACGATCCCGCAAGCGTGGCGCGTGACACAGCCGTCAAGGCCGCGCTAAAGGCCGCGGGGCATGAGGCGCGCAGCTTTTCCGGCCATCTTCTGCATGAGCCCTGGGAAGTCGAGACCGGGCAGGGCGGCTTTTACCGGGTCTTCACGCCCTATTGGCGGGCGACGCGGGATCTGGAGGTGACGCCACCCGCACCGGCGCCGAAACAGGCGCGCGGGCCGCTGATCTGGCCCGACAGCGACCGACTGGCCGACTGGCAGCTTGGCGCGGCGATGGACCGGGGCGCGGCAATTGTTGCGCAACATCAGGCGGTGGGCGAGGCTGCGGCCGAGGCTCGGCTGGCGGCCTTTCTTGACGGCCCGGTTGATCGCTACGGCGCCGCGCGCGACCTTCCGGGCGTTGCCGGCACCTCGCGTCTGTCGGAAAACCTGACCTATGGCGAGATTGGCATCCGCAGGGTCTGGCACGCGGGCCTTCGGGCCCGGGACGAGGGCCGAGCCGGGGCAGAGACCTTCCTGCGTGAGCTGGCGTGGCGCGAGTTCGCCTATCACCTCATCCACCATACCCCGCAGATCACCACCGCCAACTGGAAGCCGGAATGGGACGACTTTCCCTGGCGTGGCGACAGTCCCGATGCCGACCGCTGGCGCCGCGGCATGACGGGCGAGCCCTTCGTCGATGCGGCCATGCGCGAGATGTATGTGACCGGCACGATGCACAACCGCGCCCGGATGATTGCGGGCAGCTATCTGACCAAGCATCTTCTGACCCACTGGAAGCTGGGCCTTGACTGGTTTGCCGATTGCCTGACCGACTGGGATCCGGCTGCGAATGCAATGGGCTGGCAATGGGTGGCAGGGTCCGGCCCCGATGCAGCCCCCTATTTCCGGGTGTTCAACCCGGCAAGCCAGGCAGAGAAGTTCGATCAGGCCGGCCTTTACCGTCGCCGGTTCGTGGCCGAACTGTCCCCCGATCCGGGGCCAGAGGCCCGGGCCTATTTTGCTGCCGTTCCCCGGTCATGGGGACTTGACGCGCGGGCGCCCTATCCGGCACCTGTCGTCGACCTTGCGATGGGTCGCGCGCATGCCCTTGCGGCATATGCGGCAAGAAAGACTTGAGGCAGGTGACGACTTTGATGAAAATGGACAGCAGCGACAGAACCCCTGTGGAGGGCTCATGGAGGCCTTGACGACAACGACAGGCCAGACCGGCCTGCCGCGCTATTTCGCCAGGGCCTTCGAGGTCGCCGGGCGTCTGGGCGAAGGACGGATGGATTTCGTCCTGCCGGACGGGCGCCGCTTTCGCGTGGAAGCGGCGGCCCCCGGCGTTGCCGCCGAGATCGTCGTGCACAACCCCGACCTTTTCTCGCGGCTGATCCGCGAAGGCGACATGGGGTTCAGTGACGCCTACATGGATGGCTGGTGGTCCACACCGGACCTGCAGGCCTTTCTGGACCTTGTCCAAAGGCCGGCGAACAATCACCTGGGCGACAGCTATCCCGGGATGAAGCTTCTGCGCGCGTTCGAGCGGTTGCGCTTCTGGCTGCAATCGAACACGCGGCGGCAGGCCCGCAAGAACATCGAGCACCATTACGACCTCGGCAACGACTTCTACCGGCTTTGGCTGGACGAGACGATGACATATTCCTCGGCGATCTTCGAGTCGCCGCAGGAAAGCCTGGAGGTCGCGCAGCGCCGGAAATATGCCAGCATGGTCGACCAGATGGGTGCCCGCGAGGGGGAACATGTCCTTGAAATCGGCTGCGGCTGGGGTGGTTTTGCCGAATATGCGGCCAAGGAACGCGGCCTGAAGGTGACCGGCCTTACCATAAGCCAGGCGCAGCACGACTTTGCTGTCGACCGGATCGCCCGGGCCGGTTTGTCCGACCGGGTCGAGATCAAGCTGCAGGACTATCGCGACGAAGTCGGCACCTATGACGGCATCGCCAGCATCGAGATGTTCGAAGCGGTGGGCGAGCGGTACTGGCCGGTCTTCTTCGACACCCTGCGCACCTGCCTGAAACCGGGGCGACATGCGACGCTGCAGATCATCACTGTGGCCGATCACCGGTGGCCGATGTATCGGCGGGGCGTGGATTTCATCCAGAAGTATATCTTTCCGGGCGGGATGCTGCCGGCGCCACTGGTCCTGCGGGCTGAGGTCGAGAAGGCCGGGCTCAGCGTCAAGGGCTCGATCGAGTTCGGCGAAAGTTACAGCCTGACCTTGCGGCGCTGGCACGAAACCTTTTCCGACCGCTGGACCGAGGTGAACGGCCTTGGGTTCGATGACCGGTTCAAGCGGATGTGGGACTTTTACCTCGCCTCTTGCGCGGGAGCGTTTCAGGGTGGAAACTGTGACGTGACGCAGATCACGGTGACGCGTCCGACGTAAGGATGTGCCGATGGCAACTTCGATGCCGACAGGGGCCAAGGCGATGGCGGCGATCTGTTTCGCCGTTGTTGGCTGGCTGATCGCCAACGCCTATGTGCCGAACATGCCCGAAGCAACGACAGTCGGCTATTTCCGCGAGTTGGTTGGGGTCCTTGGCGCTGTGGTCGGCTGGCGGGTGATGGGCAATTCGGTCGGCAAGGGCTATGTCGGCGCCGTCGGGTCCGGCTGGAAGACCGTGATCGTGCTGATCATCTTTGCGCTTCTGTTCTTCGGACTTTACGAGATGCTGCAAGAGTCTGTCCGTATGCGCTATGAGGGTCCGATCGAGGCGATCCTTGACGTTTTCAACCGCATGATGGTGCGGTCGGTGCCGCTGTTGTCGGTCAGCGTTATTGGCTTTGCGGCCGTCGGGGGGGCGGTAGCCGGGATCTTGACCGAGAACGCAAGTCGCCGCTGGCGCTGACCGGTTTCCTGCCCGGCCGCAGACCGGCCCTGTCCCCCGGGGCCGGTTTTTCCGCAAGGCTGCTTGCTGGTACGGTTCAGTCCGGGCTGGTGGCAAACATCAGGAAAGCGCGAAGTGTATCCAGTGGTTTGCCGTCGCTGGTCTTCAGTTCACTCTGGCTCGGGTCCCAGGCGCCATCCTTGTAGCTCAATGCCGAAGCCGGATTGTGCCGCATCAGACTGACAATCGTGTCGGCGATGATGTGGCTTGCGGTTGGCCCGACCCGCTCGCCACCTTCAAGGCTGCGCGCCTCGCACAGGAAGTAAAGCCATGCCGGGGTATCATCCAGAAACCCCAGGGCCTTGAGCTTGTCGCCCAAGGGGTCGGGCGCGCCGTCCGGCGTGGGTTTCGGTCGCATGGCAAACAGGATCTGATCGTGGGACAGCCGGGGGACGTTGAAAGCGTCGGCCAGAATCTGCCCGGAGGGCATCCTGCGGTGGAAGCCCCGCAAAAGGTTGCGGAACATGATCGAGCCCTGCTCGGGGATGGTCGCGTCCCCTGCGAAATTCAACATGTCCGGCGCAAAGTCTAGGTCGATCCGTTCCGCGCGGCTTTGCGGATTGCCGATGCCCGCTTCGGGCCCTTTGGTCATCCGGTCCCAGTCGATCACCCAATGGTTCGGAAGCTGGATCGACGATCTGGGCAGGTCTTCCATGTTTCCATGCGAGGTGAAGTTGAAAAGCTGCGAAAGCGATGCGCCGTCATCGGCTACCTTTCCACCTTGCCCGAAGTTCGCGTTGAAGTCGTAGGATCGTCCCACCATCGAATGACCGAACCGGAAAGCGGCGGTGGTGAACTCCATCGGCACTTCGTTGGGCCCGATCTCGGAACTGGGCGCCCGGGCGGACAGTGGCTTGGCCTGCACGGATTTGGACAGAAGGCTGGGCAGAAAGTCGTGCAGGATCAGCCAGTGGTAGTGCAGCGTCACCAGGTGCCGCGCCGCACGAAAACAGTCGGCCGGGTTCGCATGCTGTCCTTCCAGCGCGGTGACGGCCTTGTTATGGACCAGCATGAAGGCAAGATGCAGCTGGCTTAGGATCAGATTTCCGTCGTTGCGCCGGTCGGCAATCAGGGCAACGTTGCCTTGACCGGGGGCTTCCTCCCGGCGCGGAATGTCGGGGGCAAGACGGTCATAGATCACGGCGTCCGGGTTGACCTTGATATTGACAAAACTTTCGGGGGTCGCCTCGCTGGTGACAGCCGTCACAAATCGCCTGCCGTCAGGCGTGTATAGAGCCTTTACCGCTTCATCCCCATCGTCCGGCCCCGCGAGTGTCTTGGCGTAAAGGCTGCACAGCGTCAGCGGTTCGGGATGTTCGTTGGCGAAATTTTCAAGGATCGTGACCGTATCAGCCCGTTGTTCCTTGGAACGCAACGCGGGGTCGGCGGCACCGACGATACCCAGGGGTGGCGTCTTGCCGACATTGACCGGGGCCGAGATGTCGTGGTTCATGAACTGGCCAAAATAGGTATAGGCCGCCGGAAGCTGCATGAAGACAGCGGCCGGCGGATTGAACGGCGGGCGGGTCAGCTCCTCGAATTCCTTCAGGCGACGGATCGTCTCTGCCTCGTCGGTCCCGGGAAAGAGGCCGGCCTGGGAGTTCTTCGCCAGAGTGTTGAAAAGATAGCAATAACTTGATCTGCTGTGCCCGGCCGTCGCGGTGTCCGCATTGGTCTTTTGCAGCAGGTCATGCGTGCTCTGGATCGGAAACATGGAAAGTCCTTTCGCTGATAATGTCAGAAGGGTTCAGGAAAATCCGGGGCCAACGTGTCCCGGCAAAGGTTGCGGAAACGCGCGTTCTCAAAGCGGCCATGCATTGCACAAAGCCCCGGAACCAGCACGCGCATGCTGGGCAGGGGGTCGCCGGGCAGGGTCAGGTCCACGGCAAGGACCCGATGACCCAGGTCGGCCAGCCGCTGCAACAGTCCCTCGTCATCTGCGCGCAAGGGTAGGTGCACTTTTGGCGAGGCTGGCAGGAACTGCGGCTGCCTGACGGTCGAGGCCAGTGCCTCCCAGCGCAGAAGCTCCGGGTCCTGCGCCGCTCGGGCCTCATCCACCCCGGCTTCGGTCTGCACCATCTCGGTCACGGCAGCCAGGGCGGCGGCGGGCAGGTCCGGTCGGGCGGCGGAGCCTACGGAGACAGTCCGTCCGGCACCATCGGCTGAAACTGCGGCAACGACGGGAAGTCCGATATCGGTGGTCAGATCCAGAAGGAACGTCCTGCGGTCGCGCCGGTCAAGCCACCAGGCGAGACGTGGTTGCTGCCGGTCGATCAGGTCAAGCGGCAAGGTACCCGAAGGAAGTCCGCCGTGCCACCAAAGGGCCAGGGCGTCGCGCTCGATGCATTCCCAAAGGGCAGGTGTCGCGTTCTGGCGTGTGGCACCGGCCGCGCATCCCGTCGAGTTGGCATCCGTGATCAAGGCTTCGCCAAGCACCGACGCGCAGTCAAGGTAAACGCTTTGCGCCTGGACCGGTTCCAAGGTGCCGCGCACAAGATCAAGCGCCGACGCCATGGCCAGACCATCCTGCCGCGGCAGGGCCGCAAGGGCGGGCAGATGGCGCACGGCAAGGCTGGCGCGCAGCTCGACCGCCTCGGCCCCCGCCGAGATCATCGCTTGCTGACGGGTCAGGCCACGTCCGGCGGGCAGGCGCGGCTTCAGGCCGGTCACGCCGTCATCGGTTGGAATTGCAATGGCCAGAAAGACCGGACGGTCGGGGAGATCGTAGGGCATCAGCCGGAAGTCATGCGCAAGCGCAAGGTTCAGGCTGGTGATCGTCTCGGTCATGTTCTGCTTCATGACCTGTATTGGACGCCTGCCGGGCCGGGCGATCAAGCGACGAATCATCCGGCGAAACGATGTTTCACGCTGGGTTCACGCTGGCCGAAAAGAGTGGCTGCACGGACGCCGACAACCGGCGCCGCGCTACGGGAAGGATGCGAAATGAGAGGGTTCTTCAATCTTAAAAGCGGCTCGCTGGTCGATCAGCGAAAGACAGGCGAGGCGGTCATTCGGTTGATCCGCAGCGTCGGTCAGGATGTTCCGGGATCGGACTGGAAGGAATTCAAGGCCGATCCGAAGGCCTGGCTGCACAAGGCTGGTTACCGCTATGACGGCCCCGGCGCAGGCCCCGACGGCGAGGTCCCGGCCAGCGTCACGCTGATCCCGGTCTATGACACCGAGACGACGATGCATGTCCGGGTGCCTTGGAAAGGTGTGCTGGTCCCGGAGGTGATGGAGCACGCCTTGAATGAAACAAGCTACGGCTCGACCCCCCAGGTACGCTTTCCGGTGCTGCTGGCGCGCTACTTCATGCGCCAGTGTCGATAGCGACATCAGGCTTGGGCTTGCTCTGCCATTTGCCGGGCAAGCCGCAGGCCGTCCAGAAGGCTTTTGCGACCCTCGGGCCAGTTGATTGGCAGCATATCCATGACCCAGGCCTCGATGCTGTCGTCATCGGCTGGCTGGGAGCCCTCCCAGTGCGTCGCTGCAAGCCTGCGAAAGTCCTTGTACGCGGCTACGGCCTCCTGCTTGCGTCCCAGATGTGCCAAGGCCGCGGCGGCCCATACCCCACGGTCGGGAAACCCCTCATGGCATTTCTCGATGGCGTCGATCGTCGTCCGATGGTCGCCGCCCATGAAGCTGATGTTGGAAAGGTATACCGAGTAATACTCGGGGTAGATCGGGTTCAACTGCATGGCCCTTTCAGCCAGCGCTCTTGCGTTGTCGACATGGCCAAGGAACGCAAGGCCGCAGGCTGCGGCAATCAGGGTCTCGGCGTCGTTCGGGTTCAGATCGGCCGCCATTCGGAATGCGAGTTTGCGCGTTCAGGCGACTTGGCGATCAGCCAGTTCCAGCCCAGGCTGATGTGGCAACGTGAATCGTAGGGGTCCAGCGAGATGGCCTGCTGCGCGTGACGAAAGGCCGACGCAATGTCTTCCTTGCGGTGCGGATAGCCAGGACGGACCATTGTGCGGGTGCAAAGAATCTGCGCCAGGCTGGCATGGCTGCCGGCAAGGCCAGGATCGAGGTCGATCGCCCGCAGGAAAAGCGCCTCGGCCTGAGTGTCGGCTTCAGCGGTCCACAGGCGCGACAGCTGGTGCCCGCGCAGCCAGAGGTCATAGGCCACGGGGTTGCCCGGCGTGCTGCGGGCATGGCGCAGAAGGGTGATGTGGTTCACCTGGCTGGCCAGGTTCGCAGCAACGGCCCCGGCGACGGAAGAACTGATCTCTTGCAGCTCATCCTCGGCCACGGGAAAAAGCTTGGACCAGACTTCGCTGCCATCCCGGCAGTCGATCAGCGACACAAAGAGCTTGCCCGTCGGCGACCGCCAGTCCAGCACGCAGTCCACCGCAAAGTCGGCGTCAGTGGCGCGGCCTAGGGCGGTGAAATCAACCGCGCTGGCAGACTCGAACCCGGTCGCGGGCCAGGGAATGACGATCCAGCAACGAAAGCGCGACAGGCAGGCCTTGGCCATGAAGGCGAAACCTTCGCCAAGATAGTCCTTGCTGGCATCGGGGTAGCGCGTCAGCGGCGGCCGGATCGTGATGCGTGGAGGCCCGTTGCGCGCCGGGTTTGCCAGGGTCGGTGGCGCAGCAGGGCGTTTCAGCGACACCTCGCCGCTTTTGATCGCAACCAGAAGCGCGTTCGATGCCTCGCTTGGTTCGCTGTCCAACTCGTCCGCCAGCGCCTGCTCCAGTTGCGCGAACTGCCGCAGCGCAGCGGACTGGTCGCCGCGCAGGGCGTGAAAGCGCATGAGGTACTGGTGGGCAAGCTCATGACTGGGTTCGATCCGCACAAGGTCTTCGGCGATCCGGGTGTCGGTAAAGGCATTGGCGGCGATCTGTCGTTCCAGATGATCGGTCAAGGCCATGGTCAGGGTCGATCTGAGGTGCGAACGTTCGATCTGCAACCAGGCCTCGAACACCGGGGCGTTGGGCTGGGCAGGGCCGAAAAGCTCTCCCTGCCAAAGGGCCGCGGCAGCCAGAAGTGCGGTCTGGTCGCTTGCGCCGGCGGCGATCAACTCGCGAAAACGCAACACGTCGACCGCAAAATCAGTGCCGCGCAGACCGACAGTGAAGCGGTCGGCCTCAAGCACGTCGCCATCAGGATCCAGCACCTCGCGCAGTTCCTTGAGGGACTGGCGAAGGCTGCTGCGGGCAAGCTCCTCAGGGGCCGGATCCCAAAGCAGCGAGGCCAGCTGTTCGCGGTTCATCCGAGAGTTCGGACTAAGCAGCAACAGACCCAGCAGGCAACGCGTCTTGCGGGTGCGAAAGGCGACCTCCCGGCCATTGGAAAGCCGGACGGCGCGACAGCCTCCCAAAAGCTCGACTTGGAATCGCGCCATTTACGCCCGTCCTGGAAACTTGCCCTTGCGTCACGTTGCACATTGGCTGCAAAGCTTTCAACAATGGATCGACTGTTTTCCGCATGTACAGGAAACTTTCCTCTCAGGGTTGTCGGGAACGGACCGGAAGCCCCGTTTCTGGTATCGCCTTTTCTGGCGTCGTCTTCTCTGGCATCGCCGTCTCCGCCATCGCCATCTCTGGCAGCGCTGATGGGATGCGTGCGGCAATGACCACGCCCAGAATGATGCAAAGGCTGCCGATACCGCGCGGCACGTCCATGGTTTCGCCAAGGAGGACCGCCGCGATCATCGCCCCGAAAACCGCTTCGGCACTGACGATCACGCCGATGCTCGTGGCCGAGATGTGCTGCTGCGAGACGGCCATCAGCATGAAGGCCAGCCCTTTCGAGACCAGCCCGATGAACAGGATCTCGGGCAGCGCCGCGACAAGGTCGGCGACAGTTGGCGGGCCGTTAAGCGCCGCGCCGATCCCGGTGCAAAGTGTGCCGCAGACCGCAAGCTGGACGGCCGTCATCAGGATCGGACGCCTTGTGCGCATGACGTAGATGCCGACCATCAGCGTCCAGAAGGCGTAGGCGACCGCGGAACTCAGCGCCAGCAGATCGCCGGGGCTAAGGTTGCCCAGTCGCGCGCCGGCCATGAGGAAAATGCCCAGAAGCGCCAGAAGGCTGGCAGGCCAGATCGCCAGCGCCGGGTGCTGGCGAAAACAGGCCCAGGCAAGGATCGGTGTCAGCACTGCCGAGGTGTTCGTCAGAAACCCCGCGTTGGTGACCGTGGTCAGCCCATAGCTGAACTGCATCAGCGTGCTGGCAACGGTGAAGACAAGCGACAATGCAGCCAAAAGGCCCCATGACCCCCTTGCCGGAATCCGGCTGGCCCCGTCTTCCCGCCGGGCCAGCGGAAGCAGTACCGCCGCCCCGACGATCGAGGTGATGCCGGTGGCGGCCCAACCGTCGAGATGCTCGAAGATCGTCTTCTGCGCAACGTTGCCGATACCCCAGGCAAGGGCCGCCAGCAACGCAACGGTGATAGCCTGGTTCGGCCTCATCCCGCCACCCGGTCGGTCGCGGCCTGAGCTGCCTTGCGGGCGGCAGCCTCGTCCGGGGTCAGGATCAACCGGTGTCGGGCCACCAGCACATAGTAGGCGATGGCGAGCAAAAGCCACACGACCACCCAGAACGAGCCTTGCAGAAAGCCCGGGTCCTGCACCTGGCAGACCAGAGTCACAAGGCAGATGGCGATGGTCAGCCAGCCGCCGAACCGGCCCAGCGGGCTGCGGAACGGGCGCGGCAGGCGCGGGTAGTCCCGCCGCAGCACCAGAAACGCCCCGGCCCTTGAAAGGTAGGACAGCATCGCCCCGAAGACCGCCATGTTCAAAAGGACAGATCCGATCAGCGTCCCGGCCTCGGCCTGACCAAGGCCCATCGACAGGACCAGCATGAAGGCCAGACCAAGGCCCGATCCGGCCAGCATCGCCACGACCGGGGTCTGGCGTCCACCATGGGTCAGCGACAGTCCCGCGGGCAGGTAGCCGGCGCGCGACAGCGCAAAGATCTGCCGGCCTTGCGCGAACAGGATGGCGTGAAAGCTGGCCACCAGCCCCGAAAGGGCGATCAGCCCCAGGATATCGGCGCTTGCCCCGCCGAAAAGCGCGCGGAAGCCGTCCAGCACCGGCTCACCCGATTGCGCCAGGGCATGGGCGCCCACGCCTTCAACGGCCGGATTGATGGCAACGATCAGAAAGGCGGTCAGGATGAGTGTGGCCAAGGCCAGCAGGATGCCCTTTGGCATGTCGCGGACCGGATCAACCGATTCCTCGGCCGCCAGCGGGGTTTCCTCGATGGCCAGATACAGCCAGACGGCAAAGGGAAGGGCGGCCAGCACTCCGGTCCAGCCCATCGGCAGAAAGGCCCCGTGACCGCCCGGCAGCTCGGACCCGTCGGCGGCGATGTTCAGTGCCCAGCGGGCAAAGTCGAGCTGTGGAAGGGCCACGGCGCAGAAGAACAAAAGGACAGCAAGCGAGGCCAGCGTGACAACCAGCGTGATGCGGAATGTCAGCGCCACGCCCAGCATGTTGAGGCCAAGAAAGACGATATAGGTCCCGATCCACCAGACCGGCTCGGGCACCGCTGGCCCGAAGATCGCGCCAAGATACGCCCCGATGAAGTAGCAGATGAATTCGATGTGCTCGCAGATGCCCGAGACAAAGCCCCAGAACGGCCCAAGCGCAAAGCGGGCAAAGGGATACGACCCGCCGTTGAGCGGGAGCGCCGTGCTCATCTCGGCGATGCAAAGCGACAGGGCAAGAAACATCACCGCCATGATGGCGGCGGCAATCAGCATGCCGCCCCAGCCACCAACGGCTAGGCCAAGGTTCCACCCCGAGAAATGCCCCGAGATGACGGCGCCAACCCCAAGCGCCCACAGGGACCAGACCCCGGCATGGCGCCGGAGGCTTCGCTTCTCGAAGTATCCGGGGGCGGCGTCGACAAAGGTGGCGGCCAGGGGCGAGGTCCGCGAGGTGTCTGAATCGGTCATGAAAGGATCTCCGGAAAAATTCTGTGAGGAGTGGTCGGGGTGGTGGTCGAGCTGGCGGAAGCAGAGGTGTCGGTTAAGATTTGTCGCCCCTTGTGTGACCGCGGCGTGAGGAGCGCGTGAACTGGGGATTGGGGGTCAGGTTTCTGGAAAAACCGGTCGGGGCGGGCCCAAAGCGTCTGACCCCGGGCCCGGGCATTTGCGTTGCAGGCTTGCGCTACGTCGGGGTGGGGTGGGCCAGGCCATGCCAGGCCATGCTGGCCGCAAGAAGGATGAGCGCGATGCCGGACCCGGTGTTGAACCACGTCATCCGCGCGCCTTGTCCAAGCCAGGGGCCAAGGCGCTGACCGATCGTGCTCCACCCGTAGAACCGAAGCGCCGAGGCGCCGAGGAAGCCTGCAGCAAAGGCCGCCCGGGCGCTGCTTTCCTGGCTTATCGCCAGGGTTCCTGCGACAAGGCCGACCTCAAGATAGACCAGCGGGTTGAACCAGGTCACGGACAGCATTCCCAGAACCTCGCGGCGCAGCGAGGATCTTGCCTGCGCCGGGTCAACGCTGTCTGGCCGCCGGTCGCGACGGCGCAAGGTGCGCAGCCCGCACCACAAGAGGAAGGCGATCCCAAGGGCGTAAAGCGCAAGGACCGCTTCGGGTGCCCGGTTCAGGATCACTGCCAGCCAGGCGACTGCGGCAAGGAAGATCACGATCTCGGAACAATAGCCGACAGTGGCGATGACCCAGGCTCGGCCCGCATGGGCACCGGCACGGATCAGGTGAAGGTTCTGCGGGCCGATCGACAGAACAAGACTGGCCCCCACACCAAAGCCGGTGAGAAGCGCCGCAAGGGCGGTTGCGCTCAGCATGGGTCCGGCCCCCGCTGGCGCAGTGGCCGGCCTGCGGTCTCTGCCGGGGTCCGGGTCGGGCGAACGGCGCTGCTGGCCGCCGCCTTGACTGTCGTGTCGGTCTTTGCCCCGTCCCAGCCGCCAACGGCCGGGCCCGAGGCTGGGGTGGAAGGTTGTGCCATCATGACAGCGCCCATCCGAGGCGCCCTAAACGACCGAACCGTGGCAAGGCGCCACAGCCCGCAGCTTTGAAATCGTCCGGTGGCCGCCGTCCTGAAGCTGGCCAAATGCGATGCAGCGCATGATGCGGAGTGCAGGGTCATGGAAATGTCCTTTGGGAAAAGACGGATGTCGGTCAGGGCGCTGGAAATTGCAGCGCCGACCCAATCCTTGCGCAACCGCCGTGACCGCGACGTGAGCCGATCGTGAACGCGGCGTCCCGGCTTGCCGTGCTGCCAATTCCCGACCGCATCACGACGCCTTCACGAAGCCGGTGCAACACTGACCCTGCTTTCCGAACCGCCGGCGATCAGCCGGGCCCGGGCAGCACCCGCCGAAAGGCACACCCATTCATTTGTCGGAGTTTATTGCAATGAAGACCCTCACCGCCTCTACGCTTTTCCTGCTTGCCATCCTTTCGGGGCCGGTCCTGGCCGAAACCCCGGTCAAGGCCACGCCCGCCGATGCGTGCCCGCTTGTCGGCCCCCTGACCGAAACCAGTGAAGACTGCGCATCCCTTCGCAACGCTTATCGGGTCGAAGTCAGCGCCTGCATGGACAAGATGCACGCAGATGCCGATGCCCGGGCCGGGCGGAAAACCGACAGCAATTCTCATACCAGTCGGTCCCGGTTCGTGATCTGCGACAAGGGCGTTCGTGAAAAGATGGCGCAACTGGTCAACTGACCGTCTTGCGACCGGTTTTCGGGGCAGGCTCGCCTCTGCCCCGATCCATTTTCCTATCCATTTGGAGGACGAATTGATGACACATGCCTTTCCGCGGGGGCCGTCGCTGCACCGGTCGCTGAATGACGAGCTTCTTGATCGGCTGCTGGAGACCGAAGGCCGCATGCGTGCCGCCCACCAGACGCATCTTGGCTATCCCTACAACCTGTCCTTCGGGCCCGGGGTGCCTGCCACCTTGCAGCACTTTCTGATCAACAACCTGGGCGACCCCTATGTCGGATCGCACTACGCCTCCGAGGTTTGTGGGCTGGAGCGCGAGGCCGTGTCCTGGCTGATGCGCCTCTGGGGCTGTCAGACCACCGGTGACTATTGGGGCACGATCGGCGCCAGCGGGACCGAGGGCAACATCTGGGGCATCTACCTTGGCCGCGAAGCCCTGCCGGATGCGGTGCTGATCCACAGCGCCGACGCGCATTATTCGATCCCGAAGGCAGCCCGTATCCAGCGGATCGAGACCGTCGAAGTCGCGTCAAAGCCGCAAGGCGAGATCGACCTTGCCGCGCTTGAGGTGGCCCTTGCCGGACTGGCCGGGCGTCCGGTGATCCTTGCGCTGACCTGCGGCACCACGATGAAAGGCGCGCATGACGATATCGCCGGCGCCCTTGGCGTGCTTGACGCAGCAGGCTACGGCCCTGACAGGCGCTATGTCCATGTTGACGGGGCGCTGAACGCCATGGTGATCCCGTTCCTGAATGGTGCGCCCAACGCGATCCGACCGACCTTCGAGATGGACATCGACAGCATCTCGACCTCGGGTCACAAGATGATCGGCACACCGATGCCCTGCGGTGCGCTGGTCGCCCGCCGCGTGCATGTCGACCGCATCGCGCGCGCGGTCGCCTACCTCAAGTCGAACGACACCACGTTGATGGGATCGCGCAACGGGCATGCGGTCCTGTCGATCTGGGCACGCTTTTTCGGGCACGGTTACGGCGGCTTTGCGCATGACGCGCTGAGCTGTTCGCTGAGGGCACAATCCCTGGCCGAGCAGCTTCGCGCCAGCGGCCGTCCGGTCCTTTGCAACCCGCACGCGCTTACTGTTGTGTTCGACGAGCCTGGTGCCGAAATGGTTTCGCGGTATCAGCTGGCCTGCAACAAGGGGTTGGCCCATGCCATCGTCATGCCGAACGTGACGGATGACCTGCTTGACAGGTTCGTGACCGATTACCTGAACTGGAGCAGGTGGGCAAAGGTTTGAGGAGTCCAGCCGGGATGGCCGGTCTGCAAGGCCTGTTGAAGGGACAGGCAGGACCTGGCCCCGCAAATCAAGGCGGTCGGTTCCCGACCGCCTCCATTTGACCCCGGCCCTTGCAGCCGTTACCATTCCGTACATGAAACCCGGTCCCGTCCTCACCGCCACGCAGGCTCTCCGCGAAACCGGGGTTCGCGTCACACGCCAGCGCGAGACGCTTCTGAAAGTCCTCAGTGCGGCGGAAGATCACCCCGATGCTGCCGAGTTGCACCGGCGCGCCAGAACTCTGGATGACAGCCTGTCGCTTGCCACCGTCTATCGCACCCTTTCAGTCCTGGAACGTGAGGGTGTGGTGCTGCGGCTTGCGCTGGAAAACGGCGGCGCACGTTTCGAGGTGGCCGATGCACCCCACCACGACCACATCGTTGACGTTGAAACGGGCGGGATCATCGAATTCCGTTCCGAAAAGATCGAACAGCTTCAGCGCGAGATTGCCGCCGAGATGGGCTATGACATCGTCCACCACCGGCTGGAGCTTTACTGCCGGAAGAAACCCGGGCCAGATCAGACCTGATCAGTCTGCCCCGACAGCCATTCCATAAGATGCGGTCGGGCACTCTCTGCCCCTTCTGCACGCGCGGCGTCGATCACCGCCCGCGCGTCGACCAGGCTGACCCGGCGGATCAACGCCTTGACTGGCCCGACCGAGGCCGGGCGCATCGACAGCGTGCGAAACCCGATGGCCGCAAGGGCCAGCGCCTCGATCGGGCGGCCGGCGTCTTCGCCACAGAAGGAAAGTGGCGTTCCCGTTTCGGCGCAGCGGGCGACGATCTGTTCCAGAAACCCAAGGAATGACAGGTTGAGCGTGTCATAGCGACGGCGCACAAGTTCATTCTCGCGGTCGGCGGCGAAGAAGAATTGCTTTAAATCATTGCCGCCGACACTGACGAAATCGGTCAATTCATAGAATGCCCTTGGCGCGAAGGCGAGGCTGGGCGTCTCCAGCATCGCGCCGATCTCGATCCGCTCGGGCACCGGGTGGCCCAGTGATTTCTCGCGGTGAAGCTCGCGCAGGGCGTGGCTGCGGGCGGCCTGAAACTCGCTCATCTCGGTGATGAGGGGGAACATGATCGTCAGCGGCCTTCCGTTGGCTGCGCGGATCAGCGCCTGGATCTGCATCCGCAGCACGCCGGGCTTGTCCAGACCGACCCGCACTGCCCGCCAGCCCATCGCAGGGTTCGGCTCGTCCTGCGGCTTCATGTCGGGAAGCACCTTTTCCGACCCGATGTCGAGGGTGCGGAAGGCGACGCGCTTGCCCTTGGCGGCATCCATCACCCGCGCGTAAAGTCTGGCAAGCTCGGATCGCTTGGGCATCTGGGATCGGACAAGGAACTGCAACTCGGTGCGGAAAAGGCCCACCCCTTCGGCACCCGAGCCTTCAAGGCTGGGCAGATCCGCCATCAGGCCCGCGTTCATGTGCAGCGCAACCGTGCTGCCACAGGTTGCCGTCGCGTCCAGCCCCCGCAGCGAGGCATAGCGCTTCTGCGCCTCGGCCTGCATGGCGATCTTGTCGCGAAAGGCGCGGGCGACGGTTTCCTCGGGGCGGAGGTGCACGATGCCCTGATCCCCGTCGACAAGGATCGCGTCACCGTTCAACGCCTCGGCGGTGATGCGTTCGGTGCTGATCACCAGGGGAATGGCAAGGGCACGGGCAACAACAGCGGCATGGCTGCCGACGCTGCCTTCGTCCAGAACCACGCCTTTCAGCTTGCGGCCATATTCCAGCAGTTCAGCGGGGCCGATGTTGCGGGCGACAAGGACCGGATTTTCCGGCATCTCGGCCCCGGTGTCACGGCCCTGGCCGGTCAGGATGCGCAGAAGGCGGTTGGAAAGGTCGTCAAGGTCGGACAGGCGTTCGCGCAGATAGGCGTCGGGCACCTGTTCAAGACGTGCCCGCGCGGCCCCCTGTTCCTTTTCGACGGCAGCCTCGGCCGAGAGGCCGCGCATGATGTCTTCCTCCATCCGGCGCAGCCAGCCGCGCGAATGGGCGAACATCCGATAGGCCTCGAGCACGGCTTTCTGGTCCTTGTCCAGACTTTCGACAGACAGCAGGTCATCCACCGATACGCGAAGCTGCCCGACGGCGTCGCGGATGCGGTCGATCTCGGTCAGGGGGTCGTCGGCCACCGGGTTGGTGATGACGACGCGGGGTTCATGGAGCCAGACGCGGCCCTCGGCGGCGCCCTCCTGCCCGGAACTTCCGCGCAGCATGACCGGCTGCTTGTGCAGCGCTCGCATCCCGCCTTCGTCGCTGGTGAAGGCGCCAAGCTCGGTCATCTCGGCCAGAACCATAGCCACCACATCAAGGGCGTAGATGTCATCTTCGGAAAACTGGCGGGCGATTTTCGACTGCACGACCAGCACGCCCAGCTTTTCGCCCACCCGCTGGATCGGCACGCCAAGGAACGAGGAGAACAGCTCCTCCCCCGTTTCCGGCATGTATCGAAAGCCCTTTTCACTCGGCGCATCGGCGGTGTTGATCGGCTGGCCTGACCGGGCGACGCGACCCACGAGGCCTTCGCCCAGCTTCATCCGGGTCTTGTGGACGGCTTCCCGCTTCAGCCCTTCGGTCGCGCAAAGCTCCAGCGTTTCGGGGTCGCGGAAAAGGTAGATCGAGCAAACCTCGGTGCCCATGCTGTCGGCGATGATGTGGGTGATCTGATCCAGCCGGTCCTGACCCTTGCCGGGCACGGCAAGGCTGTCGCGCAGGCGGCGCAGAAGCTTGCGACTGTCGCTTTCGGTCCGTTCGGGCATCGGCCCCCCATTCTATGCGGGTGATCCACCTATAGGCGACTTGGCCCGGGATGGGGAGAGGCTTTACAACAGAACCCCGACCATCGCAGTCGTCAAGACCGCTTCGGTCCGCGTGCTGCGCGCGGACTGCTGTGCGGCGCGATTCACGATTCCGGCGGCGTCATCGTGTCATCTCCTACACCCTTGTGCATGAAGGCGGGCAGAATCTCGGGCATCTTGTCGGCGGCGAGGGCAGAGACAAAGACCGTGTCGCCCTTTGCGGCAATGAAATCCGCCTTTGCCGCAGATCGAAGGTCGGGCTGGGTCATGAGGTCGTGCCCAGCCCCGGCGAGGATGCGGGCAGTGGCCAGCGACGCCTTGTCCCCGATCGACATACCGCCGCACGCCGTTACCGGCCAGGTGTGCAGACTGACGCCCAGGGGCAGTGTGGGCCAGCCGAAAAGCCCGGTAGGAACGACCCAGCTGATATCCCCCACATCCGTCGATCCGCCCGCAGTGATCTCGCCCAGGATCGGCAGCACCTGTTTCGCCATGCCTTTTTCCGGCAGGCCCATCTGGGCCTGGCACGCACGGGCAAAGTCCTGCTCGTCATCGGTCCAGTCAAGGCCTTCCGCGCTCATGTGGGCGTGGATTCCGTTGATCAGTGCGCTGTTCGGCAACAGGTCCCAGACCCCGAAGAACAGGTCGAATTCCGCTTTGGTCTGGGTTGCCATTGCGGCACCATCGGCAATCTGGCGCACCCATTCCGTCATGGCAGAGACCTTGGGGCGGTCCTTGTCCCGGATCATCATCCAGACCTGCGCGAAGTCGGGCACCACGTTGGGCGCCACACCTGCGGCTTCGAAGATGTAGTGCAGGCGCGCGGTCGGCAGCACATGCTCACGCATTTGGTCGACGGCATGGCCGAAGACCTCGGCCGCATCCAGCGCCGACCGTCCATCCCATGGTGTGTTGCCTGCATGCGCCGTGCGGCCGCGGAAGGTAACTCGGATCCCGTCATTGGCGGCCGTCCGGACTGCTCCAGTTGCTGCGACAGGGGCCGGATGCCAGGCCAGAGCGACGTCCACATCGTCAAAGAGGCCGTCGCGAACCATATAGGGTTTGACGCCCTGTGACTCTTCGGATGCGCAGCCATGGACGCGGATCGTTCCCGCTGTCCCGTCGAGCAGCATCATCCGCTTCAGCGCGAGGGCCGCACCGGTGCAGCCGGCACCAATCAGATTGTGACCACAGGCATGGCCCACCTCAACACCGGTCGGACCCGGAGCCGGACGGGCTTCCGCCGCATTGCCAAGGCCGGGCAGGGCGTCATATTCGGGCAAGTAGGCGATCACCGGCCCACCGGAACCTTGCGTCCATTCCGCGATGAAGGCTGTCGGATAGCCCGAGGTGTTCCGGCTGGTGATCGCAAACCCCTCGGCTTCCAGTTCCCGAAGGTGGATTGCGTGGGATTTCATCTCTTGCCTGGAAAGCTCGGCGTTTTCCCAGACCTCCCGCGAGATGCGAAGGATTGCCTGCTCTACTTCGGCGACGGCCGCTCTGGCACCTGCGGCCGATGGCGGCGGGACCTGCGGCACCGCAGTGGTCGAAGCGGTTTCTGCCAGCGCCAGCATGGCCGATCCGGGGGCGACAAGCGCACTCAGGGTGCCAGTCGCGCCTGCAAGAACGATGTCGCGACGGGTCGGACCACTGCGAAAAGGTCGATTGGAACTGTCCATCGGAAGCTCTCCATTACTGCTGTCAAGACACCGTTGCCCGACCGCGCGAGGCGAGTCACGTCCTAATTTTCTTGGCAACGGCGCTGCGCAAGTGGTCTGGCGTTTTCGGTCAACCAGGGAAAGGTTGGGTGGCTTGAAGGCAGCGGACCGGCTGTCAGGCCTTCTCCAACTCGAAGGTGTCGTGTAGCGCCTGCACCGCCAGTTCCATGTACTTGCGGTCGATCAGGACGGAAATCTTGATCTCGGAGGTGGCGATGACCTTGATGTTCACGTTCTCGGCGGCGAGGGCCGAGAACATGCGGGCGGCGACGCCCGCGTGGCTGCGCATGCCGATGCCGACGACCGAGACTTTGGCGACGTCGGTATCGGTCACGAGGTCGGCGTAGATGAATTTCCCGGCGTCGCGGGCGTCCTCGATGGCCTTTTTCGCGCGGGCGACCTGGTTGGTCGGGCAGGAAAACGTCATGTCGGTATAGGCATTCTTGTCGCCGGGGGCGTCGGTTTCACTGATGTTCTGCACGATCATGTCGACGTTGACGCCCGCATCGGCGAGGGGCCCGAAGATCGCGGCGGCGATGCCGGGGCGGTCCTCGACGCGCAGCAGGGTCATCTTCGCTTCATCGCGGCTGTAAGCCACGCCAGAGACGACTTTCGATTCCATGATTTCATCCTCGTCGCAGACCAGGGTTCCAGAGTTTTCGTCGGTATCTTCAAAGGAGGACAGCACCCGCAGCCGCACCTTGTAGCGCATCGCCAGTTCGACTGACCGGGTCTGCAGGACCTTGGCGCCGAGGGAGGCAAGCTCCAGCATCTCCTCGAAGGCGATGCGGTCCAGCTTGCGGGCCTTGGGGCTGATGCGGGGGTCGGTGGTGTAGACGCCGTCCACGTCAGTATAGATGTCGCAGCGCTCAGCCGCGAAGGCGGCGGCGAAGGCGACGGCGGTGGTGTCACTGCCGCCCCGGCCAAGGGTGGTGATGCGGCCTTCGGGGCTGACGCCCTGGAAGCCCGCGACCACGGCGACCTTGAAGCCTTCGGCGAACTTGGCGTCGATGTTGGAGCGGGGAATGTCGACAAAGCGTGCGGCGGCATGGGCCGAGGTGGTCTGGATCGGCACCTGCCAGCCCTGCCAGCTGCGGGCGGGGATGTCCATTTCCTGCAAGGTGAGGGCCATCAGCCCGGCAGTGACATTCTCACCGCTGGAGACCACCGCGTCATATTCGCGGGCATCGTAAAGCGGCGAGGTGCTTTCGACCCAGCCCACAAGCTCGTTCGTCTTGCCGGACATGGCGCTGACGATGACGATGACGTCATAGCCGCGCGCCACCTCACGCTTGACCTTTTCGGCAGCGTTGCGGATGCGCGCAAGGTCGGCCACCGAGGTGCCACCGAATTTCATCACCAGAAGCGGCATCATCCCCCCGCACGTTGACGCGCGGTTCTTATGCGGGGGCCGGGATGGGTGCAAGAGGGAGAGGCGGGTTGCCTGACCACGGTGTCACAGCGCGCGCCAGCCGATGTCGCGGCGACAAAAGCCGTCCTGCCAGTCGATCTGCTCGACCATGGCATAGGCGGCGTCGCGCGCTTCGCCAAGGGTCGCGCCGCGGGCAGTGACGTTCAGGACGCGACCGCCGCTGGCAAGGATCGCGCCCTCGCGGGCAGCGGTGCCGGCGTGAAAGACCATGTGGCGGCTGTCTTCGGGCAATTCCGCAAGCCCGCGAATCTGGCTGCCCTTGGCGTAGGGGCCGGGGTAGCCGTTGGCGGCCATCACCACAGTCAGGGCGTGGTCATCGGCCCAGTTGACCTGCGCCTTGTCCAGCCGCCCCTCGGCCGTCGCCAACATCAGATCCAGCGCCTGCGCGCCAAGGCGCATCATCAGGACCTGCGTTTCGGGATCGCCGAAGCGGGCGTTGTATTCGACAAGGCGCGCGCGGCCGTCCTTGATCATGAGGCCAGCGTAGAGGACGCCGGAATAGGGCGTGCCGCGCCGGGCCATCTCGGCAATCGTGGGGAGGACGATTTCCGCCATCGCCTGCGCCTCGATCGCAGGCGTAAGGACCGGGGCGGGGGAATAGGCGCCCATGCCGCCGGTGTTCGGGCCGGTGTCGCCGTCGCCCACCCGCTTGTGGTCCTGCGCGGTGCCGACGGTCAGGGCGTGGATGCCGTCGGTGAGGATGAAGAGGCTGGCCTCTTCGCCGTCCATGAACTCCTCGATCACCACTTCGGCCCCGGCGGCACCGAAGGCACCGCCAAGGATGTCGTCGATGGCAGCAAGGGCTTCTGTTTCCGTCATGGCGACAATCACGCCTTTGCCCGCCGCCAATCCATCGGCCTTGACGACAATCGGCGCGCCAACGCGGCGGATGTAATCCTTGGCGGGGGCGGGATCGGAAAAGCGGGCCCAAGCGGCGGTTGGGGCGGCGCAGGCGTCGCAGACCTCTTTGGTGAATGCCTTCGAGGCCTCCAGCCGCGCGGAAGCGGCGCTGGGGCCGAAGGTCAGAAGGCCAGCCAAGCGGCAGGCGTCGGCAACCCCGGCGGCAAGGGGGGCCTCGGGGCCGATGATGACGAAGTCGATGGCGTTCTCTTCGCAGAAGGTCACCACCGTTCCGCCGTCAAGGATGTCGATGTCGGCGCATTCGGCCAGCATCGCGATCCCGGCGTTGCCAGGGGCCACAATGAGCCGGTCGGTCTTGGGGTTCTGCTTTACCGCCCAGGCCAGGGCATGTTCGCGGCCACCGGAGCCGAGGATGAGGATGTTCATGGCAGCGCCCCCGGAGTTGACCCGTCGAAGGGCGTCATAGGGAGCAGGCGCTTAAGTGGCAAGGGGCGTGGGTTTGTAGTAAGGTGCTTGGGCGTTGCCTGATCAGGAGCGATTTGAGCCATGCCTTTGAGCGATCCGAAGCTTTGGAACGTAATCAGGACTTGGCCGCTGCCGGTTTCCGAGGTGCAGCGCTGGCGCCGAAAGTCGCCCACGCGCCTTACTTTCGCTCAGAGTTTGGCAGAAGATGGTCCCCTGTTGCGTTCGAGTGCCGATGGCGTGGGGGCCGAGTACCGCCGTTGGCTTTACCTTTGCGCTCTTCATAGTCGGCGATTGCAGGGATCGGATTGGATGGCGACGGCCGAGAGGCAGCACCGACAGGACCCCCCAAATTGGCAAAGGCTGCTGGACGGCCCTCTGGCGGGAGTAGAGATGGCCGATCCGGTCCGGCGCGACCCGGAAAATGATGCGGACTATGCCGAAACGCTGGCGCTTTACGCACAAGCCTTTCCAGAGGGAATGGTGTTCGGCAAGGCATGGCCGGCGCCTTGGCAGGACACGGTCGCTCGGGGTTATGTTCCGAAACTGGTGTTTGGTGCGTTTTGCGGCGGATTGGCACTCTTTTTTTCGGGCGAGTGGGGGTTCCTGTCCGCCGGGTGGGTGCAGCCGGTCGGCATGATCCTGTTTGGTTTCAGTTTGTTTGGGTTCCTTGCCTTGGACTGGATGATGCCTTGGCGGAATGACGACAACGGCTATTAGCTATTCGTCCCCTTCCTTTGGCTTGGCTCGGTGCTTACTGTCGGGCCAAAGGATAAGTGTATGGCCCTCTTAGAAGACTCCTACCCACGCTCGCCCGCCCCCCCCGGCAACCAGCCCGAATACACCGTGTCCGAGCTTTCGGGCGCGGTGAAGCGGGTGATCGAGGGGGAGTTCGGCCTTGTCCGGGTGCGCGGCGAGGTGGGGCGGGTGTCGCGTCCGGCCTCGGGGCGCCTTTACTTTGACCTCAAGGATGATCGCAGCGTGATTGCCGCGATCAGCTGGAAGGGTCAGGTGGCGCGGATGCAGGTGCGGCCCGAGGAGGGGATGGAGGTTGTCGCCACCGGGCGGATGACCACCTTTCCGGGCCAGTCGAAATATCAGCTGATCGTCGATGACGTGGCCCCGGCAGGGGCGGGCGCGCTGATGGCGATGCTGGAAAAGCGCAAGGCCGCACTTGGGGCCGAGGGGCTGTTTGATGCCGCGCGGAAGAAGGCGATCCCGTATCTCCCGCGCGTGATCGGGGTGGTGACTTCGCCTTCGGGCGCGGTGATCCGGGACATCCTGCATCGCCTCCGCGACCGGTTTCCCCGGCATGTGCTGATCTGGCCGGTGGCGGTGCAGGGGCAGGACTGTGCCGCACAGGTCGCGGCGGCGATCCGGGGGTTCAACGCGATTGAACCGGGAGGGCCGATCCCGCGCCCGGATGTGCTGATCGTGGCGCGGGGCGGCGGCAGCCTTGAGGACCTGTGGGGGGTCAACGAGGAGATCGTCGTTCGGGCGGCGGCGGGGTCGGCGATCCCGCTGATCAGTGCTGTGGGGCACGAGACGGATACCACGCTGATCGACTATGCGTCCGACCTGCGGGCACCGACGCCGACGGCGGCGGCGGAGCTGGCAGTGCCGGTGCGGCTGGAACTCCTGGCCACGCTGGACGCCCTTGGGGCGCGGCTCACGCGCGGCATCGGGCAGGGGGTGACCTTGCGGCGGCAGCGGTTGCGGGACCTCAGCCGCGCGCTTCCACGGGTGGAGACGCTGCTCGCGACGCCCCGGCAGCGGCTGGATGCGTCCTCCACGCGGCTTGGCTCGGCGCTGGGCATGGCGGTGGTGAAGAAGCACCGTGACTTTGACCGGGTGGCGGGGCGGATGCAGCCGGCTGTGCTGCGGGCGGCGGTTCAGCGGCAGCGCGATCTGCTGGCAGGGCGCGAGGGGCGGCTTTTGCAGGCGATGCTGGCGCGGATGGAGCGGCGGCGGGACCGGCTGGAGGGTCTTTCGGCGCGGCTCGCCCCGGCCCTGGCGCGGATGCTGGGCGATGCGGCGCGGCGGACGGGCGAGGGGCGGGCACGGCTGGAGGGGCTGGCGGCCCGGCTGGACGCGGCCCCGGTGCAGCGGTTCCGCCGGCTGACGGACCGGCTGGAGGCCCTGGACCGGACGCGGGCGACGCTGGGCTATCACCAGACCCTGAGGCGGGGCTATGCGGTGGTGCGGGGGGACGGGGCGGTGGTGACCGGGAAGGCAGCGGCGGAGCGGGCCGGCAGTCTGGAGATCGAGTTTCAGGATGGGAAGCTGGCGCTGGGGTCGCGGGCCGGGCGGAAGGGCAAGGGCGAGGGGGAGAGCGGGCAGGGGAGTTTGTTCTGACGCTTGGGTGGATTGGTGACCACAGTGGTCAGAATTGGGTTTGTTAATGATCGCAATGGGTTGTCTGTGGGCGTTAGAGAATTGTTAAGGGTTGTCCCGTAGGGGAAATTGATGATCCGGGTGGTGGGTTGGCACCCACCCTACGGGGGCTGGACCTGATTGCGTCACGTTTGAACGGTGGGGGGCTGAGCGCCTTCCCTCCCCCTTTGTGGGGAGGGGAGCGCCTTGTTTCTTGCGGTTTCGAGGGTGCCGGGCGTGCCGGGCTTAAGCCCGGCCTACGGGTTGCCCGTGTCACACCCCGAAGAACCCCTCGCAGGTCACGACCTCATCGGCGGGGTAGAGCATGATCGGGTCGCCCGTCCGGTCGCCGTTCAGCCAGCCCATGAGGTAGTCGCCCCGGCTGTGGTAGGTCCAGCAGAAGGGCAGGGGCTCGCCGTCATAGTCAAAGCAGATCAGGTCGCCCTCGGCCCGCCAGGTGCCTTCGAGGCATTGCGCGTCATCGCGCCAGATCGCACGGCGGCCGGGGAGGAAGGTCTCCACCCCGTAGCGGCCGGAGCGGTTGTGGGTGTCGAAGGTGCGGCCCTGGACGAAATCCTCGAACCTGTCTGCTGGCATCGGCGGGTCGTCGGCGAGGGCCGGGGTTGCGAGGAGGGCGAGGAGCGCAAACCAGCGCATCAGGCGCCGACCTTTGGGCCGAAGCAGGCCATCGGTTCGGTGGTTTCCTGCACGACGATGGGTTCGACATCGGGCGGGGTGCCAGCGTAGCGCGCCAGCATCCCGGGGCCGTTCAGGGTGATGGTCCAGCAGTCGGGGGCAGGGTCGTCTTCGTATTGAAAGCAGATCTGGTCGCCGGCCTCATACCAGTGCCCGGCCTTGCAATCGTCGCCAAGGACGGTCCAGCGGACGCGGCGGCCTTCAAGGTACTGTTCCACCCCGTAGACCTGGCCGAATTCGGCCCAGGTCATCGTGCGGCCAAGGGTAAGGGCGTCAAAGGCCTCGCCCGTCAGGGCCGGGTCGGCAAGGGCGGGCATGGCGGCGAGGAGGAGGGCGGGCAGGAGGCCAATGGGGCGCATCTCAGACGCCCACATCCGGGCCCGGGCAGGCAAGGGGCTGGTCGCCAGGGAAGACATCGCTGGAGAAACCATCTTCGCCAAGGCTTTCTGCCACCACGTTTTCGCCATCGCGCCAGAAGTGCCAGCAGTGTTCGCCGGTGTCGCCTTCGTAGACAAAGCAGATCGCGTCGTCCTTGGGGAACCATTCGCCCCGGCGGCAGGGACCTTCGGCGTCGGCATCGAGGGTCTTGCGGTCGGGGAGGTGCTGTTCGCTGCCCCAGAAGGTGCCATTGACCCAGTAGTCGAGGGTCTGGCCGGTGGAGAAGGCCTCGAATTCCTCTGGCGTCATCAGGGTGCGGGCCTCGGCGGCGCCGGTCATGAGGAGCAGAGCGAGGATGAGGTGCATGGTCATGCGCCCACGTCGGGGCCGGGGCAGGCGAGGGGTTGGTCGCTGCTGTCAGTTCCGTAAAGCTTGAACGCGGGATCGCCTGAGTTGGACTGCGCCAGCAAGGTGTCGCCGTCCTTCCAGAAGGTCCAGCAATGCGGGTCGGGATCGTATTCGTAGACAAAGCAGATGGAGCTGTCTTCCGGATACCAGCTGCCATACTGGCATTCGCCGGGGGCCACGCTCCAGCGGACCTTGCGGCCCGGCAGGTATTCCTCGATCCCGAAGAGGCTGCCGGACTGCCGGTAGGTTACGGTCTTGCCGGTGAAATGGGCATCGAACTCCTCGGCGGTCAACGGGGTCACGGCCGAGGCGGGGGTCGCGAGAAGCGCGAGGGCAAGGGCGAGGGGGCGCATCCGGTCAGACCCCCACATCGGGCCCGGCGCAAGGCAGAGGTCCGCCGTCGCGCGAGCTTTCCAGGATCTCCCAGCCGCCGCCTTCGCCCATATAGCGGCCACGGACCTTGCCATTTTCAAGAAAGTACAGCCAACAGGCAGGGGTGGGGTCGTTTTCATAGACGAAGCAGATCTCGTCACCCTCCTGATACCAGTCGCCATAGATGCAGAGGTCTCCCTCAAAGGCCCAGCGGACCCGGCGGTCCTGCAGATACTCCTCGGTCCCGAAAAGCCCGCCACCGTAGTCGTAGGTCAGCGTCTGGCCAACGGTCGCCGCGTCGAACTCGTTGGCTGTCAGGGGTGTCTCGGCCCGGGCGGGCAGGCCAGCGACGGCGCCCGCGATGGCAAGGGCAAGCCCGGCAAGAAGAGGATGCATCAGGTACTCCACGGATGTCACGAAGCAGGGTGCCAGAGACTGCGGGGCTTTTCCAGTCAAGGCCGCGTGTTGGTCCGTGTGTCTGGCCCAGTGTCGGGCCCAGTGTCGGGCCGAGGAGCGTTCGCAGGCAGCCAATGCGCCAGATGCGGGCGGATCTCCCGCTTCCAGACCCGGGGCATCAGGGCAAGCGCGCAGGCCACGGGCATGGGCCAGGGCAGGCGCGGTGCCTCGTCCTCGGGCGGCAGGCGCAGGGCCGGGAAGGGGCGCGAAGGGTTGGCATGGTGGTCGGAATGGCGCGGCGCGTTCAGCATCATCGCCGAGGTGAACCACTGCGACGCGTTCCAGCTGTGACGGGGTCCGACAGGTTCCAGCCGCCCATCGACGCGCAAGTTGCGCTGCAGACCATAGTGCTGGACATAGTCCGACAACAGGATCTGGGACTGCGCGTGCAAGGCGATGCCAACCCAGACCAGCAGCCCGGGAAGCCCTGAAATGATGCAGGCAAGGGCAAGCGCAGACGCGCCGCCTGCGATATAGCCAACATAGGGATGCGGGCCGATCCAGTGGCCGCGCGCGCGCAGGTCGGTTTCCGCCCGCATGCCCTGAAGGAAACTGCCACGCCAGGCACGGACCGCAAAACGGTAGAACCCTTCGCCGGGGCGGGCAGTGTTCGGATCCTCGGCGCTGGCGACATGGCGGTGATGCACAAGGCGGTGCGCGCTTGCGTGCTGGCCAAAAAGCAGCGCCACATAGACCGCAGCCCCCATGCGGAACAACTCGCGCCGGGGGCGGTGGATCAGCTCATGCGCAGCGGGATGGGCGACCTGTCCCAGCCAGAAACCGGTGGCAAGGAACATCAGCAGGCGCTCGCCCGTGGAAAGACCACTCTCGCCGGCGATCGACCAGACCGCGACCGGCAGCACGACCAGCGCCCCGATTGCCACGCTGACCAGAAGGACATCGGCGACCGGAAACTCGGACCCTTCCAACGCTCCGGCGGTCAACGGCACAAGCTGGTCAAGCAGGACGGTCAGAACCGCCATGTAAAGGAATGCCAGCCAAAGCCAGGCCCCGCCCTGCACCGCGCCCACCAGCACAAGGGCAGGCGGGCATAGAAATCGCCGCAGAGTTGGTCCGCCATCACCACCGGCGTGCCGCTGTCGGCATCGATGTTGTAGTACTCGCCGTTCCAGAGCAGACGATCGAAGTTGGCGCGGCTCTGCTCCAGCCAGCCGCCAAACTCGCGCTGTTCGGCGCTGGTGTCGAGCCCGAGCTCCAGTTGCAGCTGCTGGCCCATGGCCAGGGCCGCCTCCAATGCCGCGATCCAGAGGGCGCCGCAGTAGGCGCTCACCCCCTGCAGGGGCCAGTCGTCGAAGGTCTGGTCCGGGGCGCCGCCGTTGTCGGGCAGGCCGTCGTCGTTGGCATCGAACTGCTTGAGATAGCGCAGGGCGGTCACGGCGGCCGGCCAGCAGTCAGCGAGGAAGCGCAGGTCGGCGCCGCTGGGGGACAGGCGGAAGCTGCGCCAGACCTGCAGCACAAAATCGCTGGCCAGGTCCTTCCAGAGGTTGCAGTCCTGGTAGGCGGTGTAGTTGGTGGCGTCAAACGGGCGCTCGTTCGGCGCGCCGAGATCGTGGGGGGTGGCGCCGGCCACCTTGCGGGGGGCCTCCACCCGGCCGCGGCCCTGGGTGAAATACCAGCCGATCGGGCGTGGCGTGGGGTCGGCGGCGGGGATCGCCCGGGCGAAGTCGCGCAGCACGGCCTTGTCGAGCTCGGGCCAGAGCTGCAGCAGGGCAAACGAGCCGTAGAGCCGCACATCGAGGCTCTCGTACCAGGCGTAATCGAGGCACTCCAGCACCCCGAAACGGCCGACTGGATCCTGCGGGGAGCCCGCGGTCCAGAGGCTGCCGCCACTGGCCAGGTCATAGAGCTCGTTGAGCAGGGCCATGCGCAGCGCTTCCGGCAGGTCGCTGCGCTCCAGCACCGGCGCCTGCCAGGCCTCGATCGCCGATCGCCAGGAGCGCCAGTCCCGCAGGGCCTCGGCGGCGATGGCGACGGCGTTATCGCCGCTGCTGCCATGGAAATCGGTGTAGCGCCGCAGGCTGCGGGTGCCGGTGGCGAAGCTGGTGACCGGCAGATCCCAGGCGATCACCACCGGAATCTCCAGGCTCTGGCCTGGCGCCAGGGTGAGGCGCACCGCCAGGGCGGCACTGGCGCTCTCGTGGTCGCTGCTGCGCCGGTCGTTGTCGCTCTCGGGGATCGAGCCATCGGCGGCGAACGGGGTCCAGATCTCGGCGCCATCGCCGGATCCATCCCAGCGGCTACAGCGGAAGATCTCGACGCCCGCATGGGCCAGGGCGGCCTCATCGGGCAAGGCCAGGCACCACTGACCCTGACCTTCGGCCAAGGGCTCGCTGCGCCCGCCCTCCAGCACGATGCCCTTCAGGCCGGGGGCCTGCACCTGGCGGTTGCGCTGGCCCTGGCCGCGGCCGATCGCCGGCACATAGTTGTGCTCCGGGCTGCCGTCGTCGCGGAACTTGACTGCTGCTGTGGGGTCGGTGTTGGTGAACCAGCCGACCGTGTTGCGCCAGCTCAGCAGTAGCGAGACCGTGAGCGGCTGCTCAGTGGGGTTGTGCAGGGTCCAGACGAACAACGCCAGCGGATAGCTGGTGCGCTGGTAGTCGCCGGGAAGAATCGGACTGAAGGCCTCGCAGCGCACCGCCGCCTGGAAGACCCCCGTGTACTCGGTGCTGCTGAGCGGGTACCGGGCCGCGTAGGTGCCGGTGCTCTGCTGGGCGTCACTGGCGGGATACCAGCTCCAGGCCGTCAGCGGCTCGCCAACCTCGGGCCGGGAGGCGTCAGCCGTGGGCTTCACCGCCAGGGCGTGGGCCCGGCTGCTGGTGCCATCGCTCTCGTAGAGGCCGAACTGGCAGTCGGGGATGTCGCCGAACCAGTGCTCGCCGCCATCGAGATGCCAGAGGTTGAAGCGGCCATCGGGGCCGCGGCCGATGCAGCCGGCACCGAAGCCGCCGAGCGGTGCGCCGTGGTTGGGACCGTCATCGAGGTTGCTGGCGTAGCGCACGGTGTAGGGCTTCTCCCAGCCCAGGCCGAAGGGGCGCTGCCAGCTGCAGGGGAGCCGGGAGCCCTGGGGCTGATCGCCGCCCCTCAGGCGGGAGGCAAGGGCGGAGAAGCCGAACGGGGGCATCGTTGCCGAACAGGGTGGAGGCCAGCTTGTCAGAGTCGGCGCAAGGGATTCGGCTCAATCGGGACCAACTTCCTGATCGACCAGGGCATCGAGGGTGAGGGCCGAGCGCACCAGGGCCTGATAGCGCTGCACCACCCGGCGGTTGCGCTCCAGCCAGCCGGCCGGATCCCGGGCTGCAAGACCGGAGAGCGAACCCGGCCCGGTGGCATCGCCATCGAGCAGCTCCAGATCGCTCTGTTGGGCCAGCAGGGCCAGCACCAGCTCATGGATGCGCTGACGGCGGTCGGACATGGGATAGGGCCGGAACCGGGCTGGAAGGCTGGAGATTTCAAATCATGGCTCCAGGAGTGGCCTGAGGGCTCGGGGGCGGATTGCCAGAGCGGGGCTGAACAACTGGCCCGGCAGAAAGGATTGTCATGTCAGCGACATTTCACTCCAATCGTCGCTTCTCGGCAATCAGCGCTGAGCTAAAAGCCCACGGGAAGTCGAGGAACTATGGGTCTGCATCCTGTGAGAAGCGCGGGTCTGGAGATGGATTCTGCGAGCAGAACTTCGGGGCTGTCAGTTGGAATCTGCGGCGATTAAAGCATCAGATTCAGCCTCAGAAACCGTTGGCTTTCTGTGGCTGGTAGAAATACCCTCCGCCGGCAGCGTGTTGGCGCACGACCGCACAGCGGGTGGCCACCCGCCATAGGGCGCGGTGAATCGGCGTGGGGTCGTAGCGCACCAGCTCGGGGAAGCGCAGCTTCAGCAGCCTGGAGGCGTGCCAGGCGTTGTAGTGGGGAATGCGTGGGTTGATGTGATGGCAGACATGGGTGGAGCCGATGCCGTGGTGCAGCAGGTTCAGCAGCGGCCCGTAGGGACGATCCACCGTTTGCAGGGCTCCCTTGGCCCAGGTCCAGTCTCCGGAGGAGAAATGGGGAATGTTGGTGTCCGTGTGCTGCATCCAGGTGTAGGCGACCAGCCAGGCGTTGATCACCAGAAGGGGCAGGCCATAGACGAGCAGAACCCGCAGCAGGGAGAACTGAAATGAGGCCAGCGCCAGGGCGAGCAGCGTCGCTAGCACTCCGAGATTGGAGAGCAGCATCGGGCGACGGAAGGAGTCCGGGAACAGCGCCCGGCTGCCATTGCGAAAGGGCGTACCGCTCCAGAAGTGGGAGGTGGGAGATCCGTAGTCCTCACCGCCTGCCACACCGATCAGCAGATACAGCGGCCAACCCAGCACCAGATGGGTGAACAGGGACTGGATTCCATAGAGCCTGGGCCCCAACCAGCCGCTCAGGGCCATCACCGACTGGCCGGAAGGGGAATCGGAGCGCGGAGGCACATGGGTTTCACCAGCTTCGAGGTGGTTGCAGTTGGCATGGTGCACCGCGTGGCTGCGCTGCCAGGCGAAATAGGGCACCAGCAGCAGGCTGTGTAAGAGGAATCCAACCGTGGCTTCCACCCGGCGGTTGGGATGGAAGGCACCATGGCCGCACTCATGGGCTAAGACCCAGCAACCCGTGGACACCGTGCCGGTGCCCAGGGCGTAAAGCAGCCAGAGCGGCGCGGCGAGGGGGGTCAGGGGGATCTGGGTGCCCAAGCCGTAGGCCACCAGGGACAGGCCGAGCGACAGGGCCAAACTTCCCCAGGCTTTGGCTGGATCGATCCGGAGTAACGCTGAAGGCAGGCAGGCCAGCAGCTCGGCCTTGCTGGGGAAGCTGGCGGGGGAAGCAGCGGAGCGCGCCTTGGCGCTGGCGGGAAGGGAGGCGGTGGAGATCAAAGAAGCTGCCGCATGACTGAATGAGCGGGTCGTTGCCAAAAATGACTTAAGCAAAGTAGATGCTTTGGCGCGGCATCGGTGCGGCGGGCGGGGCACTGGGCCGGCCGGGCTGTCGCCGCGGGCGGCATTGCAGTAGTGGAACGGTTCGATGGGGGGAGCCGGCCTGGGCTGTTCCCGCCAGCAGCGTTGGCCGCGTTCAAGCTCGAACGAAGCCGGCCCCTTCGCGGCGAGCATCCGGTCAGCGGCGAGCATTCAGATTGCGTCGAGCATCCGTGATCCGCGCTCTGTTCGCCTGGATGGCGGCAGGCTCGCCAAGATGATGACCTCAGCGTCAGGGCCATGCCCAGGCAGCTCAAAACCCGAGAGACCAGTGCCGACAGGAGTGCCGACTGAAGTGACAACAAAAACGTTCGCGGAGTTTGCACAACGGGCTGACTATTCGCTGCTGGATGCACTGCGTGCGGATCCTCAGGCCAGCGCCGATGGCCACGATCACCAGCCCCGCCAGGTGTTCTCAGGTCATTACGTGCCGGTGACCCCCACGGCGATTCCTGCGCCGGAGTACCTCGCGCACAGCAGAACCCTCTTCCACGACCTGGGCCTGAGCGATGAGCTGGCCCAGGACGACCACTTTCTGCGTCTGTTCTCCGGCGACATCAGCGTGGCGCGGGAGCCGATGCGACCGTTTGGCTGGGCAACCGGATATGCCCTCTCGATCTACGGCACCGAATACATCCAGCAGTGCCCGTTCAGAACCGGCAACGGCTACGGCGATGGCCGGGCCATTTCCGTGTTTGAAGGCGTGTTCAACGGCCGGCGTTGGGAGATGCAGCTCAAAGGCGGCGGCCCGACCCCCTATTGCCGCGGCGCCGATGGTCGCGCCGTGCTCCGCTCCAGCGTGCGCGAGTTTCTGGCGCAGGAGCTGATGCACGCCCTGGGGGTTCCCACCTCACGTTCGCTGACGCTGGTGATGTCCAGGTCCGAAACCGTGCGCCGGCCTTGGTACGCGCCGAACTCCAAATCGTTCGATCCCGACATTCTGGTCGACAACCCGGCGGCGATCACCACGCGAGTGGCGCCATCGTTTCTGCGGGTCGGCCAGCTGGAGCTGTTCGCCCGTCGCGCCCGCAGCCAGGCCCATCCGGAGGCGTCGAACGAACTTCGGCTGATCGTGGCGCACCTGATCGAGCGCAACTACAGGCAAGAGATTGATCCGAGCCTGGAGTTCAGTGATCAGGTGGTGGAGCTGGCGGGGTTGTTTCGCGGACGGCTCACTGCACTGGTGGCCAACTGGATGCGCGTTGGCTACTGCCAGGGCAATTTCAACAGCGACAACTGCGCCGCTGGTGGCTACACGCTCGATTACGGCCCCTTCGGCTTCTGCGAACTGTTCGATCCCCGCTTTCAGCCCTGGACCGGAGGCGGCGAGCACTTCAGCTTCTTTAATCAACCGCTGGCTGCCGAAGCCAACTATCAGATGTTCTGGGCTGCCATCCGGCCACTGCTTGAGGGCAACACGGACGCACTGGCCAGGCTCGATCAGATCCGCGAGGGGTTCTCCGAGGTGATGCGGCAGCAGCTCGAGGAGATGTGGGCCAGCAAGCTCGGCCTGCTCCGCTACGACGCCGTACTGGTGAGCAAGCTGCTGCAGCTGATGGAGCTCTCCAAGGCTGACTACACGATTTTGTTCCGCAAGCTGTCGGCCATTCCAGCGGGAATCCCCGAGCACCACCTCTCAAGCCTGAACGAACTCGCAACCCTGAAAGAGAGCTTCTACCAACCCAGCTCCGACGAGCTCGATCGGCAATGGACCCAGTGGCTGGGGCGCTGGCGCGATCAGATCACGGCCAACGGCCACCTCAGCGCCACATCCGCCGCCATGCAACGGGTGAACCCGGCGATCACCTGGCGTGAATGGTTGATCGCTCCGGCCTATCAACAGGCGGCTCACGACGACACCAGCTTGATCAAGGAGCTGCAGGCCGTGTTCCGCCATCCCTACGACGCGCCATCGGCGGAGCTGGCGGCGATCTATGACCGTCTGAAGCCCCGGGAGTTCTTTAATGCCGGTGGCGTGTCCCACTACAGCTGTTCATCCTGAGCCGCGGCTGGCGCTCTCACTCGCCGAGCAGAGGCTCTGGCGCAACGCCGCCGCATCGGCGGGGAAGTTTTCCGTAGCATCACCCCATGGCGAACCAATCGGCGACAGGCGGGGCGCCAGCCCTCACGATGCTCGTGATGGACCGCATTCACGCCATCGAAGGCGACGGAACCGTGCGCCTGCCCGTCACCGCCGCAGAGCGTCGATGCCGGATCTGAACGGCATCCCGCCGTCCTCCGGGCCGGATCTGGTGGTGGTGGGCAGCGGGCTGGGTGGGCTCTGCGCCGCCGCCATGGCCGCCCGCCATGGCCTTGAGGTGCTGGTGCTCGAAGCCCACGACCAGCCCGGCGGTGCGGCCCATGGCTTCCAGCGCCAGGGCTTTGCCTTCGAATCTGGGCCCTCCCTTTGGAGTGGGCTGGGGAGCTGGCCGAGCAGCAATCCGCTGGCCCAGGTGCTGCAGGCGATCGGGGAGGAGGTGCCGGTGCACCGCTACCACGAGTGGGGGCTGCTGCTGCCCGAGGGCCAGCTGCGGGTGGGTGTGGGCCTGGAGCCCTTTCTGGCCGTGGTGCGCGACCTGCGCGGAGCTGCCGTCGCCGACGAATGGGCCCGCTTCATGGCCATCCTGCAGCCCACCTGCGCCGCCGCCCGCTCCCTGCCGCTGCTGGCCCTGCGGCCTGGCCTGGGCACGGCGGCCGTCCTCGGCGCCCAGGGCCTGGGGCTGCTCGCCCAGGTGGGCAGGCTGGGCCAGCTGGGGGGTGCCTTCGGACCGCTCGCCCGCCGCCACCTGCATGATCCCTTCCTGCTCCACTGGGTGGAGCTGCTCTGCTTTCTGATCTCCGGGCTGGGGATGGAGCAGACCAGCGCCGCGGCGATGGCCACCCTGTTTGGCGAGTGGTTCGAGCCCGACGCCGCCCTGGACTACCCGATCGGTGGCAGCCCTGCTGTGGTGGCGGCCCTGGTGCGCGGCCTGGAGCGCCACGGCGGCCGGCTCCAATGCCGCGCCCCGGTGGCGGAGATCCTGGTGGAAGGCGGCAGGGCCTGCGGGGTAAGGCTCAGCGGTGGCGAGCGCATTGATGCCCGGTTGGGCGTGATCGCCAATCTCAGCCCCTGGGATCTGCCGGCCCTGCTCAGCGAGGCCTCCATGCCGGCCCGCTGGCGCTCTCGCCTGCAGGCCACCCCGGCCTGCGCCAGCTTCCTGCACTGGCACCTGGGCCTGCGCGGCGACGATCTGGCTGAGCTGCCGATCCATCACGTCTGGGTGGGCGACTGGCAGCGGGGCATCGGCGCCGAACGCAACATGGTGGTGCTGTCGATGCCGTCATTGCTGGATCCCTCCCTGGCGCCCCCGGGGCATCAGGTGCTGCATGGCTACACCCCCGCCAACGAACCCTGGCAGCTTTGGAGTGGGCTGGAACGGGGCAGTGCCGATTACAAACGCCTCAAGCAGGAGCGCTGCGGGGTGTTTCACCAGGTGTTCGATGGCGTGCTGAGCGACTGGCGCGAGCGGGTGGTGATCGAGCTGCAGGGCACCCCCCTCACCCACCGCCACTATCTGCGGCTGCACCAGGGCAGCTACGGCCCGGCCTGGCCCGCCGATCGGGGGCCGTTTCCCGGCGGCGGTACGCCGGTGCAGGGGCTGGTGCTCTGCGGCGCCGGAGTGTTCCCCGGCATCGGCGTGCCGCCGGCGGCCGTGAGCGGCGCCATGGCGGCCCATCACTTCGTGGATGCCCGTCGCCAGCGTCGGCTGCTGCAGGAGACGGGCATCCTGGCGGCCTGAGCCGGCGCTGGCTGGAGTCATGCCGCCGCTAGGGCCGCCGTGATGGTGGCGGGTTTGGTCTAGTCTCGGTATCGACCGCCGCCGGAAGGAAGCGATGCGCGCCAAGCTCTTCCGCAACGGCCGCAGCCAGGCCGTACGCCTGCCGGCCGAGTTCCGCTTCGAGGGAACGGAGGTGGAGGTGCATCGGGACCTCGACAGCGGTGCGGTGGTGCTCACCGCGGTGCGGCCCTCGGCCAAGGAGTTGCTGGAGCTCAGGGATGCGCTGCTGCAGGAGCCTGGCTTTCGGGAAGAGATTGATGCTTTTTTCGAGGGGTTGCACGACACAAGTCCTCCCGAACCGGTGGACTTTCCCTGATGGCTGCAGGGAAGAGGAAGTTGATGCTGGACACCAACGCCGTGAGCGCCTTTCTCCAACGACGCTCGCCACGCCTGGATGGCTGGGTGCGTGAGCAACGTTGTTGCCTGTCGGCGATTGTGGTGGCCGAGATCCGCTACGGCCTGGAGAAGCGGCCGACCTGCAGCAGGGTCTATGGCCGGCTGCGCGCTGAACTTGAACGCCATGGCAAGCCGCTGGCGGCGATGGACCTGCTGATCGCCAGCCATGCACTCAGCGAAGGCTGTGTCCTGGTCACCGCCGATCAGGCTTTTGCCCTTGTCGATGAACTCACCCTGGAGGCCTGGTGATGCCCACAAGCTCCCCGATGGATGAGTGGGATCTGCCTAGTGCCTCCGGCACACTTGGTCTGCGCCCTCGGCCTGGGCGGCCATCCTGTTTGCGTTGCTCGCGCACGAACAGCTGAGGCCAACCACGCCTAGGATTTGACAGCTTTGCAGGGCAGGGCTCCATGACATCCCAACGGCTGAAGGTTGTTGTGGAGCGCCACGCCGATGGGTATGTGGCCTATCCCTTGGGCATCCATGGAGTGGTTGTGGGCCAAGGTGAGACCTACGACGAGGCGCTGGAGGATCTGCGCTCCGCGATCGCTTTCCACCGCGAAGCATTCGGCCCTGATTCACTGGATCAGGACGATCCTGTGCAGGAAGTCTTTCTGGCGGAAACGGTCCTTGCCGGCTGATGGCCAAGTTTCCAGTCGACGCGCCTCGGGATCGGGTGTTGAGGGCATTGCAGCGCTTGGGATTTGAGCTGATCCGTGAAGGAAATCACATCGCCCTGGCGCGGCCGAATGAGGACGGCACGCGCACGCCCCTCACCATGCCCAACCATCGGCTGATCAAGGGGTCAACGTTGAGGTTGATTTTCAGACAATCGGAAATCAGCAGGGAAGAATTTCTTGAGGCCTACGAGGAATGCTGAACAACACCCCTCAAACCGCCAACGCCACTGCTATGCCAAGCAACAGGCTGTTAACCAAGCCGGGATCTCCCGCTCCAGCCGCCAGCGGATCGCCATCGGCCACTCCCTTTCGTGGCCTTCGTAGCGCGCACTACCTGGCTGCGGGCCAGCGTGGCGGAGCCACTAGCCGCCAGGCTTCTGCGTAGGCGCAGCCTTCTCGAAGAGAATCACTAGGCAGCTTCGATCTCGGCGCGTGTGTAGTGGCCGTGCCCGCGGAGTTTCAGGTACCGCGATGAATGGCGTCAGAGGACAACGATGAACGTTTCCGTGTCGACTTCTGCCATCGTCGGCGAAGACGAGGCCGATCCCGCCGCAGGCTCGGTCAGCCATGTCTCGCCCCTCGCCCGCGCCGTCATGGGCAAAAGGGTCGGCGACGAGGTGACGGTGGCCGGTCAGTCGGCCGAGATCGTCGCGGTCGGCTAGACTCAGTTCTGGGCGTCTTCGTCGCCCAGCATATCCCGCATCATGTCCAGGATCAGCTTCTGCTTGCGCGCGGGCAGGCGCGGTGCCAGGCGCGTGATCTCGACGCTGGTCTTGGTCGGGCGGTGTTCGTGGTCGAAGGCGGGCGCCTCTTCGGCGACGCCGACCGTCGCGCTGCTGTAGCCGTCGAAGAAGAAGGGGATGCCGACCTTCATGAACTCGGCCATTTCGAACAGTTTCGAGGCCGAGACGCGGTTCGTGCCCTTTTCGTACTTCTGTACCTGCTGGAAGCTGACGCCGACGGCCTTGGCCAAGGCGGTCTGGGTCAGGCCAAGGTCGAGACGCTTCTCCTGAACGCGACGGCCGACATGGCGATCGACGGGATGCGGATCCTCGTCCTTTTCACGCGCCATCGCCGTCACCCTTCACCTAGATCGCTGCTTGATTCCCCTGGACCCTAGATCGCCGGATCGACGGCCACAAGGACAGGATGAACGCTGTTAGCACTGAGAAAAAGAACAGGAAATCGCCAAATCGACCATAGGGCGTGACGCCCGTCGGACGGGGCAGGGGCGCGTCGATCACTCCCATGACGGGGGGGCGTCGATGACGCCCATGACGCCCGGCTCCAGCCGTTGGCCCTCGACGATCCGGCCCCACGGGTCGATCATGGCCGAAATCCCGGTCGGGGTGGCCCGCGCGATGGGCAGGCCGGTCTCGATGGCGCGATAGCTGGCCAGGTTCAGATGCTGACGCGGACCCGAGGTCGCGCCGAACCAGGCGTCGTTGGACGCATTGACGATCCACTCGGGCCGCCCGGCTGCGCCCGGGGTGAAGCCGGGATACAGGCTCTCGTAGCAGATCAGCACCTGCACCGGCGGGGCCCCCGGAACCGAAATCGGCGCCGGTGTCGGCCCGGCGGAAAAGTCACTGGGCATATGCACCAGGCTGCGCAGGCCGATGGAGGTCATGATCGAC
>JAPLPF010000018.1 GCA_026400325.1 Rhodobacterales bacterium
CGCCGCCGCCATCACCGCCGCATCCGCCGGAAGCGCCGCCTCCACCGCCGCCGCCATTTCGGCCGCCGTCTCTACCGCAACCACCGTTACCCCGGTCGGGGGCGGAACGACCGCAGGCCCGGTCACAAAGGTCACCCGCGCCCCAAGGTCCCGCAGCGCCGCCGCAATCGCGGCCCCCTGCGCGCCCTAGGATCGGTTGGCGATATACCGCACCGGATCAATCGGCTCATGCGTGGGACCACTGGTGACGACCACATGCCGCCCCACCAGCGGCCCGCCCCCCAGCGCCGCCCCGATTGCCGCAAGAATTGCCGCAGGCTCGGCCATCCGCCCTGGCCCATATTCGCCGCAGGCCATCTCGCCCTCGTCCGGGCCGACCATCAGCACCCCGTCCGACCGCAGCACAGCAAGGTTCCGTTGCGTTGCAGGATGCTCCCACATCCGTACATTCATCGCCGGGGCCACCAGCACGCGCTTGTCCGTCGCCAGCAGAAGCGTCGAGGCCAGGTCATCCGCCCGCCCCCCCGCCATCTTCGCCATCAGGTCTGCCGTCGCCGGGGCCACCACCAGAAGGTCCGCCGACCGCGACAGCTCGATATGCCCCATCTCGGCTTCCGAGGTCAGGTCGAACAGCGCCTCATGGACGCGCGACCTTGCCAAGGCGCCCACGCTCAGCGACGTGACAAACTCCGCCCCTGCCCGCGTCAGGACCGGGACAACCGATCCCCCGGCCTTCTGGATCAGCCGGATCACCTCCAGCGCCTTGTAGGCCGCGATGCCGCCACCAATGATCAGAAGAATGCGCCTGCCCGCCAGCATGTCCGGGCCCTCCTTCAAGGTCCAGACCAAGGTGTAGGCGGCACGCCCCGCAAACTCAACACCCCGCCGCGCAAGCGTGACAGTCCCACCACGCAACCCGGCCTTTCATACAGGCTCGGATATCCCTGCCGCAGGCATCCAACCGAAGCCTGCAAAGCAACAGATTTGCTGCTGGCACCTGCTCCCTTTCAAGCCTTCGGCGGCCGACAGTCCTTACAGGAAGTGGCGGACTTCACGCGACTGCGCCTCAAGGCTGCGGCGCATCTTGGCAAATGCCGCAGCCTCAAGCTGCCGAACGCGCTCTTTCGACAGACCCAGTTCTTCGCCAAGGCTTTCCAGCGTCCGGCCCTCACCCTTCAGCTTGCGCTCGGCGATGATGAACCGTTCGCGGCTGTTCAGCGCCTGCATCGCGCTGACCAGCCAGTCGCGCAAACGGTCGGTGTCATGCGCACCCTCGACGGCCTCTGCGGCCTGCACGCCGTCGTCTTCCAGCACGTCAATCCACTCGCGCCCGTCCTCGTCCGCGCCCTGCATGGCGTTCAGCGAATAGTCCGACCCCGACAGCCGCCCTTCCATCATCTCGACGTCATGCAGCGGCACGCCAACTTCGGCCGCGACCATCTGGCGCAGCTGGTGCTGGTCCAGCGTCTCGCCGCGCTGGCCTGCCTCACGCTCCAGCTTGGCCTGTACCCGGCGCAGGTTGAAAAACAGCGACTTCTGGCTGGAGGTGGACCCGGTCCGCACCATCGACCAGTTGCGCATCACATAATCCTGGATCGACGCCTTGATCCACCAGACTGCATAGGTCGAAAACCGCACCCCACGGTCCGGGTCGAACTTGTCGGCGGCCTTCATCAGGCCCAGCGACGCTTCCTGGATCAGGTCGTTCATCGGCGCGCCATAGCGGCGGAACTTTGACGCCATGCTGATCGCCAAGCGCATGTAGGCCGTGATCAGCCGGTGCAGCGCCTGCTCGTCGCGCTGGTCGCGCCAGGCATAGGCAAGCCGCAATTCGGTTTCGGCGTCCAGCAATTCCGCCTTCATCGCTTTGCGCGACATGGACTGGTCAGTGTATCCGTCAAGTGCCATGATGACCTCCAGATTGTCCGACAGCGGCGCTTTCGCCTGATTTTGACTCTTCTACGAGGCTTCCGCGTGACCGGATCACTTGCCCCTCTCACCCTTGTCATCGGCGGCGCCCGTTCGGGGAAATCTGCGTATGCCGAGCGTCTGATCACGGCCACCGCCCGCCCGCGCCGCTATATCGCCACAGCCGAAGCCTGGGATGACGAGATGCGCGCCCGCATCGCCCAGCACCAGCGCGACCGCGGCGGCAACTGGACCACGGTCGAGGCCCCTCTGGGCCTGGCCGCCGCGCTTGCGGCCGCCAGCGCCAATGAATGCGTCCTGGTCGATTGTGCGACGCTTTGGCTTACCAACCACCTTCTCGCCGACCATGATCTTTCCGCGCAAACCGAAGACCTGATCATGGCCCTCGGCGCCTGCCCTGCACCGGTCGTCATCGTCAGCAACGAAACCGGCTGGGGCATTGTACCCGACAATGCGCTCGCCCGCAGGTTTCGCGACGCGCAAGGCCGCCTGAACCAGCGCCTTGCCGCCGAGGCGGGCCTTGTCGTTGCCGTGATCGCAGGCCTGCCCATGGTCCTGAAGGGCCAGCTGCCGACATGACCCGGTTCTGGCTGGTCCGCCACGGACCCACCCACGCGAAAACCATGGTCGGCTGGACCGACCTTCCCGCCGACCTGTCCGACACCGCTGCCATTGCCCGCCTGAACGCGCACTTGCCGCCGGATGCCCCGGTGATCTCCTCCGACCTCCAGCGCGCCATCACCACCGCCGACAGTCTTCGTCCCCGGCCTCGCTTGCCGCATGATCCCGCCCTCAGGGAAATCCATTTCGGCCAGTGGGAAACCCGCGCCTTCGCCGAGATCGATGCCGAATCCCCTGCGCATATCCGCGCCTTCTGGGAAACCCCCGGGGACATCGCGCCCCCTGGTGGCGAAAGCTGGAACGACCTGACCAACCGCACCTGGGCCGCGCTTGACCGCCTTCAGGGCAGCGCCCCCGATATCGTCGTCGTGGCCCATTTCGGCCCGATTCTTGCCGCCCTGCAACGCGCCTCGAGCCTGACCGCAAGCCAGACCTTCGCTCACCGGATCGACAATCTGTCTGTCACCGGCCTGACACTGAGCCCGCCGCAGGTCTTCGCGATCAATCACCTCCCGTGATTGATCCCCGCACAATTCATTGTTTCCCACCGGCCGTCGCTTCAACCTAAATGCCGGAAAAAGGACACAACCCATGACTTATGACCTTGTGATCGGCGACCGCGCCTATTCCAGCTGGAGCCTGCGCGGCTGGCTTCTCTTCGACGCCTTCGGGATTCCGGTGAAAACCCACCGCGCCAGGCTTTACACCGACGAACTCGCCACGATGCTGCGCGACTACTTCCCCGCGAAGACCGCCCCCACCATGCGCACGTCTGATGGCACCGTCGTCCCGGAAACCATCGCCATCGCCGAGGAACTGGCCACCCGCCATCCCGATGCCGGCCTCTGGCCCAGGGACCCCCACGCCCGCGCCACCGCGCGGGTGCTGGCGGCCGAAATGCATGCAGGTTTCACTGCGCTTCGCAGCCACTGCCCGATGAACCTGCGCGTCAGCTATACCGACTGCCAGCCCTCGCAGGCGGTGCTGGACGACCTGAAACGCCTTGAAACCCTCTGGGTCTGGGCGCGGACCACCACAAACTCCGCCACCCCCTGGCTTTGCGGTGCCTATTCCGCAGCCGACGCCTTCTTCGCCCCCGTAGCCAGTCGGATCGCCAGCTACAACCTGCCCGTCGGGCCCGAGGCAGCACTCTACGTCAACGCCCACCTTTCGCACCCTTCCTTCCGCCGCTGGCGGGCGATGGGCATGGTCGACGGCGCGGATCAGGACTTCTACCGCCGCGACTATCCCCGCCGCGACTGGCCGGGCCCGGTCCGCCTGCCCGCGAAAGCGGTCGAGGGAACCGACACCGAAAACACCACCTGCCCCTATTCCGGCAAACCCGTCACCCACGCGCTGCAGCTTTACGGACGCCGCTTCGGTTTCTGCAACGCCTTCTGCCGCGACAGGACTGTGGCCGACCCCGAAGCCTGGCCGCAGTTCATGGCCCTTTACCAATCGTAAACCATTCCATCCTACCCGTTAACCAAGGTGAATCGGGTGGGGTCGAATGAAGATCGGGCAGGACGTCATTCGGGCTTTCGGCGGAGCCAACCGCCCCCTTGCCTTTCACATTTGCCAAAATATCCCTGCCAGAGGCTATCCGAGCCGGTTGCGCGCCCTTTGCGCGCAGAGGCGAGACAAAAGGCGCGCGCGGAACGCGCTCGATTTCACTTGCGCGGCAACCCTCACCGGCATCCGCCGCCTGACGCCTCGCCTCGCCCTCGGGACAAGGGGCCGGGGGGCCTGCGCAAGGCAGACAACTTGACCGCCCGGACCTACACCGTCGCCTTCGAAGGGGTCGAGGCCCGCCTCGTCGAGGTGCAATGTGCCGTCACCCCCGGCGCTCCGGCCTTCACGCTGGTAGGCCTGCCCGACAAGGCGGTGTCGGAAGCACGCGAGCGGGTGCGCGCCGCGCTGCAGGCGCTGTCCATCGCGCTGCCATCCAAGCGGATCACCGTGAACCTGTCGCCCGCAGACCTGCCCAAGGAAGGCTCGCATTTCGACCTGCCCATTGCTGTCGCACTCCTTGCGGCCCTGGACATCATCCCGCGCGAAGACGTCGAAGGCGTGGTGTCGCTGGGCGAGTTGTCCCTTGACGGCCGCCTGATCCCTGTCGCCGGTGCCCTTCCCGCCGCCATGGCCGCCGCGGTCGAGGATCGTGCCCTCTTCTGTCCAAAGGCCTGCGGCGCCGAGGCAGCCTGGGTCGGGGCCACACAGGTCTTCGCCGCCGCCTCGCTGTCCGAGGTGCTCTATCATTACACCGGTCGCGCGCCGCTCGACCCTGCCCGGGCTGGCGAAGTCACGCGCAGCCAGTCGACCCGCGACTTCCGCGAGGTGAAGGGCCAGGAGCGGGCCAAACGTGCTCTGGAAATCGCCGCCGCCGGGCGGCATCACCTCTTCATGGTCGGCACCCCCGGCAGCGGCAAGTCGATGCTCGCCGCCCGGCTGCCCGGTATCCTGCCGCCGCTTTCCGCCCCCGAGGCGCTGGAAACCTCGATGATCCATTCGCTGGCGGGCCTATTGACCGAAGGCGGCATCTCCCGCGATCGCCCGTTTCGCGAACCGCACCACACCGCCAGCATGGCCGCCATCGTTGGCGGGGGCAGGGGGGCCAAGCCGGGCGAGATCAGCCTTGCCCACAACGGCGTCCTCTTTCTGGATGAGTTCCCCGAGTTTCCCCGAACCGTCCTCGACACCCTGCGCCAGCCGATCGAGTCCGGCACCGTCATGGTCGCCCGGGCCAACGCACATATCCGTTATCCCTGCCGATTTCTCCTCATCGCGGCGGCGAATCCTTGCAAATGCGGCTATCTGTCGGACCCGAACCGCGCTTGTGGCCGCGCGCCTGTCTGCGGCGAAGATTACCTTGGCCGCATTTCCGGCCCCTTGATGGACCGCTTCGACCTGCGGGTCGAGGTGCCCCCTGTGGCCTTTGCCGACCTTGACCTTCCCTCCTCAGGTGAAAGCTCCGATACCATATCGGCCCGCGTCGCCACCGCCCGTGACCGCCAGACCGCCCGCTTTGTCGATGCCCCCGACCTGCGGGTCAATGCCGACCTCGAGGGCGCGACGCTTGAAGAGTTCGCCACCCCCGACGCCGAAGGCAAGGCTTTGATAAGCCGCGTGGCCGAGCGGATGGGCCTTTCCGCCCGTGGGTATCACCGCGTCCTGCGCGTGGCCCGTACCATCGCCGATCTTGACGGCAGCACCGATGTCCGCAAACCCCACGTCGCCGAGGCGATCAGCTTTCGCCTCGCATCATCCATCGGCGGCTTGTAGGGTGCGTGATCTCACGCATTGCCGACGCTGGCAAACTCGTCCCGGCTGTAGCCTTGCAGATACAGAAGCGCCGTCAGGTCGCCGTGGTTCACCCGAACCTCGCATTCCGCCTGCACCCGGGGCTTGGCGTGCAGCGCCACGCCCGTTCCCGCCGCCAGCAGCATGGGCAGGTCGTTCGCCCCGTCACCCACTGCAAGGGCATCGTCGGGGGTGATCCCCAGCCGCACGGTGATTTCCTCCAGCGCCTGAAGTTTGGCTTCTTTCCCCAGGATCGGCTCGGCCACAGTCCCGGCCAGCGCCCCATCCTTGATGTGCAGCGTGTTCGCCCGGTGCTCGTCAAACCCCAGCATCCCGGCCACTGCTGCCGTAAAGGCCGTGAACCCCCCCGACACCAGCGCCGCATAAGCCCCGTTCGCCTTCATCGTTGCCAGCAGCACCGCCCCCCCCGGCATCAGCGTGATCCGGTCGCGCAGCACCTGCCCGATCGCGCCATCCGGCAATCCGCGCAAGAGCCCCACCCGCTCGCGCAGTGCGCCCTCGAAATCGAGGTCCCCATTCATCGCCCGCGCCGTGATATCGGCCACATGCGCCCCCACCCCTGCCTCATCGGCCAACTCGTCGATGCATTCCTGCCGGATCATCGTGCTGTCCATGTCGGCGATGAGGAGGCGCTTCTTCCGCCCCTCGGCCTTCTGCACCGCCATGTCGATCCGCAGGGCCTGCAACCCCTCCCAGACCTGCCAGCGGTTCGCAGGAATGGCGTCAAGATCGAACTCTGCCGCCACTCCGGGGTCCAGCCAGCGCGCCGCCCCCCCGCCCCAGGCGTTGCGCAACGATTCCACCGTGACCCGCTCCAGCACCGGGGTCTCAGGGTTGGTCAGCAGGGTCACAACGAACATGGGGCAAGTTTCCGATAGTGAACGCGGGTGTCGCTTTTCCGCGACCAAGCGTCGGACTACCGCTATTTTTCTGCTTGCGCCAGCCCGCGTCCCCCCTTACCCACGGCGGCGGGACACCCTTCCCCACCGAAGGGCTTTTAGCTGGAAGGCTACCATGACAGACCTGACCCCCCCGGCCAAGCGCCCGGCAAATCCGCGCTTTTCCTCTGGCCCCTGCGCCAAGATCCCCGGATATTCCCTCGATATGCTCAGCGACGCGCCCCTTGGTCGCTCGCACCGTGCCGCCGTCGGCAAGGCGAAGCTGCGCGAGGCGATCGACCTGACCCGTGAGATCCTGAACGTCCCTGCCGACTACCGCATCGGCATCGTCCCCGCCTCTGACACCGGTGCGGTTGAGATGGCGATGTGGTCGCTCCTCGGCGCCCGCCCCGTCGAAATGCTGGCCTGGGAAAGCTTCGGCGAAGGCTGGGTCACTGATGCGGTGAAGCAGCTGAAACTCGACGCCACCGTGCGGATTGCGCCCTATGGGCAGATCGTGGACTTGCGCGAAGTCGACTTCGACAAGGACGTCGTCTTCACCTGGAACGGCACCACCTCGGGCGTCCGTCTGCCCAACGGCAACGCGATCCCCGCCACCCGCGCGGGCCTGACGATCTGCGACGCCACCAGCGCCGCCTTCGCGATGGACCTGCCGTGGGACAAACTCGACGTCACGACCTTCTCCTGGCAGAAGGTGCTGGGTGGTGAGGGCGCGCATGGCGTCATCATCCTGTCGCCCCGCGCCGTCGAACGGCTGGAGAACTACACCCCCGCCTGGCCCCTGCCAAAGATCTTCCGCCTGACCGCCAAGGGCAAGCTGATCGAGGGCATCTTCCAGGGTGAGACGATCAACACCCCCTCCATGCTCGCGAACGAGGATTACCTCGTCGCGCTGAAATGGGCCAAATCCATCGGCGGCCTTCCCGCCTTGATCGCCCGCGCCAATGCCAACACCAAGGTCGTCCACGACTTCTGCGCCCGGAACCCCTGGATCGCGAACCTGGCCGAAGATCCGGCCACCGCTTCGACCACCTCCGTCTGCCTCAAGTTCACCGATCCCCGCATCACCGACGGCGAGTCTTTCGCCAAAGCCGTCGCCAAGCGGATCGAGAAAGCGGGTGCCGGCTTCGACATGGGCGCCTACCGCGACGCGCCTCCGGGCCTGCGCATCTGGTGCGGCTCGACGGTGGAAACCTCGGACGTGCAGGACCTCATGCCCTGGATCGCCCACGCCTTCCACGCCGAGATCGCTGCATTGGCGCAGGTCGCTTGAGCAGAGAGTCGGGCTGAAGCCCGACCTACGCCGTCACGGCCGACATTTCCCATCTTCGTAGGTCGGGCTTCAGCCCGACTCTCCTCCCCGACATCCAAGGACCATTCCCATGCCCAAAGTCCTCGTTTCCGACGAACTCTCCGAAACCGCCGTCCAGATCTTCCGCGACCGGGGGGTCGAGGTCGACTACCTCCCCAAACTCGGCAAGGACAAGGACGCCCTCGCCGCCGTCATCGACCAGTATGACGGCCTTGCCATCCGGTCAGCCACCAAGGCCACCGAGAAGCTCTTGGAGAAAGCCACCCGCCTGAAAGTCATCGGTCGCGCCGGGATCGGGGTCGACAATGTCGACATTCCGGCCGCATCCAAGAAAGGCGTGATCGTGATGAACACGCCTTTCGGCAACTCCATCACCACGGCCGAACATGCCATCGCCATGATGTTCGCCGTCGCCCGCCAATTGCCCGAGGCGAACGCCTCCACCCAGGCCGGCAAATGGGAAAAGTCGCGCTTCATGGGGGTGGAACTGTTCAACAAGACCCTTGGCGTGATCGGCGCTGGCAACATCGGCGGCATCGTCTGCGACCGCGCCGTGGGCCTTCAGATGAAGGTCGTGGCCTATGACCCCTTCCTGTCGGAAGAACGTGCGAAGCAGCTTGGCGTCACCAAGGTCGAGCTGGACGAGCTTCTGGCCCGCGCCGATTTCATCACGCTCCACGTCCCCCTGACCGACAAGACCCGCAACATCCTGTCGGCGGAAAACCTGGCCAAGACCAAGCGCGGCGTCCGCATCATCAACTGCGCCCGAGGTGGGCTGGTGGATGAGGCAGCCCTCGCCGAGGCGCTTAAAGCCGGGCATGTCGCGGGGGCCGCGCTGGATGTATTCGAGACTGAACCCGCCACCGAAAACCCGCTTTTCAACCTGCCGAACGTCGTCTGCACCCCGCATCTTGGCGCCTCCACCACCGAAGCGCAGGAAAACGTGGCGCTCCAGGTGGCCGAGCAGATGTCGGACTTTCTCTTGACCGGCGCCGTGCAGAACGCGCTCAACATGCCGAACGTCACCGCCGAGGAGGCCACAGTGATGGGCCCCTGGATCAAGCTTGCCGGGCACCTTGGGGCCTTCATCGGCCAGATGACCGACGAGCCGATCAAGGCAATAAACATCCTGTACGATGGCACCGTGGCGAACATGAACCTTGCCGCCCTGAACCAGGCGGTCATCGCAGGCGTCCTGAAAGCCCACAATCCGGACGTCAACCTCGTCTCGGCCCCGGTCATCGCCAAGGAGAAAGGCATCCAGATCTCCACCACGCGACAAGACAAGACCGGCGTTTTCGACGCCTATATCAAGGTCACCATGGTGACCGACAAGCGCGAACGGTCCGTCGCCGGAACCTGCTTCAGCGACGGCAAGCCGCGCTTCATCCAGATCAAGGGCATCAACATCGACGCCGAGATCGGCCAGCACATGCTTTATACCACCAACGAGGACGTTCCCGGCATCATCGGCCTTCTGGGCATGACGATGGGCAAGAACAACGTCAACATCGCGAACTTCACCCTTGGCCGCTCTGGCGTCGGGCAGGACGCGATTGCAATCCTGTATCTTGACCAGCAGATCGACCCGAAGGTGATCGCCACGCTGGAAGGGACGGGCATGTTCAGCCAGGTGAAGGCGCTACAGTTCGAGGTCGCCTGAACCGTCCGGCGCGCGCCCGGTCGGGTGGCGCGCGCCGGATGAATCCTGTCCCGCAACGACATATCGTGTCATGTTGCCGCATGGGCGTATCCCGCCCGTGGGGAGGACTGTCATGGCACTGGAGGTGATCGGATCGGGCTTCGGTCGCACAGGCACGCGAAGCCTGAAGGACGCCCTTGAGACTTTGGGCTACGGCCCCTGCCATCACATGGAAGAAGTCTTCACCAATCCGGGCCAGGTCGGGCACTGGGTGGCAATCGTCAGCGGCCAGACGGTCGACCTGGACGAAGTCTTTGACGGCTACCGCGCGCAGATCGACTGGCCAGGCGCGCATGTCTGGCGCGAGGCCGCCACGGCCTACCCCGAAGCCCGCGTCATCCATTCAACCCGTCCGGCCGAACGATGGTGGGCCAGTTTCTCGCGCACGATCGGCAAGCTTCTCGACCACTACCAAAGCATCCCGCTGCCGCCGCACATCGCGAGCATGATGGAAGCGGCCGAGAAATTCGTCGGTCAGCAGACATTCGGTGGCAATTGGGCAGACCGTGATGCCGCCATTGCCGCCTTCGAACGCCGCGAGGCCGAGGTCCGCGCCACGATTCCCGCTGACCGCCTTCTGGTGTTCGACGTGGCACAGGGGTGGGGGCCACTCTGTGCCTTTCTGGGCCGACCCGTGCCGGACCAGCCTTTCCCAAGGCGCAACGAGGCCGATGATTTCTGGGCGAACCTTGGCGGCGAACCGGCCTGATGCCGGGGGCGGCGTGCGGGACGGCACAAATCCGGCTTGTCCCGGTCGGTTGCATTGCCTATCCCCGGCCCACGGGCAGGCCGGGTGTCTGTCTGGCATCGCCAAACAGATCGGGCATCAGACATGCACCTCTACGCCATCGGCGACATCCACGGGCACCTCGGCCTGCTGCGGGCCGCGCATGATCTGATCGCCACGGACATGGCCCGCCATGGGCCGGGACAGGTGATCCATGTCGGTGATCTGGTTGACCGCGGCCCAGACTGCAGGGGCGTGATCGACTTTCTGATCGATGGCATCGCCAGCGGTGCGGATTGGGTCGCCCTGAAAGGCAACCACGACCGGATGTTTGCCCGCTTTCTGCATGACCCGTTCGAGCCCGAGCCCGGCTTGCGCGCCGATCTGGGCTGGCTGCATCCAAAACTGGGCGGACCGGCAACCCTTGCGTCCTATGGTGTGGCGAACGCTGCTGACCGTCCCGTGGCCAAGGTGCACGCCGACGCTCTGTCCGCCGTCCCAGCTGCGCATGTCCGCTTCCTGACCGGTTGCCCGACCCTTTACCGGGCGGGCGATTGCGCCTTCGTCCATGCCGGAGTCCGCCCAGGCGTCGCGCTGAACGACCAGACCGAAACCGACCTGGTCTGGATCCGTGAACCCTTCCTTTCGCAAACCGCCAGCTTCGGCCCGCTGATCGTCCACGGCCACACCGCCATCGACGCGGCAACGCAATACGGCAACCGGCTTAACCTTGACAGTGGTGCCGCCTACGGTGGCCCGTTGTCCGCCGTGGTGATCGAGGGTCGGCAGGCGGCACTTCTCACGCCGCAAGGCCGGCACAAGCTGGCGGTTCACCCTGCAGGCTGACCAATTCAGGGATGCTCGCGCCGGATCAACCGCTTGATCGACCGACCGCCAAGATACCCGAAGACCAGGCTTGCCACCCCGACAACCTCGGCCAGGGCCGGGCCGCTGGGCAGGCCACGGATGACCAATGCCACCGCCATCAGGCCAAGGCCACCGGTGCTGATCCAAAGCCAGACCCACAACTCGCCCCGCGTCGGTCCGAAACGCCAGGGGTTCCTCTGATCCATGCTCCCAGCCTTTCCCGGTCACTGCCAGGTCCGCATACCCTGCACGTTTCCCATTTCTTCAGCACAACAGGACAAGACCGGCAAAGGCAAGGGCCGGGTGGCCCTGCCCGATGCTTGCCCGATCGGCACGCAGCCCTCTGGACCTTGGCGACCGGTCATGATTCTCTCTTGCCATGACCGATCGCTTTTCACGTCGCAGTACGCCTGCCCTGGTTGTCGTCGGCCTCGTCCTGCTGATGGCTGGCTGGCTGTTGTGGATTGGGCGCGAGCCGATCTGCACTTGCGGCTACATCAAGCTTTGGCACGGCCAGGTGGTCAGCTCCGAGAACTCGCAGCACCTGACCGACTGGTATACCCCCAGCCACATCTTGCACGGCATCCTGTTCTACGGCCTCCTGTGGCTGATCGCGCGGCGGCTGTCCTTCGGCTGGCGCCTGTCGATCGCCACGGCAGTCGAGGCAGCCTGGGAAATCATCGAGAATTCTGACGCGATCATCGAGCGGTACCGCGCGGTCACGATCTCGCTGGACTACTATGGCGATTCGGTTGTGAATTCAGTGGCCGATGTTCTGGCCATGATGGTCGGCTTCTGGCTTGCGTCGCGCCTTCCGATCTGGGCCAGCGTCGCGCTCATCGTGCTGGTTGAAGGCGTGACCATGTGGCTGATCCGCGACGGGCTGGCGCTGAACGTCCTGATGCTGGTCCATCCGCTGGACTGGGTGGCGACCTGGCAAGCTGGCCGATAGGTCACAGCCGCATCCGCCGCAGCGACAGCACCGCCGCCAGCGCCAGCACCAGGGTCACTCCGGCGACCAGCCAGAAGAACCCGCGCTCGCCCATGCCCACCATCAGGGGCGCCACGATCAGGGGCGCTCCGATCCCGCCGACCAGACCTGCGGCGATGATGGTGGGCGGCACGCGAAGGTCCTCGCCCATCTTGCCGCTGGCGGTGACATAGAAGCCCGGGAAGAACAGACCCGCCGGGGCCCCCATCGCCACGAAGAACACTGCCGGTGACACCAGCGCAGACCCCAGCGCGCAGACCGCCGCCATTGCAATCGCCCCGGTGTAAAGCAGGAACGGTGCCACCCGATGCGCCACGAAGATCAGCACCACCCGGGCCAGAAGGAACACGACGAAGAACGCGCTAAGCAGTCTTGCCGCCGTCGCCTCGGCCAACCCGGCCTGAATCAGTGCCGTCGGGCCAAGGCCGATCAGGCAGGCCTCCAACCCGATGGCAAACGCGCCAAAGGCCAGGATCCCCCAATGCGGCCGGAAGGCCTGCACCGCACCCTCAGGTGCCGCACCGGCCCGACCGGCAGGCCCGGCAAAGACCCAGATCACCACTGCCAGTGCCGCTGTCAGCCCGAAGGACCAGCGCGGATCGCTGCCGACAGCCACAAAGATAAGGGGCGCCGCAATCGCCCCTACGCCGAATGTCGCATTCAGCAGGCTCAGCATCGACGGCCCCCGGGTGCCAAAGGCCCGCATCACGCGCGGGTTGAACACCGCCGTCGACATGCCATAGCCCATGCCGAAGACGACCGCCCCGGCAATCGTTGTCCACCAGCCAACCAGCGCGGCCACCCCGGCCGCGCCGATTGCCATCGCGGCAAGCGTGTGGCGCGGTGTAACGGCTCCGCCCTTCAGATACATGAAGCCGACGCCAATGAAGCAGCCCACCCAATGGGCCGACACCAGCACCCCCGCCTCGGCCACCGTGACGCCGAAAAGCCGCGAAAAGGCTGGCAGGGCAGGCCCGTACAGCGACTGCCCGGCACCCATCATCACGAAGGTTGCCACCCCGGCAAACAAAAGCCCCGCATTGGCCCGGATCAGGTCTCTCACAATGCTCTCCTGCTGAACCCGCCCGATCTCAACCGTCCGCCCGGCACTGTCAATGCCGGGCGGGATGACGCGACGTTGACTCTGCCATTTCGTGGATTTCGTGCATGATGCCGGAAATGTACCGGAGCCCGCCATGACCGACATCCACATCCTGTCTGCCGTCCGCACCGCCATTGGCGGCTTCGGCGGATCGCTTGCGGGCATGCCGCCCATCGACATCGCAACTCAGGCCGCCAGGGTCGCGCTGGCCCGCGCGGGGGTAGAGGGCGGGCAAATCGGCCATGTCGTCATGGGCCACGTGATCAACACCGAACCGCGCGACATGTATCTGTCGCGGGTGATGGCGATGAACGCAGGCATCCCTGAAACCACCCCCGCGATGAACGTCAACCGCCTCTGCGGCTCGGGGGCGCAGGCCGTGGTTTCGGCCATGCAGGCGCTCATGCTGGGCGACGCCGAGATGGCCTTGGCAGGTGGCGCCGAATGCATGAGCCGCTCGCCCTATATCCTTCCCGCCGCCCGCTTCGGTCAGAAGATGGGCGACACCCGCGCGCTGGACATGATGACCGGCGCGCTGACCTGCCCCTTCGGCACCGGCCACATGGGCGTCACGGCCGAGAATGTCGCGGCCATGTACGGCATCAGCCGCGAAGATCAGGACGCTTTCGCGCTGGAAAGCCAGACCCGCGCCGCCCGCGCCATCGTCGAAGGCCGCTTCGCCAGCCAGATCGTCCCGGTCGAAGTTGGTGGCAAGCGCGGCCCCGCAAGCTTCGAAGTCGACGAACACCCCAAGACCACCAGCCACGAGGCGCTGGCCGGGTTGAGGCCCGCCTTCCAGAAGGATGGCACGGTCACGGCGGGCAATGCGTCCGGGATCAACGACGGGGCGGCGGCGCTGGTCCTGTCGCGCAGTGACAAGGGCAGCCGCGCCCGCATCATGGGCTATGCGCATGCCGGGGTCGACCCGAAGGTCATGGGCATCGGCCCGATCCCGGCGGTGCAGGCCTTGTGCAAGAAGCTCGGTGTCCCCCCGCAATCCTTCGATATCGTGGAGTCTAACGAGGCCTTCGCCGCCCAGGCCCTCGCCGTCAGCCGCGCGCTGGGCCTTGACCCGGCCCGGGTGAACCCCAACGGCGGAGCGATCGCGCTTGGCCATCCGGTCGGGGCAACCGGCGCGATCCTGGTGGTAAAGGCTCTGCACGAACTGGAGCGGACCGGCGGCCGCACCGCCCTGATCACCATGTGCATCGGCGGCGGTCAGGGCATCGCGCTGGCCATCGAACGCGCCTGACCCGCCGCTCATCGCTTCCTTCGGTCGCTTCTCGCTGATGCCTGTCCAGCGACAGCTTCCCGCAGGGAAGCGATGCGCAACGCGTCGGACAGCGAAGAGCGCCCGCAAGGAAGCGATGAGCGGCGCCTCAGGAAAACACCCCCTCGCAATACCAGCGGTCGGTGACAGCGCCACCCCGGCCCCAGAACAGCCACAGCCGCTCGCCCCCCTCGGCCTCGACCCGCCAGTAATCGCGCAGGCCACCGCGCCAGTCGGGGTCTTCCAGCCACCATTCCGGTTGCAGCCGTTCCGGCCCCACCGCCATCCGCACGGTGAACGCGCGCCGCCGCCAGCGGAACCCGGCCGGGGGCTCGGGCACCTCGGGCGCCTCCACCGGCTCGGGGCGGAACATCACCAGCGGGCGCGGGGCGGACGGTGCGGGCCAGGGGCCCTCGTGTGCCGCACTCCAGGCCGCCATCAGCACCTTCGCCGCCTTTGCCGGGACATGGCTTTCCGCCGGGTGCAGCCGTGTCACCGCCTCCGACCCCAGTCGCGCGCCCAGCCGCCCGATCAGGTCATCCAGCGCGTGGATGTTCGTGACCACCCCGGTCCCGGCCGTCGCCTCCATCTGCCCGCGATGCTGCACGGTCACCATCGCCTCGGTCGCCAGCGCCTCCAGCCGCAAACAGTCGATCCCGAACCCGGCGTCGATCTGGTCCAGCTTCAGGTGCAGAAGCGGCCGGATCCGCTCGGGGCTGTCAGCCGCCCGCGCAAGGCCGATTTCGACCGCCGACACCCCGCCATCGGCCCGGAACGCCTGCAAGGCCACCCGCCGCGCCCCCCGGCCCCTGGCGCGCAGCTTGTCGCAGAACGGCGGCAGCAGCCGGTCAAGCGCCGCCTCGACATCGCTGCGCAACCCGATCGGGTCGGGCAGCGTCAGCCGCACCGCGAAATGCAGGGGCGCGCGCGCGGGGCTGACCGGCTCCGCCTCCATTCCCAGCGCCTGGTCCAGCCGCCGCAGCGTGTCGGCCCCGAAGCGCCGGGCCAACCCTGCGCGCGGCATCCCCATCAACTCGCCCACCCGGCGCAGGCCCAGCCGCATCAGCCGGTCCACCGTGTCCGGCTGGAGCCGGAGTGCGGCCAGCGGCAGGTCGGCCAGCGCCTCGACCAGACGGCCGGGCGGGGCAATGGTTGCGACCTCTGCCCCTTTCACCGCCACCGGACGTGGGGGGCCCCCACCCCGCTCCCACCCGCGGCGCTTGGTCCCCAGCTTGCCCCCCAGCTTGGCCGCCCGCGACCGCGTGGCCCGCGCCTCCTGGTCGATCGCGTCGCCCGACCGTCCCATCGCACCCTGCGGCTGAACGCCCGGCCGCGCGCCCACGCCTGCATAGCGCGCCAGCCCCCAGGCTGCGCCCGGCGTGTCGGCGATCCCCGCCCGCACCGTCAGCCCAAGCCCCGCGCAATCCTCGGCCACCGAGCAGAGTGCGTAGAACTCATCGCGAAAGCCTGCGGTTGCCTGAGCGA
>JAPLPF010000149.1:0-15880 GCA_026400325.1 Rhodobacterales bacterium
CTGGGCTTCGGCTTTCTTGCCTTTCTGGGGGCCGGGTTTCCAGCGCCCTCGGGCTGGGCTGCGTTCTTCCTGTGGGGGCTTGGCTACGGTCTTGCCGTGGCGGGCCTTCTGGCCGCCACCTTCCACCTTGGCAACCGCAAGAACGCGCTCAAGGCCTTCAGCCAGTGGCGGACCAGCTGGCTGAGCCGTGAGGCCTGGGCCTCGGTTGCCACGCTGGTTCTGCTGGCCCCAGTAGCCCTGTCGGACTGGCTGGGGCTGGCGTTGCCGCGTCTGCCGGGTGAGATCGGGTCGGTGCTGGCGCTGTTGACCGTGTTCACGACGGCGATGATCTACACCCAGATCAAGGCCGTCCCCCGCTGGCACATCTGGTTGACACCGGTGATGTTCCTGAGTTTCGCCATTGCGGGCGGGACGATGCTGTCGGGCACACCCTGGGCCCCCTTGGTGCTGGTCGTTGTCGGGCTGATCCTGATTGCCCTGTGGCACCATGGCGACGGCGCTTTCGGGCGGGCCGGTCAGACCATCGGCACCGCAACCGGGCTGGACCGGCTTGGCACGCCCACGGTCTTTGATCCGGCGCATACAGCCGGAAACTACCTCATGCGCGAGATGATCTTTGTCGTCGGTCGCAAGCATGCCCGCAAGCTGCGGATGATTGCGCTCGTGCTGGCCTCGGCCCTGCCCGCCTTGGTTTTGTCGCTGCCGCTTGGCTGGGTGGGCATCGCGCTGGCGACTGTTGTCCATCTGTCTGGTGCGCTGGTCGCGCGCTGGCTGTTCTTTGCCGAGGCCGAACATGTGGTGGGGCTTTACTACGGCGCGCGGGGGTGATCGGTTCGGCAGATGGACCCTTTCAAGCGCTATGACATCCGTGGCCGCATCGGCACTGACCTTGACGAGGCGATGGCGCAGCGCATTGGCTGTGCCTTTGCCACGGTCACGGCGGCGGATGCGGTGGTGCTGGCGCACGACTGCCGCGAAAGCTCGCCCGCGCTGGCCGATGCTGTCGCGGCCGGGCTGATCTCGCGGGGGGTTCGGGTGCTGGACCTGGGCCTTGCCGGGACCGAGGAGATGTATTTCGCCACATCCCACCTTGGCGCCGGCGGCGGGATCATGGTCACCGCCTCGCACAATCCGCGCGAATACAATGGGATGAAGCTGGTCGGGCCGGGTGCGGTGCCGCTGTCTGAGGGTGACTTTGCGCGGGTGAGGGATCTGACCGGTGCAGCGGCCGACCGCCTGCCCGGGGGCAGTCGTGAAGATGCGGGCCGGGTGCGGTCTGCCTATGTGGACCATGTGGCAGGGCTGGTCGGGGCCGCGGAGATCGGGCCGCTACGGGTGCTGGTCAACGCGGGCAACGGGGCGGTAGGGCCGACACTGGATGCCCTGGCTGACGGACTGGCGGAGCGGGGTGCCAGGCTGGATCTCGTGCGGATGCATCATCAGCCGGACGGGACCTTTCCGAACGGCGTGCCCAACCCGCTTTTGCCGGAAAACCGCCCGGCTACGGAAACGGCCGTGCGCGCAGCCGGGGTGGACATGGGCGTGGCCTTTGACGGCGACTTCGACCGCTGCTTCCTGTTCGACGGTCAGGGCGGCTTTCTGGATGGCGAGCATGTGGTGGCGCTTCTGGCACAGGCCGCGCTGGCGCAGCATCCGGGGGCCGCGATCGTGCATGACCCCCGCGTGATCTGGGCCATCGAGGACGTGGTGCGCCGTGGTGGTGGCCGGTCGGTCCCGGCACCCACCGGGCATGTGTTCCTGAAAGCCGCGATGCGCCGGACGGGGGCTGCCTATGGCGGGGAAATGTCGGCCCACCATTACTTTCGCGACTTCATGTGCTGCGACAGCGGCATGCTGCCCTGGCTACTTGTGGCAGGCTTGATGTCGCGCAGCGGTGAAAGCCTGGCCGAAACTGTCGGCACCTTGCGCCGGGATTTCCCGTCGTCCGGCGAAATCAACTTTGCTGTGCCCGATCCGGCGGCGATGGTGGCGCGGGTCCATGCGGCGTTTGGACCAAAGGCGCGGGCCGAGGATCGCATCGACGGTCTGTCGCTGGACTTTGGGGCGTGGCGGCTGAACCTGCGGGCCTCCAACACCGAGCCTTTGCTGCGGCTGAACGTCGAAGCGCGGGGGGATGCCGCCCTCGTCGCCGAAAGCGTGGCCCGGCTGCGCGGTGTCATCGAAGGCTGACTTCTTCAACTGCACAAGCATTGGGCGATGCGCTGTAAAAACGCGCTTCGTTCCTGTCCCGTCAGTGTCGTCACGCGGCGCGGTCGGCCCGACCCGTTGTCATCGCGCCCGCCCCGGGACGACACTTGCACTCGGGGGACAGATGACCGCACACCAGCCGATCGAGACGATGCAGCGGGCCCGGGGCGAGGCGCTGGTCACGCTTGGGCCGACGGCGCGGCTGGTACGGCTGCGCACCGAAGGCTCGGCCAAGGCGATCCTGCCCGGTGGCGGTGTCGTGCCCGAGGTGGTGTTTCTGAACACCTCCGGCGGCCTGACCTCGGGGGATGCGCTGCGCTACGGGCTTGATCTGCGGGGCGGAAGGGCCGTGGCCACGACCCAGACGGCCGAGCGCGCCTACCGGGCTCCCGGCATCCCCGCGCGGATGGAGGTGCAGTTGACCGTAGGCCCCGGCGCCTGGCTTGACTGGCTGCCGCAAGAGACCATCCTTTTCGACCGCGCGGCCCTTGACCGCCGGACGCTGATCGACCTTGCCCCCGGAGCGGGGTGCCTTGCGCTGGAGGCAGTGGTTCTTGGCCGTGCAGCGATGGGCGAAACCGTCAGACAACTGCGCTTTCGCGACCGCCGCGAGATCAGACAGGGCGGGCGCCCCGTGTGGATCGACCCGCTGGCGCTGGACGACGCTGCCTTGGCGGGCGGCGTGGCTGGTCTGGGGACGGCCCGCGCCTTTGCCACCCTGGTGATGACGCGCGAAGCCGACCTTGCCCCGCTTTGCCGCGTGCTTGACGAGCCGGGAGTCGAGGCGGCAGCTTCGGTCTTTGCCGGGCGCACGGTGGTTCGGATGCTGGCACTGGACGGCTGGCCGCTGCGCCGCCAGATTGCCCGCGTTCTGCACATCCTGCGCGACGCTCGTCCCCTGCCACGCGTCTGGCAGATCTGACGCGCCCATGAATTCGAGGCCTGCATGAACCTGACCCCCCGTGAAAAAGACAAGCTTCTGGTCAGCCTGGCGGCGATGGTGGCCCGGGGCCGCCTTCAGCGCGGCGTAAAGCTGAACCACCCCGAGGCCATTGCCCTGATCACCGATTTCGTCGTCGAAGGCGCGCGCGATGGACGGTCCGTGGCTGACCTGATGGAGGCCGGCGCCCATGTCATCACCGCTGACCAGTGCATGGATGGCATCCCGTCGATGATCCATTCGGTGCAGGTCGAGGCGACCTTTCCCGACGGCACCAAGCTTGTCACCGTTCACCACCCCATCCGCTGAGGTAAGCCCATGAAACGCATCCTGATTGCCACGCTCCTTGCCCTTCCGGGGCCCAGCTTTGCGCATGGGCTGCATGACGGGGGTACACTTCTTTCGGGCGCGCTGCATCCGGTCAGCGGGGCGGACCATGTGCTGGCGATGCTGGCGGTCGGCCTTCTTGCCGCACAGATGGCGGGCCGGGCGGTGTGGCTGTTGCCCCTGTCCTTTGTCGCCGCCATGCTGGGGGGCGGCGCGATGGGAGCGGCAGGTATCGGCTTTCCCGCGGTTGAGCCGATGATCCTGGCCTCAATCATGATCCTTGGCGTGCTGGTGGCCCTGGCGGCCCGGTTGCCGGTGCCGGCGCTCGTCGCCATGGTGGCGGTCTTCGGATTGGCGCATGGTTGGGCACACGGGGCTGAGGGGCCAGCCTCGGGCCTTGTCCTTTATGCGGGCGGCTTTGCCGGGGCGACGATGCTGCTGCATCTGGCAGGCATCGCCCTGGGGCGTTTGATGCCGATGGTCGCACTGCGTGGCCTGGGGGCCGGGACGGCACTGGCGGGCTTTGCCCTGGCTATGGTGTAGCCGATGATCCCCGGAGAGATCTTTCCCGCCGCTGGCACCCTGACCTTGAACGAAGGCGCTGAGGTGACCGTGCTGATGGTCGCCAACACCGGCGACCGGCCGGTGCAGGTGGGCAGCCATTACCACTTTGCCGAAACCAACCCGGGACTTTCGTTTGACCGCGCGGCTGCCCATGGCAAGCGGCTTGACATCGCGGCGGGCACGGCGGTGCGGTTTGAACCGGGGCAAACGCGTGAGGTGCGGCTGGTGCCGTTGGCCGGCGCGCGCTTGGTCTACGGCTTCAACCAGAAGGTGATGGGGCCCTTGGGATGACGATTGACGCTGGGGCAGACGGGGTGAAACGCTTACTGCTTCATCAACAGGGGAGACTGATCAATGTGTAACGCCTGCCTGATCGAAGACATCAAGTCCGACATGCTGTCGCGCCGGTCGCTGTTCACCGGCGCTGCGGCCACAACCGCCGCTGTGGTCGCCAGCGGCCTGACCAGCGCAAAGCCAGCCCTCGCCCAGGCCTCGGGCAAGGTCGTAGACCTGACCCACGCCTATGACGGCGCCTTTCCAACCTTCGACGGCAATCCGGGCATCCTTTATGAGCCTGCGGTGAAATTCGAAGGCAACGGATATCAACTCTGGAAGCTGACGATCTTCGAACACACCGGCACCCACATCGACGCGCCCCTTCACTTCACGGCTGACGGTACCTCGGTCGCCGATCTGGCACCGGAGCAACTGGTTTGCCCGCTTTGCGTGATCGACCTGACGGCCAAGGCGGCGGAAGACCCGAACGCGATGGTGGAGCCTGCCGATATCGAGGCTTGGGTATCGGCCAATGGCGAGATTCTTGCGGGGTCCTGCGTCGCCATGAACTCCGGTTGGGCGGCCAAGGTTGCTGACCCGTCGTTCCGCAACACGCCGGACGGCAAGCTGGCCTTCCCCGGCTTTTCCAAGGCCGCGACCGACATGCTGGCCGGGCTGAACGTGGCCTCTATCGGTGTTGACACCTTGTCACTCGACCCCGGCAACTCGGCCGATTTCGGGGTGCATTTCAGCTGGCTGCCCGGTGGTCGTTTCGGGATCGAGAACATGGCCAACCTTGACCAGTTGCCCGCCGCTGGCGCGACCGTCTTCATCGGCGCGCCGAAGCACAAGACCGGCACCGGCGGCCCGGCTCGCGTGATGGCGGTCGTCTGATGGCGACGGTTCGCCTTCTGACGGATGAGGAGGCGGGGGCCGAGGCCCTCGCCGTCTTCGACGACATCCGGGCCAAGCGGCAGACCGACTACGTGAACAATTTCTGGCGGGCTTTGGCCCATGATCCCGCGACCCTGAAGGCGACGTGGGAACGCGCGCAGGTGGTGATGGCCCCCGGCGCGCTTGATCCTTTGGTGAAAGAGCCGGTCTACATCGCCGTCTCGACCGCCAACGGCTGTGATTACTGCGTCCATTCCCACACCGCCTCCGCCCGCGCCAAGGGCATGACCCCGACCCAGTATGGTGAGCTTCTGGCCGTGATCGCGATGGCCGCCCAGACCAACGTACTTGCAACCGCGCTTTCCGTCCCGGTGGACGACCGTTTCAAGGCCTGAGAGGACGACATGCCCGCCACCATCTCCCGCAAGACCTATGCCGACATGTATGGCCCCACGGTGGGCGACAAGGTTCGCCTTGGCGATACCGAGCTGATCATCGAGGTCGAGCGGGACCTGATCGCCGAACGCTCCTCCGGCGGGGCCAACGCGCTGCGCTATGGCGAGGAGGTGAAGTTCGGCGGCGGCAAGGTGATCCGCGACGGGATGGGGCAAAGCCAGCTGACCCGGGCGGTAGGGGCGATGGACACGGTCATCACCAATGCGCTGATCGTCGATTACACGGGCATCATCAAGGCCGATGTGGGTCTGCGCGACGGACGGATCGCCAGGATCGGCAAGGCCGGGAACCCTGATACACAGCCCGGCGTCGATGTCATCATCGGCCCGGGGACCGAGATCATCGCGGGCGAAGGCCGCATCCTGACGGCGGGGGGGATGGATGCCCATATCCACTTCATCGCGCCGCAGCAGATAGACGACGCGCTGCACTCTGGCATCACCACCATGCTGGGCGGCGGCACCGGCCCCGCGCATGGCACGCTTGCCACCACCTGCACGCCGGGGCCGTGGCACCTGATGCGGATGATGCAGGCGGCGGATGCGTTCCCGATGAACCTCGCGTTTGCCGGCAAGGGCAACGCCTCGCTCCCTGCTGCCTTGGAAGAGCAAGTGCGGGCAGGGGCCTCCTGCCTCAAGCTGCACGAAGACTGGGGCACCACCCCCGGCGCCATCGACTGCTGCCTGACCGTGGCCGATGCGATGGACGTGCAGGTGATGATCCACACCGACACGCTGAATGAATCGGGCTTTGTGGAGAACACCCTTGCGGCAATCAAGGGCCGCACGATCCACGCCTTCCACACCGAAGGCGCAGGCGGCGGCCATGCGCCGGATATCATCAAGGTCGTGGGGTCGCAGAACATTCTGCCGTCCTCCACCAACCCGACGATGCCCTATACGGTCAACACCATCGAAGAACACCTCGACATGCTGATGGTCTGCCACCACCTTGACCGCCGCGTGCCCGAGGATGTGGCCTTCGCCGAAAGCCGCATCCGGCGCGAGACGATTGCGGCCGAGGATATCCTGCACGACCTTGGGGCTTTCTCGGTTATTTCCTCCGACAGTCAGGCGATGGGTCGGGTGGGCGAGGTCATCACCCGCACCTGGCAGACTGCGCACAAGATGAAGGTCCAGCGCGGGCGGCTGGAGGGGGAGCAGGGCGGGAACGACAACCTCCGCGTCAAACGCTATATCGCGAAATACACCATCAACCCGGCCATCGCGCACGGGGTTTCGCGGCACATCGGCAGCGTCGAGGTGGGCAAACGCGCCGATCTGGTTTTGTGGTCACCCGCCTTCTTCGGGGCCAAGCCCGAAATGGTGCTGCTGGGCGGCGTGATCGTGGTGGCCCAGATGGGTGACCCGAACGCCAGTATCCCTACACCACAACCAGTCCATACAAGGCCGATGTTCGGGGCCTATGGTCGCAGCGTGGAACGCAACGCCGTGGTCTTCGTGTCGGGGGCCGCACAAGAGGCCGATGTCCGACACAGCTATGGTCTGGCCAAGGACACCCTTGCCGTCGAAGGCACCCGCCAGCTGGCCAAGCGCGACATGAAGCTGAACTTTGCGACCCCGGTGATCGAGGTTGATCCCGAAACCTATGAAGTGCGGGCGGATGGTGTCCTTCTGACCTGCGAACCCGCACGGGAGTTGCCGCTTGCGCAGCGTTACTTCCTGTATTGACCGGTCAGGCGTGGGCGGTGATTGCCCGGTCGACCGGCCTTGCCGTCCAGGTGCGGCGAAACACCGGCACCACCGGGAAGGCATGTTCGATCGACGCAAGCGCCGTTTCGCGCTGCTTGAGCCGGGCAATCTCGGCCCGGATCTCGGCCAGTTCAGCGGCGAGGCTTTGGCGCGGCGGGGTCATCGGGTCCTCCTGTGTACAGGGATCAGAATTGCGCCGATTCCTGAACGAATCGCTAAGAGGTCTGCATGAATTTGCCCGTCGCCCATTCCCTTCACCGCGCCGGGTACTGGCCGCGTCTTGCGACGGCCCGCGTGGTGCTGGGCTATGAGGACCGCTTCCTGCGCCGCAAGCGCCTGACCACAGCCGGGGGCGAGGCGTTTCTGGTTGACCTGCCCGAAACGTCGAACCTTCTTGCAGGCGATGCGTTCGAGCTGTCGGATGGTCGTCTTGTCGAAATCGCGGCGGCGACAGAACCCGTGCTGGTGGTCAAGGGCGACCTTGTCCGCCTTGCCTGGCATGTCGGCAACCGTCACACCCCCTGCCAGATCGAAGGCGATCGGCTGGTGATCCGGGCCGACCATGTGCTTGCCGAGATGCTGCGCGGTCTTGGGGCCAGCGTGACCGAGGCGCAGGAACCCTTCACGCCCGAAGGCGGGGCATACGGGATGGGGCGCACGATGGGCCATGCGCACTGACCTTCTGACCCTGGTGCAATGGCTGTCCCCGGCGTTTCCGACCGGCGCTTTCGCCTATTCGCACGGGCTGGAGACGGTGATCGCCGGCGGCGAACGCACGACAGCGGGCCTTTCTGGCTGGATCGAGGGGGTCTTGCGCCTTGGGTCGGGCCAGTCTGATGCCGTTCTTCTGGCGCAGTCGTTGTCACCCGGCGCGGATATCGCGGCGCTGGACGCGGTTGCCCGCGCGATTGCGGGGTCGAAGGAACGCCTGATCGAGACGGTGGAACAGGGGGCAGCCTTCGCGCGGACGGTGTCCGCCCTGACTGGCCGCGATCTGCCCACGCGTGCCCTTCCCGTGGCGGTGGGCGAGGCCGCGCAGGCCCTGGACCTTCCCGCAGACGAGGTGGTGGCAGTCTACCTGCACGCCTTCGCCGCCAACCTTGTGGCCTGCGCCACCCGCTTTGCCCCGCTGGGCCAGACCGAAGGTCAGCGGATGCTGGCGGCATTGCACCCGGTGGTCAGCACTTTGGCGGACTGGGCGATCCGGGCTGATGTCGATGATATCGGCACATCAGCCATCGGGTCGGACCTGGCGGCAATGCGGCATGAAACCCTGGACGTAAGGATCTTCAAGACATGACGGCATCGAAGCACGGACCGCTCAAGGTCGGGATCGGTGGCCCGGTCGGCGTCGGCAAGACCAGCCTGACCGAGGCCCTGTGCCGGGCGCTTGCCGGGCGCTGTTCGATGGCGGTCATCACCAACGACATCTACACCCGCGAGGATGCCGAGTATCTCATGCGGGCACAGGTGCTTGCACTGGACCGGATCAGGGGGGTGGAAACCGGCGGCTGCCCGCATACCGCGATCCGCGAGGATGCCAGCATCAACCTTGCCGCCGTGGCAGACCTGCGCGCGCTGCACCCGGACCTTGATCTGATCCTGATCGAAAGCGGCGGTGACAATCTTGCCGCGACCTTCAGCCCCGAACTGGCCGACCTGTCGATCTATGTGATCGACACGGCTGCGGGGCAGGATATCCCAAGGAAACGCGGACCCGGGGTGACCCGGTCAGACCTGCTGGTTGTGAACAAGACCGACCTGGCCCCGCATGTGGGCGTGGACCTGGATCTGCTGGAGGCAGACACGCTGCGGGCAAGGGATGGCAGACCCTATGTCATGGCGCGGGTCCGACAGGGGGTGGGCATTGCCGAGGTTGTGGCCTTTCTGGTGGCGGAGGGGGGATTAAGTCTGCGCCCGGCCGGGTAATCCCGCCGGATTGTTGACTTGTCCTGTTTTGTGAATAGGCTGATCCGGATTTTTCAGGCGCAGCGGTTTCGCATCAGACCGCAACCTTGCGGCCACTTTACAGGGAGATTTTCGATGGTGGCATTCCTGTCTTGCCGTAAGGCAGCCTTGGTCATGGCCCTGTTTCTGACAGCAGCGACCGCATCGGCGCAGGACGGCGCCAAACCCTGCAGCTGCAAGAACCTGGAAAGCCTGCAGCAGGACTATCAGAACGCGCTTTACCTTGAGCTTGCCTTCAACAAGCTTTCGACCGAGCTTGACGGCTATGAAAAGCGCGATCTGGCAAAGGGAACCAGCCGAAGCGAAATCGACAACTTCGGCGACCAGTTCTACAAGGATGCGGTCAAGGTGATCACCAAGGCCATGCCGTTTTCCGTGGCAGGCTACACCGGCCCCGAAGTCGTGCCGATGCCGGCCGGAACCTGCGAGCAGGACCCCGCCTTGCTGGACGCCTTGGCAAAGGGATCGGTCTGTGCGGGCATGGCAGACCCGGCCCTGCTGCACGAATTCGAGCATCGCGAGCTGTGCAAGAAGATGGGCCCGGACGCCTATTGGTCCCGGTTCGGCAGCGAACTCGCCGCCGAAGAGGCCGAACGCTACAAGCGCCAGGCGGCGAACCTGAAGTCCGAGATCAAGCGGGTGCTCGACGTGTCGGATGTGCGGCTCAAGGGCGAATGGATGCACACCTTGACAGGCCAGGGGGCCGAGCTTGTCTTTTTCTACCAGTTCGACTCTGGCAAGATGTCGACGGCGGAAGAGGGGGACGGCTTCTGGAAGCTGAAGGGCAAGGGTACGACCAGCAACGAGCTTGTCAGCATGAAGGCCGACGGGGTCTCTTGTGTGTCGTCGGGGGCGATCACGAACGAGATGGTGGTGACGATGTCCACCAACGGGCTGAGCTTTGGTCTGGAACTGACCGAAACCAACACCGGCGGCGACATGAAGATCGACTGCGGCTACGGCGCGGCAATGGCTGTGCCGACAGGTGAGGCCTCGTCCGGGCAACTGGCAGCGGGCGTGCCTCTCAAGGCGGGCGACACTGTTGTCGGCAACGCCTGGGCCGATCAGATCATTGCGCTGGCCGCGGATGGGGGGATGAAGGTGACGGGAGATCCATCGACATCCCTCAGCATCACTTGCGAAGCTCCCTGACCAGATGAAAAACCCCGGGCCTTGCGGTCCGGGGGTGTGGATTGGTCGCCAGTGACGGCGTCCGAGTTACGGGTTGGTTCCGGTCGCGGCATCTGCCGCAGGGGCTGCCTCGGCCGCTGCCGTCGAGAAAGTCGCAAGGAACGCTGCAACATCGGCCGCATCCTTTTCGCCTTTCAGCTTGAAAGCCATCTTGGACTTGGCCTTCGGGTCGGTGGTGCGTTCGTCAAGGAACTTGGTGGGGTCCTGCACGTAGATGGCAATGTCCTCTTCGGTCCAGACATAGCCTGCAGCGGTCAGAAGCTCGATCCCGGCGCCATACTTGAAGCCTTCGTAGGATCCTGCAACGCGACCGACGACCCCGTAAAGGTTCGGCCCGGTCTTGGCGTTCTTGCCGGCGAGGGTTTCGCCAGCCTCGTTCACCACGACATGGCAGGTCTGGCACTTGTTGAACACCTTGGCGCCAGCCTCGGCGTCACCCGCGGCAAAGGCGGGCAACCCGGACACAAGGGCAAAGGCGGCGGCAGTAACGATCAGTTTCATGGATCAGGTCCTCCGGTTTCACTTGGGCGTATACTGGCTTTCCTGAAGCATTTGACAAGCCCCTGCGACGGTGGACCTCAGGCAACTGCGTGGGAAATCGCGCAGCGGCTCCACAAGGCGGTCAGGGCTGCGATCAGGCGGTCGATGTCGGCATCGGTGTGGTGCGGCCCGGGGGTGATGCGCAACCGCTCGGTGCCCTTCGGCACGGTGGGATAGTTGATCGGCTGGACGTAGATGCCCCAGTCATCCATCAGGATGTCGCTGATCATCCGGCACTTCACCGGATCGCCGATCATCACCGGAATGATGTGACTGTCGTTTGCCATGTGGGGGATGCCTGCACGATCCAGCCGCGCCCGCACCTTTGCGACGTTGGACTTCTGCCGGGCGCGTTCCTCGCCAGAGGCTTTCAGATGGCGGATCGACGTCGCCGCGGCAGCCGCGACGGCGGGGGGCAGGGCGGTGGTAAAGATGAAACCCGACGAAAAGCTGCGGACGAAATCGACCAGCGCGGTCGTTCCGGTGATGTAGCCGCCGACGCAGCCATAAGCCTTGCCAAGCGTGCCCTCGATCACGTCGATGCGGTGGGCAAGGCCACGCTCTTCGGTCACGCCGCCACCATGGGCGCCATACATGCCGACGGCATGCACTTCGTCGATGTAGGACAGCGCCCCATGCGCTTCGCAGACCTCGACGATCTCGCGCAGGGGGGCAATGTCGCCATCCATCGAGTAGACCGATTCAAAGGCCACGATCTTTGCCCGGTCGCCGACGGCATGCAGCTTGCGGTCAAGATCGCGCCAGTCGTTGTGCTTCCACAGCACCTTGTCGGCACGGGAATGGCGGATGCCTTCGATCATCGAGGCGTGGTTCTTTTCGTCCGACAGGATCACCGCCCCGGGGATGCGCGAGCCGAGGGTTCCCAGCGCTGCCCAGTTCGACACATAGCCCGAGGTGAACAAAAGCGCCGATTCCTTGCCGTGCAGGGCGGCCAGTTCCACCTCCAGCGCCCGGTGCTGGATCGAATTGCCGCCGATGTTGCGGGTGCCGCCAGCGCCGGTGCCGCAGGACTGCACCGTTGCCACCATGCTGGCCACCACATCAGGGTGCTGGCCCATCCCGAGGTAATCGTTCGAACACCAGACCGTGACTTCCTGCACCGCGTCGCCGTGGCGGTTGGCCCGGGGAAAGTCGCCGCAGCGGCGTTCGAGATCGGCGAACTTGCGATAGTTGCCTTCAGCCTTGAGCGCTTCAAGCTGGCTTTCAAAGTGGCGAGCAAAGTCCATCGGTGTCACTTTCTTGTGGTCAATGTGGGGTCGGAGGCGGGCGACGCGGGAAGCATCCACCGCCAGAGTTTCTGGTCGGGCAGGGGCAGCACCATGAACCAGTGTTCCAGAAGTGCAAGGGCGGTCAACGCAGCCAGAAGGATGTGGCCGATGCGGGCAGCTTCGGCTGGGGCGCTGATGGCACGCTCCAGCCAGCAGCCGGTGGAAAAGGTCAGCAGCGTGACCGAAATCGGGAACACCCAGTTCATCCTCGCGTGCCGGAAGTGGCTGGCAAGATGCGCCAATGGCCGGGGCAGGAATTCGGTATGGATGCGGGGCACGCCGAAGAACAGGTTCAGCTTGGCCGAAAGCCGCGCGAAAAAGAGCAGCCCGAAGGTGTAAAGTCCAAAGGGGTTTGCGGCGGTCCAGGCGGCATAGGCCATAAGGGCCATGGCGGCGATCAGCGCGGCTTCGTGCCAGAGAATCGTCAATGTTGCGCGCTGAAACCTGTCCCAGCCCCGCGCGAAGGGCGGGCAGGGATCGGTGTTCGGGCCAGTGATGACGCCAGACAGGAAGGCAAGCTCGATCCAGCCCCAGATCGCCAGGGCTGACAGGAACGCAAGGTAGGTGCCGGGTGTCGTGGCATCGTCCAGTGAAACGCCAAAGCCCCAGATCCCACCAAGCAATAGCGGCAGGCCAAGCAGCACCGAGGTCTGATGTGCGGCCCCCCCTGCTTGATCGGCATGGCGGACGCGCCACAGGATCGCGCCGGTGGAGAACCACCAGAGAAAAAGCGTGATCAAGGCGGCGGTCCAGGAATTGGTCATGCGCGGCCCCTTGTTGGCAAGGGACCGCGCTGGCGGGAAGGACGCGCCCATCCCCCCTGCCAAACCGCTGCCGGAACAGCGGTATGGGTGCATCCGGTCAATACGTCGGCTCCAGCCGCACGTTGGCGGGCAGGTCGTGGCGCTTGACCGGGATCGTGTAAAGGGCGGCAAAGGTGAAGGCGGCCTTTGTCCCCGCCAGCCAGCCCTTGAGGCGGCCAGCCATGCCGCCCTGACGTTTCGCCGCATCCATCGCGATGAAGGCGCGGTTCATCCGCTGCAGGTTCGGTATCCAGCGCGGGCTGTCGATGTCCAGCTCGATCGGAAAGATCTGCCGGCTGATCGTCGAGGTCTTGCGGAACACTTCCTGGTCATACCATTCGATGTCCACCCCAAGCGCCTTGTGGAATTCCGGCCGGGCATGGTCGCGCACCCACATGGTGGAATAGACGGCGGTCAGGAAGAACTTGATCCACAGCTTGTTGGTGAAGCTGGTGGTCAGTTTCGGATCGGTCTTCATCAGAAGCGCGAAGGCCTCGCCGTGGCTGAACTCGTCGTTGCACCATTCCCTGAACCATTTGAAGATCGGGTGGAACCGCTGGTCGGGGTTCGCCTCAAGATGCCGGAAGATGGTGATGTAGCGGGCATAGCCGATCTTTTCCGACAGGTAGGTCGCGTAGTAGATGAACTTCGGCCGGAAGTAGGTGTACTTCTTCGCCTTGGTCAGAAAGCCAAGGTTGACTGCCACCCCCGCCTCGCGCAGGGCGTCGTTGATGAAACCGGCGTGCCGCGCCTCGTCCCGGCTCATGTAGCTGAACAGCTCGCAGATGTCGGGGTTCGACCCGCGCCGCTTCATTTCCTTGTACAGCACGCAGCCAGAGAATTCGGCGGTGCAGGAGGAAACCAGAAAGTCGATGAACTCACGCCGAAGGGGCGGATCCATCCCCTCCCAGTCAACCTTGTCCCAGGCTTCGTTCTTCTTGAAATGGCCCTTGTTGGGGTCGGACTTCATCTGTGCGATCAGCTTGTCCCAATCGGCCCGCACGGGTGTCACGTCGATCTTGTCCATCTCGTCAAAATCGGTGGTGTAGAACCGCGGGTTCAGCAGCGTGGTTTCCGTCGCCATCGCCGTGGTGTCAGTCATGTCGATCCCGGCGGCCACTTCGGCGCCAGAGTCGGGGTAAAGGTCCATCGGGGTGGCGTTCACAGCTTGATCTCCTCTGAGAAGGAAAACTCGCACAGTTCCATGAAGTCGAAATCGCCGGTCAGGCGCGTCCACTGGCGTTCCAGCCAGGTGGCGCGGGTGATGGTGGCGGTGCGGTCTTCGACGATGACCTCGCCGTAAGCGGCCAGTACGGGCGCGCCGTGGACAAGCACTTCGTCACCAGGATAGACGACGGCGCCGTTGTTGAAGCGGACGTGGGCATGCAGGCTTTCAAAGCGGTGCGACACTTCGACAGTGCAGGGCACCCTTTCTACGTTGCGCGAGAAAAATCCCATGATCTTGGTTCCCTATTTCTGGTCGAGAAGCCGTTCGAACGCGGCCTTGTTGTCGCTGCCGAAGGCATAAAGCTCGATGCTCCAGCCGGTTTCGGGGTCCTCTACGGCAAGTCTGCCGTTAGCATACTCGACGATCCGCACCGGGAGAAGCGGGTCAACCTTGTGTTTCTTGCGTTCCGTGACAAGGCCATTCTGAATGACGGTGACAAAACCGCCATGCGGCAGATCAAGCATGACCGTGCCATCAGTGTTGCGCACGGTCACGGCCTTGGCGTCATGGCCTTCCAGCACGATCCAGCGGTCACGGACAGCCTCGGACGGGGCGGGCTGGGCCACGGGTTCGCGGCCGGTAAGGACCGCAAAGCTGGTGATCGCCAGGGCCGACATCGCCAGGCCGAACATGGCCCGAAGCAGGATGCGGGGCACCAGTTCCCTGTCGCGGCTGTGAAAGCCGGGTTCATGGATCAGGGCGGGTTGATTGGTCATGGTGGCGCTCCTTACTCAGCCGCGAAGGGCTGAAACGGCGCAGTGCGCGCCACATGCGGTTGGGTCAGACGTGCCTCGGCGGCGTCGGCCAGCATCCGGGCGATACGGGCCGCATCGGGGATCGACCGCAGCGCGGGCTGGGTCTTGCTGAAATGGCCGGGACGCAAGTGCGGCCAGGCAACAAGGACGGATATCCGCGTCTCACCCGTGGTATCCAGCGCGATCGTCCCGGTGCCGTCGCGGCGCAGGTCCAGCGAAGCCGCGCCGACCTGGGCAAAGGGCAGGTTGAAGCTGACGGGCAGCGCCGCACCGATGCGCAGGACGACGCGCGCGGTGGTCAGCGTATAGGTGGTGGTGCGGGCCTGAACCCAGGCGATGCCGTAGATGATGGAAAGCCCGAGAAAGCCAAGTGCCAGATAGGGCAGCCCCATGGCAAGCGCCAGAGACAGGCCTCCATCGGCCCAGGCCGACCCTGCCCGCCACAGGACGATTGCGGCAAAATAGACTGCGAACCAGCGGATCTTGTAGGCGTCCCGCGCAAGGGCCCAAGGATCAGGGCGGCCCTGCCAGAGGATCAGTTCACCTTGCGGGGGCCGTTCCGGCAGCCCGGGAAGGGGATCGAAAGCAAAGTCATCATGGCCTGACATCGCAGACCCTCCATGTTGGTGTGAAAGGCGGGGCCCGGGCGCGGGCCCTCGCCTGTCAGTTTTCAGAACCCACGCTTGCGCTTGGGGGCGTCGTACATCCAGCCCGAGGCGACAAAGGACG
>JAPLPF010000149.1:15933-24859 GCA_026400325.1 Rhodobacterales bacterium
ACAAAGGACGAGATCTTGTCTTCTTCCAGCTTGGTCACCTCGTTGGCCGATTTCGTGGCCGGGATGTTTTCAAAGCTGTCCGAGGCAAGGGCCATGACGCGCACACGGTCGTCCCAGATCCGGGTCAGTGTCATTGGCACCAGCCGCTTCTTGCCCGAGTTGAGGGTGACTTCGATATAGCGGACCAGCTGCTCCGGGGCATCGACCCAGACATCCGACACGCGGCCCACGACCTCAAGGTCGCAGGCTTGCACGGCCAGACCACGCGGGTCGCGCCCGGCACTGACGACAAAATCCTCAAGCTGCGACATCGGTACGATCTTGTTGTGGCCGTGGCCGTCCAGTTCCGGCTGATCGCGGCGCGGAACCCATGAGGCCGGGCCGACACCGTCCAGCATCGGATTGCCAGTAGGGGCATGCGGGAAGCCGTCCGAATGCGAGGTTCGCGCCAGAGCAAGGTCGGTGCGGCGATGCTCGGCCTCGTTGGCGGCAGAGGGCACCGTCACTTCGCCCTTGCCATGCGGAAGCCGAAAGGTCTTGGGCTTTGGCACCGGAAAGGGGCCCTGGTTCGGGGCGGCAAGGCCATCCTCGGTTTCCAGCGGATAGCCTTCGCGCATGTTTTCGGTCTGCAGATAGTAGATCAGCACGGCGAAGAAGAGCCAGAAGCTCCAGATCGCCAGGCTGGCGAGGTCAAAGTTGCCGAAGAAGTTGACACCCAGCATTGTGGTATCCTCCGTTTTTTAGATCCCGGGGGGGATCAGGTGGGGAACTCGGCGATGCCGAAGCGGTCGCCAGTGGTCGGGGTTGCAGGAAGTGGCGCCACCCGGACCAGTGGTCCAAGGGCGATGAGGGTCAGGAAAAGCATCCCGATCTCAAGGTGGTAGACAAAGGTATAGCCCAGGTTGGGGTCGGTCAGGGCCGGGCCCAGCCAACCGCCCGTCGCAAGATGACCGACCAGGTCACGCAGCGCGCCGGCCAGGAAGATCGACACCCCCGCCGCCGTTGCCTGCGCGGCCCCCCAGGCCCCAAGGGCAAGGCCCGCGCCAGAGCCAGAGGTCTTGAGCTTCATGGCGGCAGTCAGGGTGGATACGGCAAAAAGCCCGGCGCCAAAGCCGATCAGCCCGGCACCGGCGTAGAACAGGGGCACACTCACAAGCGGGCCCGCGAAGATCACGCAGGGAAAGGCCACAAGGCCTACAAGAATTCCCCTGGCCGCAATGCGGTAGGGGTCTTTCCCGCGTGCAAGCCAGCGCGCGGCAATCAGGAACCCCACGAGCGCACCCATTGCATAAAGCGCGGTCAGCAGGGTCGTGTGTGACACCGACAGCCCCAGAACCTCGCCACCATAGGGTTCCAGCAGGATGTCCTGCATGTTGAAGCCAAGCGTGCCGATGACAACGACCGCCAGCAGCCGTCCGGCGCTGCCTCCGGCCATCAGGTCGGCCCAGGCATCGCGGAACTTCGGGCGCGGGGCCTCGCGTTCCTCGCGGGTCATCGGCGTGACCTTTTCCTGCTTCCAAAGGGCGATCATGTTCAGGATCAGCGTGGCCGCCCCGCAACCCTGCACCACACGGACAAGGGTGATCGGGTCGAAGTCACGCAACAGCCAGCCGACGATCACGGCGGAAACGGCCATGCCCAGCAGGAACATGACATACAAAAGCGCCACGACCCGGGGCCTTGTCTCGTCATCGGCACGGTCCGACGCAAGGGCAAGTCCCGCCGTCTGGGTCATGTGCAGGCCAAGACCGGTCATCAGGAAGGCCAGCGCCGCCAGAACCTCACCCGCCCAGGCCGGGCCGTAGGTCTGGTCGCCCGACAGCACGATCAGCGCAAAGGGCATGACCGCAAGCCCGCCCATCTGCCAAAGCGAGCCGAACCAGAGATAGGGAATACGCTTCCAGCCGATCGCCGACCGATGGGTATCCGACCGATGTCCCAGAAGTGCGCGGAAGGGGGCCACCAGTACAGGAATCGCGATCATCAAGGCGACGACCATCGCAGGAACCGACAGCTCGACGATCATCACCCGATTCAGCGTGCCCAAGAGCAGCACCGTCGCCATCCCGACCGACACCTGAAAAAGCGACAGCCGCAGAAGCTGGCGCAGGGGCAGCCCCTCGGACGACGCCTCGGCAAAGGGCATCCAGGCCGAGGAGAGGGCCTTGATATGTTTCTGCCGCAAGATCATTGCCGATACTCCAGACAGTCCGAAATGTAGAACCCCCGCGTCACCCGGCCGATCGGTGCAAGCCCCGGCCCCGCCGCACGGGCAAGGTCGGCCAGGCCATGCGGGATCATCACAGGAGACCGGTCGCCGCGCGGAAACAGCTTGCCCGCGTGCCACATCACCATCAAAAGCGGGGTGCGCGGGGCAACAGTGAAAATCACCTGTCCCGTGCGGCCCCCAAAGGCATGCAGCGTGCGCCCGATGTCGTCGGCGCCGTAGTAGATCAGGCTATCCATGGCCAGGACCGCGTCGAACCGGCCAAGTGCCGGATCAGTCATGTCGCCGGCATGAAAGCTCACCAGCGGGCGCAAGGTGGCGGGCAGGCGGTCCTGCGCAATCGCCACCAGCTTGGGCGAGATGTCGGCAGCCACCACGGTCGCCCCGCGCAAGGCCAGCGCTTCGGACATCGCGCCCGTGCCGCAGCCCGCGTCCAGTACCCGCGCTCCGCGCAGATCGTCGGGCAGCCGTGACAGCATCAGCCTGCGCATCCGGTCGCGCCCCTCGCGCACCGTCTGACGCACGCGCGACACCGGCGCGTCCGAAGTCAGCCGCTCCCACGTCTTGGTGGCGGTGCTGTCGAAGTAGGTTTCGACCCGGGCGCGCGTGCCTTGATAGTCTGAGGTGTAGCCCGGCATCAATCGAACCCCAGCAGTTCAAAGATCTCGCGGTCGGGCAACGATTCCGGGAAGGATTCCGGCAGGCTGACCGACTTCCACAGCGCATCGGCAAGGCGGATGTACTCGGCCCGTGCCATGACGATGTCCTGATCGTCGTCCATCGCGAACAGGGTCTTCTTCTTCAGACGGCTCCGGCGGATCGCGTCGATGTCGGGCATGTGGGCCAGCCGGTTGAAGCCGACCTTGGCGCAGTAGCGGTCGATCTCGTCGGTGTCCTTGCTGCGGTTGGCCACGCAGCCTGCAAGGCGCACCTTGTAGTTCGAGGATTTTGCCTGCACCGCCGCGATGATCCGGTTCATCGCATAGATGCTGTCAAAGTCGTTCGCGGTCACGATCACCGCCCGGTCGGCATGCTGCAAGGGGGCGGCAAAGCCACCACAGACCACGTCACCCAGCACATCGAAGATCACCACATCGGTGTCGTCCAGCATGTGATGCTGCTTCAGCAGTTTCACCGTCTGGCCCACGACATAGCCGCCGCAGCCGGTGCCCGCAGGCGGCCCGCCCGCCTCCACGCATTTTACGCCACCATAGCCGATGGTCACGAAATCCTCGGGCCGCAACTCCTCGGCGTGGAAATCGACCTCTTTCAGAATGTCGATCACCGTCGGCTGCAGCTTGCCCGTCAGGGTGAAGGTGCTGTCATGCTTGGGATCGCAGCCGATCTGCAGCACGCGCTTGCCCATCGTGGCAAAGGCGGCCGAAAGGTTGGAAGAGGTTGTCGATTTCCCGATCCCGCCCTTCCCGTAAACCGAAAACACCTTCGCGCCCTCGATCTTCTGCGTCGGGTCCAGATGCACCTGCACCGAGCCGTCTCCGTCCATGCCCCGCAATTCTGGGCCGCGCAGGCTGGGAATTTCGTCACGTGGGCTCATGGCTTTGCGCCTTTCATTCTGGTGCAAATATCCCGGGGTCCGGGGCGGCGCCCCGGTCCGGCGGTTCCGATTGTCCAATCATTGGTCATTCGGCAGCGATCCCTTCCATCCGGTCTTCCAGCTCATCCGCCGCACGTTGCAGGGCGGCCAGGGTGGCTGCATCCGGGGTCCAGTAGTTGCGATCCGAAGCCTCCAGAAGGCGACCCGCCATCCGGACCGAAGCTTCGGGGTTCAGGTCGGCCAGACGCTTGCGCATCGCATCGTCCAGCACGAAAGTCTCGCTCAGGCGCTGATAGACCCAGGGCTCTACATGCCCCGTGGTGGCCGACCAGCCCATGGTGTTGGTCACGTGCGATTCGATAAGCCGCACGCCTTCGGCGCCATGGCGCAGCAGGCCTTCGTAGAACTTCGGGTTCAACGTGCGGGACCGGCTTTCCAGCGCGATCTGGTCCTTCAGCGTGCGGACCTGACCGCCACCGCGCGTCTGGTCGCCGATGTAGACCGGGGTTTCCACGCTGCCGCCATGTGCACGACGGACAGCGCGCGCCACGCCACCCAGCGTGTCGAAGTAATGGTCGACCGAGGTCACCCCAAGTTCCACCGACTCCAGGTTCTGATAGGCCAGGTCCACGTCGCCCAGCGCCTGTTGCAGCAGTTTCGCCTGCTTGACCGGCTTTCCGTTGACACCGTAGGCAAAGCTTTTGCGGGCTTCATAGGCATCGGCCAGCTCGTCCTCGTCCCCGAAGGCCGAGGATCCGACGAGAGTGTTGACATTGGCCCCATAGGCACCCTCGGCGTTCGAAAACACCCGCAGGGCAGCGGTTTCAAGGTCCACCCCCATGGCGTTGGCATAGGCAAGCGAATGGGCGCGGATGAAGTTCTGCGACAAGGGCTCGTCTGCGCTGGCAGCCTTGAACGCGGCTTCGGCCAGCATTCGGGTCTGCAAGGGCAGAAGGTCGCGGAAGATGCCGGAAAGGGTCATCACCACGTCGATCCGCGGGCGGCCAAGCTCGGCCAGGGGGATCAGGTCGGCACCACACAGGCGGCCGTAGTGGTCAAACCGGGGCCGCGCGCCCATGAGGGCCAGGGCCTGTGCAATCGGCCCGCCGTCGGACTTGATGTTGTCGGACCCCCACAGGACCAGCGCCACCGATTGCGGCAGGGTGGGGTGGGCATCCAGAAGGCGCTGCGCCTGTGCGGCCCCATCGGCCAGCGCAAAGGCGGTGGGCATGCGGAACGGGTCAAACGCATGGATATTGCGGCCCGTCGGCAGGATCGCGGGGCTGCGGATCAGATCGCCCCCCGGCACCGGCGCGATATAGCGGGCGGACAGGGCGCGCAGCAGGCCCGGAATCTCGGTGTCGGTTCCCATGTGGCGGGCCGCTTCGGCGCGGGCTTCCTCCGGGATCAGCGAAAGCAGTTCCACCATCGCGGCGGGCTCGATCTTGCGGCCAAGGACATGCAGACCATCGGTGATGAGCGCGCCCTCCGTCTCCAAGAGCTTCAGCCACAGCGTGTCGATATCACCCACAAGGTCGACAGCCTTCGCCTGTTCCACCGCAAGGGCGGCAAGTTCGGCGTAGTCGTTGGCGGCCGCATCGGTCGCGCGCAGGCGGGTAAGGGTGTCTTTCAGGTCCACCAGGCCCTTGTACAGCCCCGCCCGCGCCAGGGGCGGCGTCAGGTGGGTGACCGTCACTGCGTTCGACCGGCGCTTGGCAAGGGTCGCCTCGGACGGGTTGTTCGCGGCGTAAAGATAGACGTTCGGCAGATTGCCGATCAGCCGGTCGGGCCAGCACTGACCTCCCACGCCGGCCTGCTTGCCCGGCATGAATTCCAGCGCGCCATGCATCCCGAAATGAAGCAGGACATCGGCCCCGAAATCCTCGCGCAGCCAGCGGTAGAAGGTGGTGAAGGCATGGGTTGGCGCGAAGCCTTTTTCAAAGAGCAACCGCATCGGGTCGCCCTCATAGCCGAAGACCGGCTGGAGACCGACAAAGACATTGCCAAACTGGCAGCCCAGCACATGCACGCCACGCCCGTCGGTCTGGTGGCGGCCGGGGGCGGGGCCCCAGGCGGCCTCGACCTCGGCCAGCCAGGGGGTCCTGGCGACGATCTCGGCGGCGGGAACGGTGGTGTGGACGTTGGCGGGCTGGCCATGGCGGGCGGCATTGCCCTTCAGCACGGCCTCGCGCAGCGCCTCGACGCTGTCAGGGGGCGTCAGGTCATAGCCCTCGGCTTTCAGCGCGTGCATCGTGTTGAACAGGCTTTCAAAGACGCCCAGATAGGCCGCCGTGCCCGCCGCGCCCGCGTTCGGCGGAAAGCCGTAAAGAACGATGGCCAGTTTGCGCGTTGCCGCGACCGAGCGGTGAAGACGCGCCAGACGCGCAACCTTGTCCGCCAAAGCCTCGATCCGCTCGGGGCAGGGCGACATCGCGCGGGCCTCTGCCGCCTCGACCGTGGCGGGTTTGCAGTTGCGGCCGCAGCCATTGCAGCCCTCGGGGTCGTGGCGGCCAGCGAACACAGTGGGGTTCGTCGCGCCGTCAATCTCGGGCAGTGCGATCAGCATGGTGGTTTCCACCGGGCCAAGCCCGCCAGAGGCCGCCTGCCACTGGCGCAAGGACTGGAATTCCAGCGGATGCGCGGCGACATAGGGCACATCCAGCGCGCTCAGCGCAGCAACCGCCGCCGGGCTGTCATTATAGGCGGGTCCACCGACAAGGCTGAACCCGGTCAGTGACACCATCGCATCGACGCGGCCCTGAAAGTAGGCATCAATCGCCGGGCGGCCATCAAGACCCCCGGCAAAGGCCGGCAGGACCGCGATGCCCTTCGCCTCGAACGCATTGATGACAGCGTCATAATGCGCGGTGTCGGCGGCCAGGATGTAGCTGCGCAGCATCAGAAGGCCCACGGTCGCCGTGGCCCCCTTCGGGCGCGGCATGTCACGGGCATCGGTCGTGATCCGCGCCTTCAGCGACGGGTGATAAAGGCCCACATCCGGATAATCGACCGGGGCTGCGGCAGTCGCGCCCTTCCAGCCGTGCTTGGTGCCGTAGCGGCCAACCAGAAACCGGATCATCGCCTCCAGATTGTCGTCCGAGGCCCCCAGCCAGTATTGCATCGACAGGAACCAGGCGCGCATGTCCTGGGCCTTGCCAGGGATCCAGCGCAGGATCTTCGGCAAGCGACGCAGCAGCGCCATCTGCTTTTGCCCGGAGTTCGCTGACGGCTCTTTCGATCCGCGCATCTTCTTGAGGAACGCCATCGCGCCCGAAGCGGGCTTCGACATGTCCAGATCGCCCATCTTCGTCAGCTTGACGATCTGCGGATCGGCGATGATACCCACGAACGCATCCAGCCGGTCACGAACCTTTTGCAGGTCGGGCAGGATGGCGGTGATGTGCTCTTCGATGAACAGAAGGTTCGCGACCACGATGTCGGCACCGGCAACGGCGGTCTTGGCACGGGCCAGCGCGGAGGGGTTTTCGGCCCATTCGGCGGCGGCGTGGACGGAAATCTCGATCCCTGGAAAATCCCGCGCCAGACGCGGGGCGATGCGGGCGGCGGGGCCTGCGGCATGGGCATCAAGCGTCAGGACCACGAAGCGATAGCTCGCCTTGCCGCGTCTGGATGCAAGCGTGGCCTCCTGGCCCTGGATATGGCGATCATCGCGCATAATGGGCCTTTGCCTCATAAAGGGTGTCGATGCTGATCGCCGTCACGCCCTTGTCGGCCGCAAACTTCTCGGTGTTGCGCTTGGCCTTGCCGCGCACGAAGAACGGGATCTTCTTCAACTCGCGTTCGGCATCGGCCAGCCAGATCACTTCGCCCGTCACGGGTTCCGGTTCTGGCGTATTCATACTGGCCAAAATATCCCCGCCGGAGGCTTCAACAGCGGCAACCGGCGCTTCGGGCCGGGCACTTGCCTTGGCGCCGTGATGGCTTGGCCCTGCCGCATCGTGAAACTCGAAATCCTCGCGGAACATGGTGAGCAGATGCTCTTCCAGCCCCATGACCAGGGGATGCACCCAGGTGTCGAAGATCACGTTGGCGCCCTCGAATCCCATTTGCGGGCTGTAGCGGGCGGGAAAGTCCTGAACGTGGACGGGAGCAGAGATCACGGCGCAGGGGATGCCCAGACGCTTGGCGATGTGGCGTTCCATCTGGGTGCCAAGGATCAGTTCCGGCTGCAGGCGGGCAATCTCTGCCTCGACCTCCAGATAGTCGTCGGTGATCAGGGGCGTCACGCCATAGGCGGCTGCGGCGGCGCGCAAGGGGCGGGCCTGTTCGCGGTTGTAGCAGCCAAGGCCCACGACCTCGAAGCCGATCTCTTTCGCGGCGATGCGGGCGGCGGCGATGGCGTGGGTGCCATCGCCGAAGATGAAGACGCGCTTGCCGGTCAGGTAGGTCGAGTCCACGCTGGCTGCATACCAGGGCTGGCGCAGGCCGGTCTCGGCAGGCACGGCCAGGCCGGTGATGCCTGCCACCTCGGCCAGGAAATCGCGGGTGGCTTGGGCGCCGATCGGGACCACCTTGGTAAAGGGTTGGCCCAACGTCTTTTCCAGGTGCCGGGCAGCGGTCTCGGCGGTTTCGGGATACATCAGCACGTTGAAATGTGCCGCCCCCATCCGGGCGATGTCGGCAGGGGTCGCATCAAGCGGCGCGCAGACGTTGACCGAAATGCCCATCGCGGCCAGAAGTTTCGTCACTTCGACCACGTCGTCGCGGTGGCGGAACCCCAGCGCGGTTGGCCCGATCAAGTTGCAGGAGACGGCCTCGGTCCGCGCCGAAGGCTTCGCCAGCGCCTTGACGATCTGGAAGAACGTCTCATCCGCGCCGAAGTTTTCCTTGCGGCTGTAGGACGGCAAGTCCAGCGCGATCACCGGGATCGGCAGGTTCAGCGCCTCGGCGAGACCGCCGGGATCGTCCTGGATCAGTTCGGCCGTGCAGGACGCGCCGACGATCATCGCCTGCGGCTGGAACCGGGTGAAGGCGTCGCGCGCGGCATCCTTGAAAAGGTTCGCGGTATCGGCGCCAAGGTCGCGGGCCTGGAAGGTGGTATAGGTGACCGGCGGGCGGTGGTTGCGCCGCTCGATCATGGTGAACAGCAGGTCGGCATAGGTATCGCCCTGCGGCGCGTGCAG
>JAPLPF010000191.1:0-2629 GCA_026400325.1 Rhodobacterales bacterium
GGTGGATGAATGGTTCGTGCCCGAAAGCCTGGCCGTGTCCCGTGTCGTGGACGGGGCCGCCGTTGTGGCGGGCGATTTCCGCATCGACCCTGCCGGCCACATGCGCTTTGCGGTTTTTGTCCAGCCCGGCACCGGGTCGCGTCGTGTGGGGCGCATCGTCCAGCGCCTGTGCGAGATCGAGACATATCGTGCAATGTCGATGCTGGGCCTCATGCGGTCGCGCGATCTGACCTCGCGGCTGAATGCGCTTGACCCCCGGCTTTCGGGTCTTGTCTCCGGTCTCGACAACGCCGAGCCCGCGCCAGAGGCCGCACTGCATGACCTTCTGACCATCTCGGCGGAACTGGAAAGCCTTGCGGTCCAGTTTTCGTTCCGCTTCGGTGCGACTGCCGCCTATGAGGCAATCGTCAACCAGCGGATCGAAGTGCTGCGCGAGGCGCGGATCAAGGGCCGCCAGACCTTTGGCGAATTCATGATGCGCCGCTATGACCCCGCCATGCGCACGGTGAAATCCGCCGAAAACCGTCTTAAGGCGATGGGCGAACGCGCGCAGCGTGCGGCCGAACTGTTGCGCACACGGGTTGATGTAGAACGGTCAGCGCAGAACCAGAAGCTTCTGGAAAGCATGGACAAACGCGCCGATCTGCAACTGCGCCTGCAACGCACGGTCGAGGGGCTGTCCACAGTGGCGATCAGCTACTATGCCGTCAATCTGACCGCCTACCTTGCCTATCCGGCAACCGAGCCGCTTGGCCTGTCGCATGGCATGACCATGGCAATCCTGACACCAGTGATTGTATTCGCTGTCTGGCTTGGCGTCCGCCGGATCCGCAACCATCTGGAATAGTACAGGATTTCCCTGCGAAATATCCTTCCGTCAAATCTTCCCGGAAGACGTGTGTTTTCGTTACCGCCCCCTGATGCGCGGGTCCAGCGCATCGCGCAACCCGTCGCCGATGTAGTTCACGCTGAGAACGGTCAGCGAGATGGCAAGGCCCGGCCAGATCACCCGCTCGGGGTAGACCTGCATGTATTGCAGCCCGTCGAACAACAGGCGCCCCCAGGTCGGAAAGTCTGGCGGAAAGCCAAGGCCAAGAAAGGACAGCACCGATTCGGTGATGATCGCCTCGGCTACCCCCAGGGTGGCCGCCACCATCACCGGCGACACCACGTTCGGCAGGATATGGCGCAGGATGATCCGGTTCGGCCGCGCGCCGATGGACCTTGCGGCCAGCACATATTCCCGTTCCTTCAGGGTCAGCACCTCGCCGCGCACGATCCGGGCGGTGGCCATCCATGAGGTGATCCCGATGGCAAAGACGATCAGGGTAAACGCGCCAAGCTCGGGCCCGATCATGCCGGCCACACGGTCGCGAAACAGCATGACCAGAACCAGAAGCAGCGGAATCAGCGGCAAGGCCAGGAACATGTCGGTCATGCGCATCAATGGTCCGTCAAGGCGGCGGTAATAGCCCGCCAGAATGCCGATGAAGGTGCCGAAGACGATGGCGATGGTCATGGCCACCAGACCCACCGCCAGCGAGACGCGGCCCGCCAGCAGCATCCGGGCCAGCATGTCGCGGCCAAGCTGGTCGGTGCCGAACGGAAACCGCAAGGACGGGCCCTGATTCTTCAGCTTGATCGCCTCGGCGACCGACAGCTTTTCCGGCACCCAGAGATAGGGGCCGATCAGGACCGCGACGATCAGGATGCCCAGCGTGATCAACCCGAACAACGCCCCCTTGTGGGTGCGGAACTGGTTCCAGATGTCCCGGCGCTGACTTGCGGGCTTCTCGGCGGCGGCGGTCGCGTCAGTCATAGCGGATCCTCGGGTCAAGCAGGCCATAAATGACATCGGCGATCAGGTTGAACAGGACGATCAGCACCGCGAAAATGAACGCAAGCGTCTGCACCATCGGAATGTCATTGGCATGGATCGCCCCGATCAAGGCCGCACCAATGCCGTTCACCCCAAACAGGTTCTCGGTGATGATGGCACCGCCAAAGATCGACGGGATCCCAAGCGCGATCACCGTCACGACCGGGATCAGCGAATTGCGCAGGACATGCTTCAAGACCACAGTCCGTTCCGACATTCCCTTGGCGCGGGCGGTGCGGACATAGTCCATCCCCATGTTGTCCAGCATCGAGGATCGCATGTAACGGCTGATCGCCGCGGCGTTGGCAAGGCCCAGCGTCATCACCGGCAGCGCCATCTGCTTGACCTGCTGCAGAAAGCTGGCCCAGTCTGTCACTTCAAGCTGGGTGTCGTATTTCGTGGGAAACCAGCCCAGCCAGACAGCGAAGATGATGATGAACAGCGTGCCCGAAAAGAAGGTCGGCACCGAAAAGCCGATCATGGCGAACAGCGTTCCCGCCTGATCGACAAGGCTGTATTGCCGGTAGGCCGAATAGATCCCGATGGGAAGCGCGATCAGGATGCCGACCAGATAGGCCGTGCCGATCACGGTAAGGGTCTGCGGGATACGCTGGCCGATGATGGTGAAGACCGGGCTGCGCGACTGCCAGGACAGGATGCGCTGTTCGCCTTCCACCCAGGTGGTGCCGAACCAGCCGTCGAACAGGGTCATCGGCTCGACCCAGAAGAACTGGCGCAGCCACAGCACGT
>JAPLPF010000191.1:2663-20799 GCA_026400325.1 Rhodobacterales bacterium
CGCAGCCACAGCACGTAGCGAAAGAAGACCGGCTGATCGGCGCCAAGCGCCTCGATCATCTTCTGGCGCACATCGGGCGGCACGGTCAGAGGAATTTCGGACATGGGTGATCCGGGGGCCAGATCGACCAGCAGGAAGATCACAAGAGAGATCACCAGCAAGGTCGGAATGGCCAGGAGAAGCCTGCGAAGCGTGAAGGTAAGCATGCGCGGCGCGCCCGTGGATCAAGGAAAAAAGGGTGCGGGGCCGGATCACCGGCCCCGCAAGGGTCTCAACTCACTTGACGCGGAACCAGTCGGCGGTGTTCCACGTTTCCGCATCCCAGGCGTTGATGATCACACCGCCCAGCGTGTTCGAATGCGCCGACAGGGTGCCACGGTGCACCAGCGGAACAACGATCATGCTGTCTTTCGTCACCATGTCGTTCAGCTGCTTGGCAATCGCCTGACGTTCGGCAATGTCGGTCGTCGTCTGCAGCTTGGCGAACAGCGCGTCATAGGCCGGGTCGCAGAAGCGGTTGATGTTCTCGCCCTGCCACTGGTTTTCCGGGGACGGCGCGTTCTTGCACTGGTACTGGCCCAGATAGGTCTCCGGATCCGGGTTGTCCGAGTTGTTGGCGTACATCTCGACGTCGGCGTAGAACTTCTGGAACGTGTCGGGCGAGCCCGCATCGCCGCCAAAGAACACGCCCGGGTCGATGGCTTTCAACTCGACATCGACGCCCAGTTCCGTCCACCAATCCTTGATCAGCGCCTGGAAGTCCTGGCGGATCGGGTTCACCGTGGTCTGATACAGGATCGACAGCTTCTTGCCGTCCTTGTCACGGATGCCGTCGCCGTCGCTGTCCTTCCAGCCCGCCTCGTCCAGAAGCGCCTTGGCGCCTTCCATATCCTGCGTCAGGCAACCGGTGTTGTCCGAGGCCCAGGCCGCAGGCGCCGGGATCACGTTGCAGGTCGGTGCGCCACCGGCACCATAGCCAACCTCGACCAGGATCGAGCGATCGATGGCTTTCGACAGCGCGGTGCGCACCTTGATGTCAGACAGGATCGGGTGCGGATGCTTGGCGGTGGACCGCTACGGGTCGGTGGTGTTCATCTCCAGCCGCTCGACCAGCGTGCCGAAGGCCACCACGAACTGGCCCTTGCCGGCGGCGGACATCGCGGCCTGGCTGTCGGGCGGGATCTGGGTGTTCCAGGCATAGTCGAACTCGCCGGTCTCCATCACTGCACGGGCGCTGCCTTCGGCATCGCCGCCGCCCTTGATCACCGCGGTCGCAAAGGCCGGTTTCGCCGGGTCGCGGTAGTTCGGGTTCGCCGCCAGCGTGACGGTATCGTTCACGGTGAAGCCGGTCACCATGAACGGGCCGGTGCCGATCGGCATGTTGTTGGCATCGGTGCAGGTCGGAGCCGCAGCCCCGACGCAGTTGGCAAACTGGGCCTTCTGCAGGATCGGCGACAGGGCACCCACAAAGGTGGTGTAGGGGTTCGGTTTCGGCGCGTTGAAGGTCACCTTGACGGTGCTGGCATCAACCGCTTCGACCGAGGCCACACCATCATACTTGGTCGCCTGCGCGCAGCCACCATCCGGGTTGGTGCAGTACTGCCAGGTAAAGACCGCGTCATCGGCGGTGACCGCCGTGCCGTCCGACCACAGAAGGCCGGGGATCAGCTTCCAGGTGATCGAGGTCATGTCGGCCGACACGCCGCCATTGGCAAGCGTCGGAATCTCCACGGCCATGCGGGGGACCATGTTGCCCTGGTCGTCGATCGCGGCCATGGCCTCGATCACCATCGCAGAAGCGATAATGTCCTTCGTTCCCGCAGAGAGATAGGGGTTCATGATCGACACGGCCTGCGGGAAGGTGAGTTTCACTTCACCATCGGATCCGCGTTCGGCAAAGGCGGCCGGGGCAAACCCCAGCAGCGCCACTGCGCCCAGAAGGGCAGCTTTCATCTTCATTGTCTCACTCCTTGTTGATTACGCTCGTTGACCTCGGGTGCGCCGGTTGATCCGGCGGCTGGGGTATTTCCATACAGGTGGCAGGCGACCAGACGGCCAGGCTCCACCTCGGCCAGATCGGGCTTTACCGATCGGCAGACATCCATGACCCTTGGGCAGCGCGTGCAGAAGCTGCAGCCTTGGGGCGGGTTCGCGGGCGATGGCACGTCGCCCTTCAGGATGATGCGCTTGCGGTGCGCCGCGGCCACCGGATCGGGCTCGTTCACCGCCGACAGCAGCGCCTCGGCATACGGATGCAACGGGCGGGCATACAGGTCCCTGGACGGCGAAAGCTCGGCAATGCGCCCCAGATACATCACCGCCACCCGGTCGGCGAGGTGGCGCACCATGCTCAGGTCATGGCTGATGAACAGGGAAGTCAGGCCAAGGCGGTCCTGCAGATCCTCAAGCAGGTTGACCACCTGCGCCTGGATGCTGACGTCCAGCGCCGCGATGGGTTCGTCGCAGACGATGAACTTCGGGTTCAGCGCCAGCGCCCGGGCAATGCCGATGCGCTGGCGCTGTCCACCAGAAAACAGTCGGTGTGTTCGTCCAGAGGCTCGCCGATGATCCGCGCCAGGGTCATCCGGGGGTTGAGGCTGGCTTGCGGGTCCTGAAACACCATCTGCATCGTCGGGCGCTTGCGGCGCAGCGCCTCGGGCGAAAGGCTGGCCACATCCTCGCCGTCGATGACCACACGGCCTGCCGTGGGGTCATACAGCCGCAACAGCGCCCGCCCGACCGTGGATTTGCCGCAGCCGGATTCACCGACAAGGCCAAGTGTTTCGCCGGCGTTGATGCTGAAGGATACCCCGTCCACCGCCTTCACGTTGCCGGTATGGCGCCGGAAAAGCCCGGAATAGATCGGGAAATACATCTTGAGGTTCTCGACCTGAACCAATGGGCTTGGCGTTGCGTCAAGCATTAACGGCCTCGCGCGCGGCAGGGGCGGCAGGGGCGGTCCAGTGGCAGGCAACATCATGGCCCTGGCCCACCGGCAGACCGTCGATCGCGCGACGCGCCGGGTTCGACGCCTCGCACGCCTCGTGGCGATACTCGCAACGGGCGCGGAACGGGCAGGCGGTCAGCGCCGCGGTCAGGATCGGGGGCTGGCCCTCGATCACCTTGAGCCGCGTCTCGCGTTCGCCGCTGATCTTCGGGATCGTCTGCAAAAGCGCCCGGGTATAGGGGTGCTGCGGGTTGGCAAAAAGCTGGACCACCGGGCCCTGTTCCACCACCTGACCGCCGTACATGACCAGAACGCGGTCCGCGATCCCCGCAATGACACCAAGGTCATGCGTGATCCAGATGATCGACATGCCCAGCTTCTGGCGCAAATCCTTCACCAGCTCCAGGATCTGCGCCTGAATCGTCACGTCCAGCGCGGTTGTCGGTTCATCCGCGATCAGCACGTCGGGGTCACAGGCCAGCGCGATGGCGATCATCACCCGCTGCCGCATGCCACCGGAAAACTGGTGGGGATAGGCTTTCAGCCGCGCCCGCGCTTCCGGGATGCCCACCAGTTCCAGAAGTTCCACGGCCCGCGCCTCGGCCTGGGCTTTCGTCATGCCTTTGTGCTTGCGCAACGGCTCGGCGATCTGGTCGCCGATGGTAAAGACCGGGTTCAGACTGGTCATCGGGTCCTGAAACACGAAGCCGACCTTTGCGCCCCGGACCGCGCGCAATTCGTCGTCCGTCATCTTCAGCAGGTCTTGCCCGGCCAAAAGCACCTGACCCGAGCGCAGTTCCGCCGGAGGCATGGGCAAAAGCTTGATCAGCGACATCATCGTGACCGACTTGCCCGAACCGCTTTCGCCGACAACGCCCAGCAATTCACCGCGATCCAGATGAAAACTGACATCGTTCACGGCATGAATCTCGCCGCCACGCGTGCGGAAAACTGTCTTGAGGCCCTTGACGTCAAGGACCGGCGCGGCCCGTTCGGCCATCAGTTGCTCCCCGTGTCGCGTGTCACGCAGTGTTCGTTCGCGTGTTGCGCATTGTTATATTTGGTTTTTTGGCGTCGGGTCAGCTTTGTCACTCCCCGCCGCCCGTTGACTGTTTCCCATTTTCAGACGTCTATCAATCCCGTTTCGCAGCGCGTTTCCAGAGTCTTCCACCGGCAAAACGACCGATGGGGCCGTCATTCTGCCAGATATTGACTTGCCCCGCCCGGGCGGACAGGCTGGCCACCATATCTGGGGATCGCCGAAGGGATCAAAATGCAGGCACTGACGTCGCGTCAGGTCCTAGACCGTCTGGTTGCCTTTCCAACCGTGAGTCGGCAGTCCAATCTTGTCCTTGTCGACTGGCTGGAAGGCTACCTTGCCAGCCATGGCGTCCGCTGCTTTCGGCACTGGAACGAGGATCGCCAGAAGGCGGCTCTCATCGCCCATGCCGGCCCGTGGGTTCCGGGGGCCATCGTGCTGTCGGGACATTCTGACGTGGTGCCGGTCGAGGGCCAGACCTGGACTGCCGATCCCTGGACCGTGACCGAACGCGACGGCAGGCTTTATGGGCGCGGCACCTGCGACATGAAGGGGTTCGTGGCCCTGGCCGTCGGCGCTCTGGTCGAGGCGCAGACCCGGGGCGTGCGTCGTCCCTTGCAGCTTGCCCTGTCCTATGACGAGGAACTTGGCTGCACTGGCGCCCCCCCGATGATCCGCACCATGCAGGAGGTCGTTCCGAAGGGCAGCGCAGCGATCATCGGCGAACCCAGCCGCATGTCCGTCATCACCGGCCACAAGGGTGGCACCGGATACTTCGTGCACATGAAGGGATTCGAGGTGCATTCCTCGCTTTTGCCCTATGGTGTCTCGGCGATCATGGAAGGCGCGCGGCTGATTTCCTGGGTCAACGACATCAACGCCGAGACCCGCGCAAAGCCGCCCACCCCCCTTGCTGCCGCCTATGATCCGCCCTTCACCACCCTGCACGTCGGCATGATCGAAGGGGGCACCGCCCACAACATCACCGCGGCAGACTGCCGTTTTGCCGTCGAGTTCCGGGTTGTCCCCGGTGAAGATCTTGCCGTATGGGAATCTCGTTTTGTTGCCCGGGTCGACAGCCTGCGCGCAGCGATGCAAGCAGTCCGCCCCGAAGCCGACATCCTTCTTGACCGTTTTTTCGGCGTTCCCGCCCTGATCTCGGAACCAGAAGGAGAGGCTGAGTCCCTTGCCTGCCGCCTGACCGGCGACAATTCCTCCGGTGTGGTCAGCTACGGCACCGAGGCGGGGCAATTTCAAGAGGCCGGGTATTCCGCCGTCGTCTGTGGGCCCGGCGACATCGCACAGGCGCACCAGCCCGACGAATACCTGGAGGTCACGGAATTCGAGGCCGGCCAGCGCTTCATGGCGCGGTTGCTTGAGACGCTCGCATGATCTGCCGCAGTTTTCCGCCCCCATCCCCCACCGGGTGGCACCCCGCTGACAGGACCGCAGCTTGACCTTCCCCATCTCTGACCGCAGCCCCATCCGCTTTGTCGATCCCCTGCCGCCGCGCGTCGATGTCGTGATCATCGGCGGGGGCGTCATTGGCGTCATGTCCGCCATTTTCCTGCGGCAGAAGGGCCTTTCCGTTCTTGTGCTGGAAAAAGGCCGCATCGCCGGCGAGCAGTCTGGCCGCAACTGGGGTTGGGTGCGCCAGCAGGGCAGGGACCCAGCCGAACTTCCGATCATGGTGGAAAGCCTTTTGATCTGGAAACGCCTTGCTGCCGACCTTGGTGACCGTCTTGGTTTTCGGCAGACCGGCGTCCTTTATCTCGCCAAGACCGACCGCGAGATGGCAGGATTCGACGCCTGGCTTACTCATGCCCGCGCCCACCGAATTGACAGCCAGCTTCTGACTCGCGCCCGGACGACTGACCTTCTGAAAGGGGCGGCCGCCGCGTGGAAAGGTGCGCTTCACACCGCCTCGGACGCCCGCGCCGAACCCTGGACCGCCGTCCCGATCCTTGCCGAACATGCCCGGGACCAAGGCGTTCAGATCCGCGAGGTTTGCGCCGTCCGCGCCCTTGATCTTGCCGGGGGCAAAGTCGCGGGCGTGGTGACCGAAGCGGGCCGTGTCGCCTGTGATCATGTCATCCTCGCCGCCGGGGCCTGGTCGCGCCTGTTTCTCGGCCGCCACGACATTGCGATCCCGCAGCTTTCCGTCCTTGCCAGCGTTGCCGCAACCGAACCGATGCCCGAAATCTTTCCCGGCGCTGCCGCAGATGATGACTTTGCCTTTCGCCGCCGCGCGGATGGCGGTTATTCCATCGCGCCGGGTGGGTCGCAGCATGATTTCTTCATCGGGCCGGATGCCGTCCGCTCGACTTTTGCGTTCCTCGCCCTTCTGCGCAAGGAAATCGGCTCCTCCATCTTCCGTCCCAGGGCCCCGGCAGGTTTTCCCGACGCCTGGGGTACCCCCCGCCGCTGGTCTGAAGACGCGGTCACCCCCTTCGAGGTTACGCGCATCCTTGACCCCGCACCCAACATGCGAATCCTTGGCCGGGTGCAGGACGCCTTTGCCCGCGCCTTTCCGTCACTGGGCCGCCCCCGGCTCAAGGCGGCCTGGGGTGGCATGATCGACACGCTGCCCGATGTCGTTCCGGTCATCGACCACGGCCCGATCCCCGGCCTGACCATCGCCACCGGGATGAGCGGGCATGGCTTCGGCATCGGTCCCGGGGTCGGCCGCGTCGTGGCCGACCTTGTGACCGGCGGCACGGTCGGTCACGACCTGTCCCGTTTCCGCTTTGGCAGGTTCACGGACGGCACGAAGATATCCCCCAGCCCGTCACTCTGATTCGGAGATCAGAGTCAGCGCGTCCCTGGGATGGCCGCCCGCCAGACGCCAGCCAGACCGGTGCCAGACGGGTGCCATACACTTCAAACGCCGCTGAAATCTTCGGTTATTGCTGCGTTATCAATCCCTTGCATGCACCCTCTTGCCCTGATCGCCCCAAAGCCTCACCTTGTCGCAAAGGAGACGCCCCATGCCCGTCAAGAACCGTTTCGCCGAACTTCTTCCCGAAATCACCGCCTGGCGCCACGATTTCCACGAACACCCGGAACTGCTGTTCGAAGTGCAGCGGACGGCCGCCAAAGTGGCCGCGCTTTGCCGCGGTTTCGGCTGCGACGAAGTGGTCGAAGGGATCGGTCGCACTGGCGTTGTGGCGGTTATCAAGGGTAAATCTGACACCAAGGGCCGCGTCGTAGGCCTGCGCGCCGACATGGACGCTCTGCCGATCAAGGAACAGACCGGGGTTCCCTACGCCTCCAAAACACCCGGCAAGATGCATGCCTGCGGCCATGACGGGCACACGGCGATGCTTTTGGGCGCAGCCAAATACCTGGCCGAAACGCGCAACTTCGACGGCACCGTCGTCTGCATCTTCCAGCCCGCCGAAGAGGGCGGCGGCGGCGGGCGCGAGATGGTCGAAGATGGAATGCTAACCCGCTGGAATATTGATGAAGTTTACGGAATGCACAACATGCCCGGGATCCCTGTTGGCCATTTTGCCATCCGCCCCGGCCCGATGATGGCGGCAGCCGACCAGTTCGAGATCACCGTGACCGGAAAAGGCGGCCATGCCGCCAAGCCGCACGACTGCATTGATACCACGGTCGTGTCCGCCCATATCATCGTTGCAATTCAGACCATTGTCAGCCGGAATGTCGATCCGATGAAGCAGCTGGTGATCTCGGTCTGCACCGTCGAAACCGACTCGACCGCCCATAACGTCATCCCGCAAACGGTAAAGATGAAAGGCACGGTCCGCACGCTTGACCCAGGCGTCCAGGACTTTGTCGAAACTCGCCTTGCCGAGGTTGTGGAAGGCACCGCTCTGGCCCTTGGGGCCCGGGCCGGGCTGCAGTACATGCGTGGCTATCCTGTCACGATAAATGCCATTGAAAACACAGACTTCGCAGCCAATGTGGCCAAAGCGATCTCGGGGAATGTCGACGTTGACACCCCACCCCTGATGGGGGCCGAGGATTTCAGCTTCATGCTGAACGAACGTCCCGGCGCCTATATCTTCCTTGGCAATGGCGACACGGCGATGGTGCACCACCCGGCCTACAACTTCGACGACAGCGCCATCCCTTTCGGATCAAGCTGGTATGCCGGAATGGCCGAAGCCCGGATGCCCGCTGCATGATCGGACAGGTCCTGATCGGCGTGGTGGTCCTCATCCACATCGCGATTGCGCTGGCCGAGATGCTGTTTTGGGAAACGCCTCTGGTCCGCCGCGTCTTCGGAACCTCGGCCGACTTTGCGGCGAACACCCGGGTTCTTGCCGCCAACCAGGGGCTTTACAACGGCTTTCTGGTTGCGGGCCTGATCTGGTCCCTGCTTCAGGGTGTGCCCGGAGACGGGGCAACCATCGCGCATTTCTTTCTTGCCTGCGTCATCGTGGCCGGGCTTTACGGCGCTGCGACGGCCTCAAGCCGCATCCTCTATGTCCAGGCTCTTCCGGCGGGACTGGCCCTTGTGGCGGTGCTGACCGGGATCTGACGGCAAGATCGGGCTTTGGCAGGCGTGAATTGGTGCTAAGGTGGCAAGAAAGCCGCCTCGGGGGACGGGTGCCATGACCATACACAGAAGTCGGTTTCCGGACCTGCCAATCCGCCAGATCAGCATTACCGAGCGCCTGTTTGAGGGGCTGCGTGTGTCGTCGGACCGGATCGCCCTGATCGACGGACCAAGCGGCAGCTCTTTCACGGGGGCGGCGCTGGAAGACCGCATCCGCCGCTTTGCCGGCGGCCTGCGCGCTGAAGGGGTCGGACCGGGTACGGTGATCGGCATTCTTGCGCCCAACCATCCCGACTATGTCGTGGCCTTTCATGGTATCGCACTGGCCGGAGCCACGGTCACCACGCTGAACCCGACCTATACCGCGCCCGAGGTCACCCACCAGTTGCGGGATTCGGGTGCCACGCTGCTGATCACCATTCCTCAGTTCGTCGAAACGGCGAAAGCGGGGGCCGAAGGCACCGGCGTGCGCGAAATCATCACCATCGGCGCGGCAGATGGGCACCGGTCGCTGGATGACCTGCTTGGCCCGGCACTTGCAGCGCAGGTCCAGGTTGACCTTGAAACGCACGTCCTGGCGCTTCCCTATTCCTCGGGCACCACGGGACTGCCCAAAGGGGTGATGCTCAGCCACCGCAACATGGTCATAAACGTCGAACAGGCGCTGGAGCTGATTGAAGTGCGCCCGGACGAGACGACCGTGGCCTTCCTGCCGGGTGGCGATCGCCCTGGCGAAGCACCCGCTTGTGGACCAGTTTGACCTGGCCTCGCTCAGGGTCATCATGTCCGCCGCTGCCCCCCTTGGGGTCGAGATCAGCGCCGAGGTCGAAAAGCGGCTGGGCTGCAAGGTGATCCAGGGCTACGGGATGACCGAGCTTTCGCCGATCACCCATGTCGCTCCGGTCGGCGACCCGCGGCACGGCTCGGTCGGGGTGACCGCCCCGAACACCGTGACCCGGATCGTCAACCCCGAGACGTTGACGGACTGTGGCCCCGATGAGGAGGGCGAGGTCTGGATCAAGGGCCCGCAGGTGATGATCGGCTATCTGAACCGTCCCGAGGCCACGGCGGCGATGATCCAGGACGGCTGGCTTCGGACCGGCGACCTGGGCGTCCTGGATGCCGACGGATATCTCTTCATCCGCGACCGGCTGAAGGAACTGATCAAGGTCAAGGGCTTCCAGGTGGCCCCGGCCGAGGTTGAGGGCCAACTGCTGGGCCTTGCCGGTGTGGCGGATGCGGCGGTCATCGGCGTTCCGGATGATGAAGCCGGGGAACGCCCACTGGCCTTTGTCGTGCGCCAGGCGGGCAGCACGATCGACACGGCCGAGATTGTCGCGGGGCTGAAGCCGCTTCTCGCCAGCTACAAGCTGCCGACGCAGGTGATCTTTGTCGAGGCGATTCCGAAATCCGCCTCGGGCAAGATCTTGCGCCGGGTGCTGCGTGACGCGGTGGCTTGAACGCCCTGACGGCGGCCTTTTGCGCACGGATCACGGCTCTGTTTCCCCTCGGGCACGCGCTGGTGCTAGTCTTGCCGGTGTGGAGGGCGGGCCATGATCACACGGCGGATGTTTCATACCCGGCTGATGGCTGCCCTGACAGCGGCGCTTGTCCCGTTGCCACGCCTTGCCCGGGCGTCTGCGGGTGATATCGACAGGCTCTGGCTCAACCGGCTGACCTTTGGCGCGACTCCGGCCGAGGCTGCCCGTATCGCCAGGCTTGGTCGTGACGGTTGGCTTGACTGGCAGCTTGCGCAGCCGGTTTCGGACCCGGACCTGGACAGCCGCCTTGCCGCTGCCCGCCTGCGCATCGCCTACGAGGCTGGCGAGGATGAAGACGGCAACCACTGGCCCGCGCGTGACGAGGCACGACCCCTGGCAGCCCTTGCCGCCGATCCTGCCGATCTGGTGCATCTTCTGGACTGGGGCCCCGGCAAGGGCATGGACTTCGGCGAACGCATCCGACCGGCGCAAGAGGTGATCGCTGCCGCCCCGCTCCGCGCTGTCCACGCAACGGCGCAACTGCGCGAGGTCATGACCCAGTTCTGGCATGACCATTTCAACGTGAACTCCGGCAAGGACGAAAGCACCGCCGTATTCTTCGCACGCTACGACGCCACGCTGCGAACCCATGCCTTCGGCAATTTTCGCGCACTTCTGGGCGAGGTGGCACGCTCACCTGCCATGCTTTACTATCTCAACAACGCCGACAGCATCGCCAGCCCGGCGAATGAGAACTACGCGCGCGAGCTTCTGGAACTGCACACGCTGGGGGCGGAAAACTATCTGAACGATCTTTATTCGGACTGGCATCTGGTGCCGCTGGGCGCGGATGGCGTGGCCACAGGCTATCTTGATCTTGACGTCTACGAGGTTGCCCGCGCCTTCACCGGCTGGTCGGTTGGTGACGGGCGCTGGATTTCGGAGGGTGAGGAGGCCCCCCGCAGCGGTGCCTTCGCCTATGTCACCCGGTGGCATGACCCCTATCAGAAACGCATCCTCGGCCGCGAGTTTCCGCCGAACCGCGCCCCGATGGCCGACGGCGACGAGGTGCTGGACCTTCTGTCCCGCCACCCCGGCACGGCCACGTTCGTCTGCCGAAAGATCGCGCGCAGATTTCTGGCAGATGATCCGGACTCCGCCCTGGTTGCCCGACTGGCAGCCGTCTTTCTTGCGGCCTCTGATGCGCCCGACCAGATCGCCCAGGTCATCCGCGCTCTGGTGCTGTCGCCCGAGTTCGAGGCCCCGCCGACCAAACTGCGTCGACCTTTCGAATTCATGACCGCTCTGTACCGCGCCACCGGGGCCGAGGTGGTGAACCCCGAGAACGCCTATCACTGGCAGTTGGGGCGGGCGGGCTGGCTGCAGCACGAATGTGGCCCCCCGACCGGCCATCGGGACCGGATTGAGGCCTGGACCGGGGCCAGCAGCCTGAACCGGCTGGTTGATCTGGCGCTTTTCGCGCACGAGGACTGGTTCGGCACGGCCCGGGTCACCCTGTCCGACCTTGCTGTCCTGGATGAGACCGCGCGGGCGTTTCTGATCCGGCACGCGGCGGCACTGGCCCCTGATGCGGCCGAAACCTTGGCTGACGAGGTGGGGGCGATCTTTTTCGGGGATGCCCTTGACGGCCCAGCCGATCAATTCGCACCCGAAGATCGGCAAGGGGCGGCGCTTGCGGCGGTGGCCTTTGCCGCGCTGACCCCTGAATTTCTTCTGCGCTGAAGGTGATGCATGGCCCGTGATCCGATCCTGGTGGTGGTGTTCCTGCGCGGCGGCGCGGATGGGCTGGCGCTGGTCTCGCCCTCCAGTGACCCGGATTTCATCGCCGCCCGACCCGAAGGCCTTCGCGTCGCCCGGCAGGGGGATGCTGCGGGTCGGATGCTGGTACAAGGCATCGCGGATGTGGACTTCCGGTTTCACCCCGCAGCCGGGGCTCTGGCCGACCTTTACGACGCAGGCGACCTGTCGGTGATCCACGCCGCCGGCCTGCCAGAAGCGACCCGCAGCCACTTTGACGCCGAGGCGCGGATCGAACGCGGGCTTTTCGGCAGCGCGCCGCCGCCGGGGGATCCCTCGGGCTGGATCGGACGCTGGTTGCAGGCGGCTGCACCAGGCGGGCCGATGCCCGCGCTTGCCGTGGGCGCAATGCGGCCAGCAAGCCTGGTCGGCGCCGATGCGGCCGTTGCGGAAAGCCTGGCCGATCTGGTGGTGGGGCAGGGGCACTGGCTGGCCCCGCAGCTTCGGGCGCGCCTTCAGTCAGGCTTTGGCGACCATGGCCCCCTCGGCCGCCCGATGGCCGATCTGCTTGGCCTTTCGGACATGATCAACACGCGCCTCTGGTCCGAGGCGGACGCGGATTTTCGCCCCTATGCACCCGATGCGGCCTACCCCGAAGGCAACCCGGTCAGCCAGCCCCTGATGACCGTGGCCCAGACCATCAAGGAGGACCTTGGCCTGCGCGTGGCCACGGTGGATGTGCCGGGCTGGGACACTCATGTCGCGCAGGAAGGCCAGTTTGCCGCCCTTGCAGGGATGCTGTCGGACGCGCTCATGGCGTTCTGGCGCGACCTTGGCCCCCTGCAGGCGGATGTCAGCGTTGTCGTGATGAGCGAGTTCGGCCGCCGGTTGCGGTCGAACACGGCGGGGGGCACCGATCATGGCCGGGGCAATGTGATGTTCGTCCTTGGCCCGCAGGCGCGGGGAGGGCGGATGCTCGGCCACTGGCCGGGCCTTGCGAATGACGCGCTGGAGGAGGGCGCCGACCTTGCTGTCGTCACCGACTACCGCGCGGTCCTGGCCGAGCTTTTGTCCGGTCACATGCGACTTGCCGACCCGCAAGTCGTCTTTCCCGGCTTCGTCCCGCATCCGCTCGGTCTGTGGACCTGAGGATTTCGCCTGCGGGTTGTGCGGGGCTTGCACGGTGGCCGCATCTCGCCAATACTGACGGGATGAGCCAGCAGGAAAAGCATGGGACGAACAGGACCGCTTGACGCCGCACAGCCAAGGCCGGTGCGGGTCGAGTTCATGGTCATCGACCTGATGAACCGCCTTCTTGACCCCGGACCCGGGGGCGTCGATGCGGCTCTTGACGATGTTCTGGCCAGGTTGGGCCAGGGCTGCGGGCTGGACCGGACGTTTCTTTTCCGTGACCGGCGCGATGGCACCCAGTTCAACAGCCATGAATGGGTTGGCCCGGGCGTCGAGGCGCTGAAGGGCCGGATGCAGAACTTCATCCCGACGGGTTTTGCGACCTGGGAGGCCGCCTTCAACGCGAGGCAGAAAGTCCGTATTCACAATCGCAATGATCTGCCGGATGGCATGCCAGAGCGGCGTTTTCTGGAAGACATCGGGGTCTGGTCGTCGCTGATGCTGCCGCTTTACAACGGCGATCGGCGTTTGGGCATTCTTGGGTACGACAGCCGCACGCCCGACCGCATCTGGGCCGAGGACGAAGTCAGGCTTCTGGAAAGTGTCGGGCGCGCGGTCTCGGCCATTCTGGCACGCGAAGAGGCGGCAATTGCCGAGGCCGCATCGGGCCGTCATCTGACGGCAATCCTGCGGGCGCTGCCCGATCTGGTGATCGAGATCTGCCCCGATGGCACCCTCATGGCCTGCCACAGCGACAAGCTGCCCTGGCTTTCCGCCCTGGTCCATGCAGGCATCGGACGCCCCCTGGCCGAAGTGCTGCCCCAGCCCCTTGCCGAAGTGCTGGCGGCAATTGTCGCCGATCCGCCCGCCCCGCTGACCACGCATACCCGCCGCGTCGGACTGACGACGCTGGTCGCGCCGCACCACTATGAAGTGTCCGTCGCACCGTTGCCGTCGGCCAATTCGGAACAGCCCTCGGGCCTTCTGGCTGTCATCCGTGACCTCAGCGCCGAAGAGGCCCCCTCGGAGATGGCCTCGTACCGGGAAGGCCAGTTCACCGCCTTCTTCGAGATGTGCCCGCACCCCATCTTGCTGAACGATTTCGACACCGGCGAGGTTCTGGACGTCAACCGCGCCTTCAGGCAGGTCTTCGGCCTTGATCCGAAGGACCGCCCGGGCCTTCTGGTGCAGGACATCCTGCCAGATGACAGTGGCCAGGTCATTGCCAGGGCCGTCGAGGAGCTGAAGTCCCGGCAAAGCTATGGCCCGCTCAAGGCCAGTCTGCGCCGCGCCGATGGCCAGCGCTTTCCAGCCGTCCTGCGCGGATTCATGAGCATCGACCCGAACGGGCGGCGGCTGGTCTGGGCGCTGGTTGAAGACGTGACCGAGATCAACGCAAAGGAAGCCGCGTTGATCTCGGAACGGCAAGAACTTGAATCGATGCGCGCCCGCCTGGTGTCGGCGATCGAGGCTCTGGACGACGGGTTCGCCATTTTTGATGCCCAGGACCAACTGGTCCTGTGGAATACGCCCTATACCCGCGTCTTTGCCGGGATCGCCGATCTGATCAAGCCGGGTGCGCTGTACGATGACCTTCTGCGTGCGGCCATTGATCGGGGGATCTTCGGCGCAGAGGGAGAGCGCGACGAAGCGGCGTTGCAGCGCCGGTTGAGACGCAACCTGACCGACGTCTGGGATGGGGAGGACAGCTTTGCCGATGGTCGCCTCATGTGGGTGCGCGAACGTGCCACGCCTGAACGCGAGACAGTTGGCCTTTACGAGGATGTAACCGCCCGCAGACTGGCCGACCGTCGGCTGCAGCAGGTTGTCGAAGGCGGCGATCTGGCGGTCTGGGACTGGGACAGCGACACCGGGCTGAGCGCGATCAACGACCACTGGCGGGCCATGCTGGGCTTTGTTGGCGACAAAGCCCGCCTTGCTGATCTGGCGACCCTTCTGCACCATCAGGACAGGGCGGCTGTGCAGGACGTGCAGCGCGCCCTTGTTCAGCCGGGGACCAATGACTTTGATCTTCTGTGCCGTCTGCGTCATCAGGACGGAACCTGGGTCTGGATGCTGTCGCGTGGTCGGGTTCTGGCACGTCGGGCCGACGGCACGCCACGCAGGATTTCCGGCGTCACGCTGAACGTCTCGGCGCGGATCGAGGCCGAACAGCGCCTGACCCGGCTGATCGACGGCGCGCGGGTCGGGACCTGGGAACACGACATGCGCACGGGCGAGACGTTCATCAGCGACCGCTGGGCCGAGATCCTTGGCTATCGCGCGGCAGAACTGAACCCGCTGCCATTGCAGGGCTGGCTTGACATGCTGCACCCGGATGACGGAGCGGCCCTGATCAGGCACGAGGCACAGTCCTTTGCGTCAGGGGTCTGGCAGCTTGAAAACGAGATCCGGCTGCGCCATCGCCTTGGTCATTGGGTCTGGGTCCTGTCGCGAACCGAGGCGGTCGAATGGGACGCCGTGGGCCGTCCGATCAGGACAAGCGGTGTCAACCTTGACATCTCTGCCGCCAAGGCGCTTGAGGCGGCGCTGGCGCGGGAACGCGACACGCTGGCGCGGATCATGGAAACCTCGGTCTCGGGCATCGTGGCGGTCGATGACGTCGGTCATGTCGTCTTTGCCAATGCTGCGGCCGAGGCCGTGCTTGGGCGTGCCATCGCGGCAGGGGATGACCTGCCCGACATTCTGGCAAAGGCCGGGGTGACGGGACTTGCCGGAGATCCCATCGCGGCAAAGGACTATCCGGTGACCCGGGCCCTTGCGGGTGTGGCACAGCAGACAGACGTCCGCCTGGCCATTCATTGGCCCGATGGAACGCGGCGGGTCCTGTCGGTCAACGCGGCCCGGCTTTCGGCACCGGGGACCGATCTTGCCGTCGTCTCGTCCTTGACCGACATCACCGATGCTGTGGACAGCGAGAACCGCCTGCGCGCGGCGATGACTGCAGCGGAGACGGCGAACCAGGCCAAGTCCGAGTTTCTTGCCGCCATGAGCCACGAGATGCGGACACCGCTGAACGGCGTTCTCGGGATGACGCAGATCCTGCAGGCGGGGGCAACCGACCCGGAACAGACCGCAATGTTGCAGGTGATCCGTGGCTCGGGCGAGCATCTCCTCTCGGTGATCAATGACATCCTGGACCTTGCCAAGATCGAAGCCGGCCGCCTGGTGCTTGAGTCTGCCCCGCTCAGCCTTGACCGGGTGCTTGAGCAGGTCCTGTCAGCCCACCGGATCGAGGCGCGGACAAAGGGCATCAGCCTTGATCTTCAGCATGCAGGTGGTCCGGAAGGCGACCTTCGGCTGGGCGATGAAACGCGGCTTGCACAGATCCTGCACAACCTTCTGGGCAATGCGGTGAAGTTCACCGACACCGGTCAGGTCGTCGTCAAGGTGGACCGGCAGTCAGACGAACGTGTGACGATCGAAGTGGCCGACACCGGGATCGGCATGAACCCCGACGACATGACCCGCGTTTTCGAAGAGTTCACCCAAGGCCAGGGTGGCATCGCGCGGCGCTATGGCGGCACTGGCCTCGGGCTTGCCATCGTGCGGCGGCTGGCCCGGCTGATGGGCGGAGAGGTCACCCTGTCGGGCGCATTGGGGCAGGGGCTTGTCGCCCGGGTGGAGATTGCGCTTCCGGTCGTGCAGGGCGCGACCTTGCCACCTGCCGAACCCGGCCTGCCGGCCTTGCCGCCGATGCGGGTGCTCGCGGCCGAAGACAACGCCACCAACCGGATCATCCTTGCCGCCATGCTGCGCAGCCTTGGCGTCGAGGCCGAGATCCACGACAGCGGAGAAGCGGCCCTTGCGCGCTGGCGGGAAACCAGTTTCGATGTCGTGCTTCTGGACATTGCAATGCCTGGCAGCGACGGGCTGACAACGCTTGCCGCAATGCAGGCCCATTCCAAGGCCGCGTCCCGCGCGGCCCCTGTCGCCGTTGCCGTCACGGCCAACGCCATGACGCATCAGGTAGAATCCTATCTGGCGCAGGGCTTTGTCGCTGTCGTGCCAAAACCGCTGCGCCCGGACACCCTGGCCCGGGCCTTTCTGTCCGCCGTTCCCGAAGGCAGGCCGGTATTCAGGCCAGAATGACCTCGATCTGGTGCAGGGCCAGAAGATCGGACAATGCCCCGGTCGGACGTTCGTCGGTGACCAACCGGCCGAAAAGCTCGGGCCGGGCGGCACAAACCGGGGCGAAGGTGCCAAACTTGCTGCCGTCGGCGACGATGGTTGCCAGTTCGGCACAGTCGATGATCGCACGGCTGAACTCGGCCTCGCGCAGGTCGTTCAGCATGAACCCGGTTCGACCGTCCAGCGCCGCCGCCGACAGGATGGCATGCTGCACCCGGAACTGGCGCACGAAGGCCAGCGCCTCGACCCCGAAGGCGCCGCCGTCATGCGGGCGAAGCTCGCCCCCGGCCATGAAGACCCGGTTGCCACCACGACCTGCCAGGGTTTGAGCGACCGCCAGCGAATTGGTGACGACCAGAAGATCACGGTGATCCCGCAGCGCCTGTGCCACGAATGCGGTTGTGGACCCCACATCCAGAAAAAGTGATGCGCCATGGTCGATCAGCCCGGAAAGGCGGGCTGCGATCCGACGCTTGCGGTCAGGGTTGACCACCATGCGCTGGACAAAGCTGGCCTCCATCCCCCAGCCACGCAGATGCACGCCGCCATGGACCCGCGCCACAGCACCCGACACCTCCAGCCGACGAAGCGCGCGGCGGATGGTCTCGGCACTGACCGAAAGCAGGCGGGCAAGCTCGTCGATTCGGGCAGCACCCGTGGCAGCCAGATGGTCAAGAATCGCCTTGTCGTGCCTCGTCTGCATCATGGCGGCCAGAATGAGGGATTTTTGATGGTTTGCACAGACTATTCTGCAAGCACCCACACCAAGCACTCATAGTTCCGCAAAACTTCTCAAATGATTTTGACATGACCAGGAAAGGGCCGCACCCTTGGCAGGCAATGGCGGCCTGGACCCGCCAGCGCACACAACGGGCGGGCCTATCCCCTTCGGCCCGCCCGTTCCCCAAAGGGTGAAAGCTTCTGCGCATGACTGATCCGATCGCCCGTGCGCTGGCCTTGCCGATCTGGACCGGAACCCCGAAGGCCGTGCCCCTTGGGGGCGGCATCACCAACCTGAACGTCCTTGTGACCGATGATACCCGTCAGGCCGTTGTGCGCATCGGCGATGACATTCCGGTTCACCAGATCCTGCGCTTCAA
>JAPLPF010000028.1:0-1187 GCA_026400325.1 Rhodobacterales bacterium
AGCCGTCGGTCGTGGGACTGATGACACAGGCCTTGCAGGTCAACCCGCGTGATACGGTGCTGGAGGTGGGCACGGGCTCCGGCTACCAGGCTGCGATCCTGGCGCAGCTTGCACGGCGGATCTATACCGTCGACCGCTACCGTCGTCTCACGCGCGAGGCGGCGGACCTCTTTCGCCAACTCGACCTTGCCAACATTACCACGATTACCGCCGATGGATCGTTCGGCCTGCCCGACCAGGGCCCCTTTGACCGGATCATCGTGACGGCGGCGGCAGAGGACCCGCCTGGCCCGCTTCTGCATCAGTTGAAGCCGGGCGGGATCATGGTGCTTCCGGTGGGCCAGTCGGACACCGTGCAAAGCCTGATCAAGGTCACCCGGACGGCCAGTGGCTTTGACTATGAAGAACTTCGCCCAGTCCGCTTTGTGCCACTGGTCGAAGGGCTTGGGGCCGAGTAGACTGCGCCCCGAGATCCGGGTCAACCCGGACGGCGTGACATGAGGCGGGGAACCATGCGAACCATCGGCGGCACAGTCCGGATCAGCCTTCTTCTGGGGGCAAGCCTCTTTGTCCTGACGGCCTGCGTGAACACCGACACCCTTGACTGGGACTTGCGCGGCGGGGGCGGCGACACCTCCGAGGCCGCGCGTCAGGCCACCGCGGCTGCGCCCACGGCGGATGCCAACGGCATCATCTCATATCCGGACTATCAGATGGCCAAGGCGCGCCGGGGCGAAACCGTCACCCTGATGGCCGCCCGGCTTGGCATGAACGCAAACGACCTGGCACAGGCCAATGCCTTGCGACCGTCCGATCCTCTGCGCGACGGCGAGCTTCTGCTTCTGCCGTCCCGTGTGACGGCTGCGGCGCAGCCGGCGACCATCGGCGGGACAGCCGGCGGAACCACCGATATCGCGGCAATCGCCACGACGGCGCTGGACGAGGTCGGCACCTCGGCCGGTGCGGCCTCCGCAACAAAGCCGGTCGCGAACCAACCCCTGACCCACAAGGTCGCGCGGGGAGAAACCGCCTTCACCATCGCCCGGACTTACCACGTGTCAGCCAAGGCGCTTGCCGACTGGAACCAGCTTGGCGCCGACATGGCGGTGCGCGAAGGCCAGACCCTGATCATTCCGGTCGTGACCGCGTCGGCCCCCGACCCCGAGCCGGTGCCCCCCCCCCCGGGG
>JAPLPF010000028.1:1230-4507 GCA_026400325.1 Rhodobacterales bacterium
GCCGCCAGCCAGCCAAAGGCAACGCCACCCTCCCCTGACCTGGGCGACCAGGCTACCGGGGCCTCGGCTGCCAGCTTTGCCATGCCGGTACAGGGCAAGATCATTCGCGGCTATGACAAGCAGAAGAACCAGGGCATCGACATCGCCGCGCCGGCCGGCACTTCGGTTGCCGCCGCCGCGACAGGCACGGTCGCCGCCGTCACCAAGGACACCGACCAGGTGCCGATCGTGGTGATCCGGCATGATGGCGGACTTCTGACCGTCTACGCGGGTCTGGACGGACTGAAGGTCAAGAAAGGGGATACCGTGTCGCGTGGCCAGCCCATCGGCGTCGTCCGCAAGGCCGACCCGGCCTTCCTGCACTTTGAGGTGCGCAAGGGTGTGGACAGCCTCGATCCGATGGGCTTTCTGCAGTGATTCGAAGATCCCATGGGACTGCTGCGGCAAGATCGTGAAAATCGGGTCCTGCCCCCGCAAGGCAGGATGCGGCGTGACAGGTTCAGACCCCGGCCCGGGCCCGACCCGGGACCTCGCTTGATGGAGGGTAGCGCCTTGGCCGGGTGGAGGCCCCGGGTCAGGCCGGGGAGAGGTCTCATTGGGGCTGCCTGCGGTCCCCATTCCGACAAGGAAGGTGCCCGTCAGCCGTCCAGCAGTGACACCAGGATCTTGTCGATCCGACGACCGTCAAGGTCGATCACCTCAAAGCGCAGGCCCTCGGCCCGGAATACGGCGCCCAGGTCGGGAAGGTGGCCAAGCTGATGCAGCACCAGCCCGGCCACGGTGTCATACTCACCGGCCATGTCGCGCGGCAGGTTGAAACGGTCGCAGAACTCATCCGCTGGCATCCAGCCTGCCACCAGAAAACTGCCGTCCTCACGCGTGACGATCGCAGGCTCGTCCTCTTCGGACGACGCAACCGCCCCGGTGATCGCGCCCAGGACGTCGCCGCTGGTGATGATGCCTTCGAAATGGCCATACTCGTCATAGACCAGCGCGATATGGTGTTTGGATTTCTGCAGGACTTCCAGGACATCCAGAGCTTCCGTGCGGTCCGATATCACCGGCACCTCTTGCAGCAGTGCCCTGAAGTCCAGAGCTTCGCGACGCGACACGGCCTGAAAGGCGTCTGACAACAGGATGATGCCCATCACCTCGCCCGCAGCATCCGCGACCAGCATCCGCGCCCGCGCAACCTTGCGCAGGGCGGCCATCGCTTCGGCTCCGGTCGCGTCAAGTGGCAGCATCTCGATCTCGTGGCGCGGGGTCATCAGCGCACTGGCGGTGCGGTCGCTCAGCCGCATGACGCCCGAGATCATTTCACGCTCTTCGCTTTCCAGAACGCCACCTTCATGCGCCTCGGCAAGAAGGACGTGCACTTCCTCTTCGGTGACCCGGTTCTGGCTGGCCCCGCGCTGGCCAAGCAGCCACAGCACCAGCCGCCCCGACCGGTCCAGAACCCAGACGATGGGCGCGCCGATGACCGACAGGAACATCATCGCCGGGGCCATGCGGATCGCCACCCCTTCAGGATTGCGCAGGGCGATCTGCTTTGGCACCAGTTCGCCCACGATCAGGCTGACATAGGTGATCGCCACCACCACTCCGCCCACACCCAAGGTCGCGGCCCACGACGCCTCGACCCCCTGCGCGATCAGCCAGCCTTCCAAACGCAGACCCAGTGTCGCGCCCGAAAGGGCGCCGGACAGAACGCCGACCATGGTGATCCCGATCTGAACTGTGGACAGGAACCGCCCCGGATCCTCGCCCAGCCGCAACGCCATGCGCGCGCCCCGGCTTTTCGCCTCAAGCGGCTTCAACCGGCCCGGTCGCGCGCTGACGATGGCAAGTTCGGACATTGCCAGAACGCCGTTCAGAACGATCAGCGCCAGAATGACAAGGATTTCGGTGATCATGGTGGGGCCGCACATAGCCGCCATGGCGCAGTCGCGCAAGCGTCGCGTGTGACATCAGCCCGGAAGGCGCACACCTTCACGCGCGGCAAGGTCGCTGAAGAACTGCCAGGCCACCCGCCCTGACCGGGCACCGCGCGTGGCCTGCCATTCCACGGCTTCGGCCAGAAGCCGGTCCTCAGGGACAGTGACCCCATGCGCCGCGCAATAGCCGCGGATCATCTCAAGATACTCGTCCTGGCTGCAGGGGTGGAACCCCAGCCACAGCCCGAAACGGTCGGACAGCGAGACCTTCTCCTCAACCGCCTCGGACGGGCTGATCGCCGTGGACCGCTCGTTTTCGATCATGTCCCGCGGCATGAGGTGGCGGCGGTTCGACGTGGCATAGAACAGCACATTCTCGGGCCGCCCCTCGATTCCGCCGTCAAGGACCGCCTTCAAGGATTTGTAATGCTGGTCGTCATGGCTGAACGACAGATCATCGCAAAAAAGGACAAACCGGAACGGGGCCGCGCGCAGATGGGCCAGCAGCCGCTGGACCGATGGCAGATCGTCGCGCGCAAGCTCCACGATCTTCAGATCCAGCCCCTCGGCCCGGACCCGGGCATGGACCGCCTTCACGAGGCTGGACTTTCCCATGCCCCGCGCCCCCCAGAGCAGCGCATTGTTCGCAGGCAAACCGCGCGCAAAATGGCGGGTGTTCTCCAGCAGCGTGTCGCGGCTGCGGTTCACGCCGACCAGCAGCGTCAGGTCCACCCGCGACACCCGGGAAACGGCTTCCAGCCGGTCAGGGGCCACATGCCAGACGAAGGCCTCTGCTGCAAAGTCGGGGGCAGGCATAGGTGCCGGGGCAAGACGCTCCAGCGCAGCCGCGATCCGCGTCAGCGCGTCGCTCACGCCTTGGTTTCCGGCGTTTCGGTGGCGCTGTCGGTCTCGTCATCCCACAGGCCTTCTGCCCGAAGTTCTGCCTCACGCCGCTTTTCCATCCGGCGGATCAGGAAGATCGACACCTCATACAACGGATAGATCGCCGAAAAGAGGATCATCATGCTCAACACATCTGGTGGCGTCACAATGGCCGATACCAGCAGCATCACGACGATGGCATAGCGGCGCATCCCGGCAAGCCCCGCCGACGTCGCAAGACCAGCCTTGCCCATCAGCGTCAGAAGCACCGGCATCTGGAAGCACAGCCCGAAAGCCATGATCAGCTTGAGACTGATGTCCAGCGTCTGGTCGACCTTGCCCTGAAAGACAATGGCGATCCCCTCGCTCGGGGCCGCATCCGGCACCGGCAACCCCTGCAATTGCAGCAGGGCCGCCGACACCATCGAGGGCAAATCGGCAAATCCCAGGAAGAAAGACAT
>JAPLPF010000028.1:4537-6499 GCA_026400325.1 Rhodobacterales bacterium
GATGTACTGGGCGAAAGCCCCGCCCACCACGAACAATACCGGAGAGGCGATGAGAAACGGCAGGAACGCCTGCTTTTCGCTGCGATAAAGGCCGGGCGCCACAAACCGCCAAAGCTGGTAGGCAATGACCGGAAAGGACATGGCCAGACCAGCCACGACAGAGATGTGGAAATAGGTGAACAGAAGTTCCTGCGGAGCCGTGTACTGCATGACCGGATTGGTGTTTCCCAGATCCCGCATCGCCTTTTCGATCGGCTGCAGCAGAAAGCCAAGAATGGTCTTGGCGAACGGAAACGCGATGATCATCGCCACCATGAAAGCCGCGACCGACCACAGGATGCGGTTGCGCAGCTCGATCAAGTGTTCAACCAGGGGGGCCGAGCTGTCCTCGATGTCGTCCTTCGCCGTCATGCCGCGTCACCCGGTGTGGTCTCGGCCTTCTTGCGCACCCTGCCGCCACGTTTCGGTGCCGGCGCCTCGGGCGTGGCAGCAGACGCCGGGGCTTCCGCCGTCGCGGTCGCCTTCGTTGCGCCCGCCTTTGCTGACCGCAGCTTTGCCGCTGCATCGGCCGAAGCGACCTTCTTCGCCGCGACCTGTTCGGCCAGTGCCGCAGTCGCCGTTCCGGGCGCCGCAGTCGCTGCCACACTTGCGATAACGGGGGCCGCAGCTGGCGTCGCGGGCATCGGCGGCGGGGTCAGCGGTGCTGACTTTACCGTGGTTCCCGTCGCAGATTTCAACGGGTCCCACTTTTCGAACTTGTCGGCAGCACTTCGGACCGCATCCAGGCCCATCGCCTTGGGCGAGGTCACCTTGCGCAGATCGTCCGCCACGTCCTTGATGCCGGTTTCCTTTGCCGCCTGTTCCATCGCACGGTTGAAGTCGCGCCCCATGGCGCGGATCTTCGCCGTGAAACGGCCAAGCTCGCGGAACATTCCGGGCAGGTCCTTCGGACCGATGACGATCAGCGCCACGATTGCCACGACCATAAGCTCGGACCAGCTGAGATCCATCTTGCGTTTCCTTCAGGACCCGGGCGTCAGACCTTGTCCTTGTTGTCGGCCGGGGTCACGTCCTTGGCCGCATCGGCCTTGGCGGCCTCGATCTCGGCCGCGCCATCGCCGACGCCTTTCTTGAAGGCGGTGATGCCTTTGCCGACTTCGCCCATAAGGCTGGACACTTTGCCCTTTCCGAACAGGACAAGCACGACCACCGCAATCAGCAGAAGCCCGGGCAAACCGATGTTGTTGAACATGGAAGATCCTCCGATTGTCGCCCGCACAGGGGGCATTCGTTCCTTGACTGCCCCCAATTACGTCCGTCACCGCCCCGGTTCCAAGGGCCCAGGGGGTTGCGCCGGGCAGTCTACTGACAGTATTTTGTCAGTAAGGTACGCAATATCGGCCCTCTTGCGCCCGGATACAGCATGAAACGCGACGCCCGCCTTTACGACATCGTGCAATTCCTTCGCGACGGTCGGTTGCATACCGCCTGGGAACTGACCGAGCGACTCGGTGTCTCGACCCGCACAATCTGGCGCGACAGGGAGATGCTGGCCGCGACCGGCCTGCCGGTAACCGGCGAACGGGGGTTGGGCTACATCCTGCGCTCGCCTCTCATGCTGCCGCCGACGATGCTGACGCCCGAGGAACTGGAGGCGCTGGTCGAGGGCCTGCGCCATGTCGGTCAGGACGGCAATCCGCGGGCCCGGTCAGCCCGCAGCCTGCTGTACAAGGTGGCGACCCTGCTGCCGCAGTCAGGGATCGAAGCCGAACCCAGGGACACCTGACCCGGCACAGTCAACACATCAGAAGGGCCGGGCACGGTAGTCCGGTCAAGACACCCCGAAGACAAAGCACCGATCGCGCCGGATCATCAGCCACAGGACAGTCCCCGGTCTTGGCAGAAACACACCCGGGACGGATGCCGTAAGTCTGGCCCCCTCGAAATCCATCGCGAAATCGA
>JAPLPF010000028.1:6545-22156 GCA_026400325.1 Rhodobacterales bacterium
CCGGGGTCGGGTTCGGGCCCCGCCCGCCGCGGTCAAAGTCTATCCGCAGGTGCTGCGGCCGGATCACGATCTCGACGGCACCACCATCAACATGGCCCGGCGTCAGAAAGGCCCCAAACGGTGTTTCGGTCAGCGCCCCGCGCGACACACCCCTGATCACATTGATATCGCTGAAGAACGCTGCAGCCGCCTTGTCGACGGGGGCGTTGTAGACGTTATAGGGCGCGCCCTTCTGCACGATCTTTCCGGCCCGCATGAGTGCGATCTCATCAGCCATCCGCATCGCTTCGTCCGGCTCATGCGTGACCAGAAGGACCGCAGTCCCCTCTTCCTTCAACAGTTCCAGCGTCCGGTCCCGGATGCCGTCCCGCAACCGGTTGTCCAGTCCCGAGAACGGCTCGTCCATCAGCATCACGCGCGGACGCGACGCCAGCGCACGGGCAAGGGCCACACGCTGCTGTTCGCCACCCGAAAGTTGATGGGGGTGCTTTTGCCCAAAGCCGGAAAGGTCCACCTTTTCAAGCAGCTCTCCAATTCTTCGCTGCCGTTCGGCCCGTTCGGCCCGCAGCCCGAAGCCCACGTTCTCGGCCACCGTCAGATGGGGAAAAAGCGCAAAGTCCTGAAACATCAGGCCCACCGATCGCGCTTCGGGCGGCACATGTACCCCCGGCCCCTCGACCAGCCGCCCGTCGATGCGGATGGAGCCATCCCCGGCCCTCTCGACCCCCGCGATCATCCGCAGGGTCGTGGATTTTCCACAACCCGAGGGGCCGAGGAGACAGGTGACCTGCCCTGCAGCCACGCTGAGCGATACGTCATCCACGACAGCCCGGCCGCCAAAGGACCGGGTCAGGTGCGTCACGTCAAGGCGAAGGGGGGCTGCGTCCGGCATGAAAACTCAAGCGATTTACTCAGGCTTTGCCTACCAGCGCCGCCCCTGCGCTGCAAGCTTAGAGGCTCAGGTTGGTTGCCCCGCCATCCAGAAGGATGTTCTGCCCGACAATGAAGCCCGCGGCTTGCGAACACAGGAACGCGCAGGTTGCGCCAAACTCGGCCGGCGTTCCGTAGCGCCCGGCGGGAATCGTCGCGGCCCGCTGGGCAATCGCGTCCTCCATGCTGATCCCGCGCGATTTGACCACGGCGGCGTCCAGCGCAATCGCGCGGTCGGTGGCGTGGATGCCGGGCAAGAGGTTGTTGATCGTGACTCCCCTGCCCGCCACTTGCCGCGAAGTGCCCGCGACAAAGCCGGTCAGCCCGGCGCGAGCACTGTTGGACAGGCCCAGCACCGGCACAGGTGCCTTTACGCTGACCGAGGTGATGTTGACCACCCGCCCCCAGCCCTGCGCCATCATTCCCGGCAGGACCGCCTGCATCAGCGCGATTGGCGTCAGCATGTTGGCATCCAGCGCCTTGATGAAATCCTCGCGCGCCCAGTCCGACCACATCCCCGGCGGCGGTCCACCCGCATTGGTGACCAGAATGTCGAACGGTCCATGCGCCAGCACCGCCGCCCGCCCCACCTCGGTCGTGATGTCGCCGGCGACGACTGTGACGCCAACCTGATACTTCGCCCGGAAATCTGCCGCCGCCGCCTCCAGCGCGTCGGCCCCGCGGGCGTTCATCACAAGGTCGACACCCGCTTCTGCCAACGCCTCGGCGCAGCCGCGCCCAAGCCCTTTTGACGACGCACAGACCAGCGCACGTTTTCCCCTGATCCCAAGATCCATGGCCTGACCCTCCGATATGAAGGGGCAGGCTAATGGTCGTGCAGAAAAGACGCCAGAGCAATGCGTCAAGTCAAATAGAAGAACTCCTCCCGGACAATCTTGCCATTCTTGACGTGGTAGATGCCGACCTCGTTCATATCAAACGCCTTGCCATCGGCCTTGGACGAGCCTTGCATCGCAAAGATCACCGCAAAACGATCATCGCCGTGCAGGAATGGCCCGTCGACCTTGCCACCCGTGATCGTGTGGTTGTCTTCCCACCACTGGTGCTTGCCGTCGATCCCGGCGACGCCATTGGTTTCACGCCCGTTGCCCATGTCCATGGCTTCGACCGAGACGGCGTCATCGGCGTACAACTTGCGCAGGTTCTGACGGGCGCGATCTTCGCGGCAACCGGCGACGAGTTCATTTGCAATCTCTTGCAGGGTCATCGAATCCTCCTGAATGTTCTATTAATGTTCTCATCGTGCCGCATGGGGCCGAGTCGTGCAAGCACGCAGTTCAGTTGCGGCGCGCGCCCGCACAGCCTATAGCAGGCGCATGTCAAACCGCGCCCCCCTTCCCCCCGAAATCGCCCGTCGCCGGACTTTTGCGATCATCTCGCACCCCGATGCCGGGAAGACCACGCTGACCGAAAAGTTCCTGCTTTTCGGGGGTGCCATCCAGATGGCCGGCCAAGTGCGCGCCAAGGGCGATGCGCGGCGCACCCGGTCCGACTTCATGAAGATCGAGGCGGATCGCGGGATTTCGGTCTCGGCGTCTGCCATGTCCTTCGATTTCCGACAGTATCGCTTCAACCTTGTCGACACGCCCGGCCACAGCGACTTTTCCGAAGACACCTATCGCACGCTGACTGCCGTCGATGCCGCGATCATGGTGATCGACGGGGCCAAGGGCGTGGAATCCCAGACCCGCAAGCTGTTCGAGGTCTGCCGCCTGCGCGACCTGCCGATCCTGACCTTCTGCAACAAGATGGACCGCGAATCCCGCGATGTGTTCGAGATCATCGACGAGATTCAGGAAAACCTGGCCATTGATGTGACACCTGCCAGCTGGCCCATCGGTGTGGGGCGCGAGTTCGTCGGGGCCTATGACCTTCTTCACGACCGGTTGGAGATCATGGACCGCGCCGACCGCAACAAGGTGGCTGAAAGCATCAAGATTTCCGGCGTGGATGACCCGAAACTGGCGGAGCATATCCCGGCCGAGCTTTTGCAGAAATTCCACGACGAGCTGGAAATGGCGCGCGCGCTGCTGCCTGCCTTTGACCGGGCCGCCTTCCTGAATGGCTCGATGACGCCGATCTGGTTCGGGTCGGCCATCAACTCGTTCGGGGTGAAGGAGTTGATGGACGGCATTGGCGAATATGGCCCGGAGCCCCAGCCGCAGAAGGCCGCCGAGCGGCAGATTGATGCCGCCGAGGCACCTGTGACCGGTTTTGTCTTCAAGGTGCAGGCCAACATGGACCCCAAGCACCGCGACCGGGTGGCCTTTGTGCGCCTGGCCAGCGGGCACTTCGAAAGGGGCATGAAGCTGCACCATGTGCGGTCCAAGAAGCCGATGACCATCGCCAGCCCGGTCCTGTTCCTTGCCGCCGACCGCGAGCTTGCGGAAGAGGCCTGGGCCGGCGACATCATCGGCATCCCGAACCATGGGCAGTTGCGGATCGGCGATGCCCTGACCGAAGGCGAGACGTTGCGCTTCACCGGAATCCCCAGTTTCGCGCCCGAACTCCTGCAGTCGATCCGCGCGATGGACCCGATGAAGGCCAAGCATCTGGAAAAGGCCCTAACCCAATTTGCCGAAGAAGGGGCCGCCAAGGTCTTCAAGCCGATGATCGGGTCGGGCTATATCGTCGGCGTCGTGGGGGCCTTGCAGTTCGAAGTGCTGGCCAGCCGGATCGAGCAGGAATATTCGCTGCCCGTCCGGTTCGAAGGCTCGAACTTCACCTCTGCCCGCTGGATTTCCGGCGACAAGGCGGACGTCGAAAAGCTGGTGAACGTCAACAAGGGGCATATCGCGCATGACAGCGACGGCGATCTGGTGTTCCTGACCCGCCTGCAATGGGACATCGACCGCGTGGTCCGCGACTATCCGGGCGTGAAACTGACGGCAACGAAAGAGATGATGGTTTAGGGACCCTCGCGGGACCCAGGGGCAACATTGCACGCTGGTCACGTCTTCGTTGTGGCAATCCCAACCCTTCCCGGTTCTGCTAGCATGGTTCTTGGCTGCAACAGGACAGGACCATGAACCGAACATCGGCTGCCATCGGGCACGGAATTGTCCGGTTTCTGGAAAAGCAGACGGCCGACTACATGCTTATGGCCGTCGCCTCGCCCGAACGGATGCGGGCCACCCTGCGGCCGGGGGATGTCGTGCTTGTCGAGGGAAACTCGCGGATTTCTTCCGCGATCAAGTATCTCACCCAATCCATGTGGTCGCATGCGGCCATGTTCGTCGGTGATGGCGAAGGGCGCGACCTGATCGAGGCGGATCTGAAGGAAGGTGTCCGCTATATCGGGCTTGATCACCTCTTGCCCTTCAACCTGCGCATCTGCCGTCCCGTGGGCCTGACCGCCACGGATCGCGCAACGGTGCTGAACCACATGCGCGTCAGTCTGGGACGAACCTACGACCTGAAGAATGTCGTTGATCTTGCCCGTTTCCTGTTGCCGGAACCGCCGGTGCCAAAACGATTTCGCCGTCGCATGCTTGCCCTCGGGTCCGGCGATCCGACCCGTGCCATCTGCTCGACCCTGATCGCCGAAGCGTTCGAGGCTGTACGCTTTCCGATCCTGCCGAGGATCGAGACCTCGGTCGACAATGAGGTTGCGCGGGAAATCTGGCACATTCGCCACCATTCGCTTTTTGCACCGCGCGACTTTGACGTGTCGCCGTATTTCGCCGTGATCAAGCCGACGATCGAAGGCGGGTTTGACTACCGCGCGGTATCATGGAGCGGTCCACCCGGCCCGGACGAAGACTTTCCGGCAGAGGACCAAAGCGGCTGACAGGCTGCCCAGCAGGCCAGGCGCTGATCCCGTGATGCCCGAACAGGCACCTTGCGCCGTGTCGCGGGGTCAGCGAAGCCGCGCTTCTTCAGCCGCACCCGAACCCACCGACCCCGCCTTGACCTCGGCGTTCAATTAAGTTATGCGAATTTCGCGGCCAAAAGGGCCGAGACGCCGGGGCGCCCGGAAACTTGCGTCCCAGATATCATGCGGTCCGATACCGCATTCATGGGATGCTTATGACCAAATTTTCCGACCTCGCGCTTGACCCGCGCGTCCTTCAGGCCGTTTCCGAAGCCGGCTACGAAACCCCAACCCCGATCCAGGCGCAGGCAATTCCGCATGCCTTGCAAGGCCGCGACGTTCTGGGCATCGCCCAGACCGGCACCGGCAAGACCGCCAGCTTTACCTTGCCGATGATCACGCTTCTGGGTCAGGGCCGCGCCCGCGCCCGGATGCCGCGCAGTCTGGTGCTGGCACCGACGCGCGAACTTGCCGCCCAGGTGGCCGAGAACTTCGACATTTACGCCAAGCACACCAAGCTGACGAAAGCCCTTCTCATCGGTGGCGTCGCGTTCGGTGAACAGGACAAGCTGATCGACCGTGGCGTCGACGTGCTGATCGCCACCCCCGGCCGCCTGCTGGACCATTTCGAACGTGGCAAGCTCTTGCTGACCGGCGTGCAGATCATGGTGGTGGACGAGGCGGACCGGATGCTCGACATGGGCTTCATCCCCGATATCGAGCGGATCTTCCAACTGACCCCCTTCACCCGCCAGACGATGTTCTACAGCGCCACCATGGCCCCGGAAATCGAGCGGATCACCAACACCTTCCTGACCAACCCAGCCAAGATCGAGGTTGCGCGGCAAGCGACAGCCTCGCTGACGATCACGCAAAGCCTGATCGAGGTGAAGCCGGCCCGCAAGGACCAAAGCTTTGCCGACAAGCGCGCCGTTCTGCGCGCCCTTATCCGGGCCGAGGGTGAAGCCTGCACCAACGCGATCATCTTCTGCAACCGCAAGATGGATGTGGATGTGGTGGCCAAGTCGCTGAAAGCGCATGGCTTCAACGCCTCGCCCATCCATGGTGATCTTGACCAGTCGGTCCGCACCAAGACGCTGGACGGCTTTCGTGACGGCAGCTTGCACCTTCTGGTCGCCTCGGACGTTGCAGCGCGGGGACTGGACATTCCGGCCGTCAGCCACGTCTTCAACTTTGACGTGCCAAGCCACCCGGAAGATTACATCCACCGCATCGGCCGCACTGGCCGTGCAGGGCGGACAGGCAAGGCTTTGACCATTGCGGTGCCGTCAGACGAAAAATACCTCAAGGCCATCGAAAGCCTGATCAAGTCCGAGATTCCGCGCGGCGCGCTGCCCGAAGGCTTTGTCCCGGGCGAAGACGACGGCCGCCCGGAACGTCCGCGCGAAGATCGCAGCGGGCGGGGCCGTGATCGCGCACCCAAGGGTCGCGATCGTGATCGCGCACCGAAACCACATGACGAGGTCGCCGCAATGGCGCCCGTTGTGGTGGTGCCAAAGCCTGCCACGGCCGAGGCGGAAGCAGTCGAACCAAAACGCGAAGAGCGCCGCGATGACCGGCGCGGCGAGCGCCGGGACCGCACCGAAGCACGACCCGAGGTTAGGTCAGACCTGCGCCCCGAACAGCGCCAGGACTCGCGCCCGGAACAGCGCACCGAATCCCGGCCCGATTCACGCGGCGACCGTCGCGAACCGCGCGAAGACCGGCGGGATGACCGGCGCGACTATCGGCGCGACCGCGACCTTGGCCCTTCGGTCGTCGGCATGGGCGACCATGTGCCCGATTTCATCCTGCGCAGCTTTGCCCTCAAGACGGCCCCGACCGAAGACATCGCGGAAGCTGTGACAACCGGCACCGAAGGCTGACGGCGAAGGCTGACAGGGGCCGCTCATCCCTCCCCCTGACGATCGCTCTTGGCCAAGCGAGCAAGGAACGACTGTCAGGGAGCGACGAGCGGGTCACTCGGCAACCAGACGGCTGATCACTACCGTGACCTCCGGCTTCTTGCCGATCTCTTCCATCGCGACTTGCCGGACGACCTTGCGAAGCTCTTCCTCAAGCTTGGCATCGTCGGCCAGAATCTTGCGGCCAAGCCGACCGACAACCTCGTCAAGATCGGCCTCCATCGTCTCGGCCAGTGGCCGCTCTCCGCGGCCCTTGGTCGGTAGTCCCATCGTCTCGACCCAAGGCTCGCCCATGGCAGAGTTGGTCTCGTCCACGATCAGGGTAACCGTGACAAGACCATTCAGCGCCATGCGGATCCGGTCGCGGACCACCCCGTCCAGCGCGCCGATGATTGCCGTGCCGTCAAGGTAAAGCCGCCCGGTTTCCACATATTCCGCGACCTCGGGCACATCGCCCGACAGGTCCAGCATCGTGCCGTTGCGGGCAACCGCCGCGGCGATCCCTGATTCCGTCGCGATCCGGGCATGTTCGGCAAGGTGCCGGTGTTCGCCGTGCATCGGGATCAGCATGTCGGGCAGGATCAGCCGGTGGACATGTTCAAGGTCCGGCCGGTTCGCGTGGCCGGAAACGTGGTACTTGCCGCCCTGGTCATCAATGACCTGCACACCCTTTTCGGAAAGCGCGTTCCAGACCCGCAGGACGTCACGTTCGTTGCCGGGGATGGTCTTGGAGGAGAAAAGGAAGGTATCCCCCTCTTTCATCTCGATCCCCAGATACTTGCCACGGCTCAGCTGCGCGCTGGCGGCGCGGCGTTCGCCCTGGCTGCCGGTGGCCAGCAGCATCAGGTTGCGGCGCGGCACCTCCAGCGCCTCTTCCGGGCTGACTGTCTTGGGGAAAGCTGACAGCACTGCCGCCTCTTCCGAGGCCGACAGCATCCGCTTCATCGACCGCCCAAGGACGCAGACCGTGCGGTTGGCGGCGCGGGCCGCCTCGGCAAGGGTTTTCAGGCGCGCGACGTTGGAGCCGAAGGTGGTGGCCACGACCATGCCGGTGCAACTGCGGATCAGGTCGGTCAGCGCCGGGCCAAGGGTGGATTCCGACCGGCCTTCATGGGTGGAAAACACGTTGGTCGAATCGCAGGTCATCGCCTTGACCGGGCGTTCCTTGACGATCTCGGCAAAGCGCGCATCGTCCCAGGCCTCGCCCACCACGGGGTCATGGTCAATCTTGAAGTCGGCCGAATGGAAGATGCGCCCCGCAGGCGTGTCGATCACCAGGGCCGAGCTTTCGGGAATCGAATGCGACACCGGCACGAACTGCACCTTGAACGGCCCCACCTCGACCGTGTCGGGCCGTGCGCCAACCGTCACGATCTGATCCAGCGGCAGCCCGGCCTCGTCAAACTTCAGCTTGCCGATGGTCGCGGTAAAGCGGCGGGCGTAGACCTTTTTCTGCAAGCGCGGCCACAAGGGGGCCAGCGCGCCGATGTGGTCTTCATGCGCGTGGGTGATGAAGATCGCCTCCAGCCGGTCCAGCTTGTCGGCCAGCCAGCTGACATCGGGCAGAATCAGATCGACGCCCGGCGAGGTGTCCATGTCCGGAAAGGCCACGCCAAGGTCAACCAGGATCAGGCGTTCCTTTCCCGCAGGACCATACCCGTAGACATAGGCATTCATGCCGATTTCCCCGGCACCGCCGAGGGGAAGATAGATGAGGCGGTTCGCGCTCATTTGGTATCCTTGTTGAAGGCGTTGATGAGGACGAGGCCATGCATGGTCAGATCATCCTCGATGGCATGAAATAGCGCGGTTCCCTGGGCGAAAAGGCTGGCAAGACCGCCTGTCGCAATAACTTTCATCGGCCGGTCGCGTTCGCGGCGAACTTCGCGCACGATGCCCTCGATCAGCCCGACATAGCCCCAATACACGCCTGATTGCATGCAGGCCACCGTATTCGTGCCGATCACCTTTTCGGGTTTCGCCACGTCGATGTGGGGCAAGGCCGCCGCCGCCATGTGCAGCGCCTCAAGGCTGAGGTTGACGCCGGGGGCGATGACCCCGCCAACATAGGCGCCGTCGTGATCGACCACGTCGAAGGTGGTGGCAGTACCGAAATCCACCACGATCAGATTGCCGCCATGGCGGTCATGGCCCGCCGCGGTATTCACCAGCCGGTCAGGACCAACCGTGGTGCCCAGGTCCACCCGGGGCGGGACAGGAAGTCTGCACTCGGGCTTGCCCACCACCTGCGGGCGACAACCGAAGTAGCGGTCGCAAAGGACGCGCAGGTTGAAGACCACACGTGGCACGGTAGACGATATGATCGCTTCCGTCACTTTCGCATCGGTTCCGGTCAGCATCATCAGCGAGGACAGCCAGACGAAGTACTCATCCGCCGTGCGCCTGTGGTCAGTCGCGATGCGCCAGGTCGCGATGAAGCGCGCGCCGTTCCAGATGGAAAAGACGGTGTTGGTATTGCCGCAATCGATGGCGAGAAGCATGGGCGCGGTTCCTGTCGCAGGTGTTGGAGCGGGGGTTTCACACCCCCGCACCCCCGTGGGATATTTGTGCAAATGTGAACCGATAAGAGGTCAGAAGAACACCTCGGCGGCCGAGATGGCAAGTGTTGCCGCTGGGGTGCGCAGGAGCAATGCCCCGGCCTCGTCGATCGTCTCGAATACGCCGACGTGCGTCTCGGTGCCGGTGCGGGCGCGGATCGGCTCGCCCAGCCGGGCGGCGTGGGGGCGTCAAGGAACCCCTCGGGCGTGATGCGATGGCCGGTTTCCTGCAAAAGCGAAACCGGCAGCACGGCACCGGCATCGACGCTGGCCGAATCCGGGGCGGCGATCAGGTTGACGCCGATTCCGATGCACAAGGTTGGCGCATCGGTGCCAAGGCCCGCACTTTCCAGCAGGATCCCTGCCAGCTTGCCGCCGTTCAAAAGCACGTCGTTCGGCCATTTCAGGGCAAAGCTCTCGGGAAGGCCGGTCACTGTCACACAAGCATCGCGCAGGGCAAGTGCCGCCGCAAAGGACCGCAGGGCGACAGTCTCGGCCGGCTCGGTCGGGTGCAGGACCAGCGTGGCATGAAAGTTGCCGCGCGGGCTGGCCCAGGGCCGGGCGCGTCGCCCGCGCCCTGCGGTCTGGAAACCTGCCAGGATCCACGTCGGCCCAGGCAGAGTTGCCGACCGGCGAAAACCCTCGGCATTGGTGCTGTCGATCTCGGAGAGGGCGATGCGCCCCGCCCCGTCCAGTGCGTCAGCGGACAAGCGCTTCGGCCGCGATGGCGGCTGCGGGTTCGATGCCGAAAAGGTTCACGATCCCCAGAAGCATGATCGCAGCCACAGCCACCAGCATGCCCCATTGGACCGGTGCCATGCGGCTGGTGACCGGGTCCTGGTCCGCCCCGAAGTACATGAAATAGACCAGCCGAAGGTAGTAAAAGGCCCCGATCACCGAAGCCACAGCACCCGCCACTGCCAGCCAGACCCAGCCCGCATCGACAGCGGCCTTCAGCACATAGAACTTGCCGAAGAAGCCCAGCATCGGCGGCACCCCGGCCAACGAGAACAGCAGGATCAGCATGGCCAGCGCCTTCAGCGGTTCGACCTTCGCAAACTGGTTCAGCCCGGTGATGTCCGACACCGGACGGCCGTTTCGCTCCATCGACAGGATGAAGGCGAAAGTGCCGATGTTCATCGTGACGTAAATCGCCATGTAGATCATCGTGGCCTGCACCCCGAAGGCTGTGCCGACCGAAAGGCCGATCAGCGCATAGCCCATATGGGCGATCGAGGAATAGGCCATCAGCCGCTTGATGTCGCGCTGGCCGATAGCCGCGACCGCGCCAAGGAACATCGACGCGACCGCAAGCGCCGCCAGCACCTGGCCCCATTGGCCGGGCACCCCGCCGAACGCATCCTGCACCAGCCGCGCGATCAGGGCGATTGCGGCAACCTTTGGTGCGGTAGCGAAGAAGGCGGTGACCGGCGTGGGCGAGCCTTCGTAGACGTCGGGCGTCCACATGTGGAACGGGGCTGCACTGACCTTGAAGGCCAGGCCCGCCAGCATGAACACCAGGCCGAACAAAAGCCCCAGCGGCACGCCGTCCTGCACGGTCGTCAGGATTCCCGCGAACTGGGTGGTCCCGGCATAGCCATAGACCAGCGAGGCGCCGTAGAGCAGAAGCCCCGACGACAGCGCGCCAAGGACGAAGTACTTCAGACCGGCCTCTGACGACTTCGCGCTATCGCGGCGCATGGCTGCCACGACGTAAAGCGCCAGCGATTGTAGCTCCAGCCCCATGTACAGCGTGATAAGATCGGCAGACGACACCATCACCATCATCCCGACCACGGCAAGGGTCACAAGGATCGGGTACTCAAAGCGCAGAAGGTCGCGTCGGGTCATGTAATCCTGGCTTATGACCAGAACGGCGGCGGCGGACAGAAGGATGGTGACCTTTGCAAAGCGGGCAAAGGGATCGTCGACGAACAGACCGTTGAAAACCAGACGCTGACCGCTGCCGCCCGCGCCGATGTAAAGCGCCAGCGCCACGAAAAGGCCCGCGGTGGCCCAGACCAGAGCGGGGGCCAGCTTGTCCCTGGTCGTGTAGATCCCGACCATCAGTGCTGCCAGGGCAAAACCGGCCAACACGATCTCGGGTGCCAGGGTCTGGAAATCGACGGAGGTCATCGTCTCACCTTCAGTTCTGGGCCAGCGCGGCCGGATCGGCAGGCAGCGCGGCAGTATAGTCAGAGACAAGGGCAGTCACCGACGGCCCGATGATGTCGGTCACAAGGCTGGGGTAGATGCCCAGGATCAGGGTCATGGCAATCAGCGGAGCGAAAATCACCTTCTCGCGCCGATCCATGTCGGTGATCGACTTCAGGGCTTCCTTGATCAGGTCGCCAAACACCACCCGCCGGTAAAGCCACAAGGCATAGCTTGCCGACAGGATGACGCCCGAGGTGGCCACGGCGGCGACCCAGGTGTTGACCTGGAAGATGCCCACAAGCGTCAGGAACTCACCGACAAATCCGCTGGTCCCGGGCAGGCCGACGTTGGCCATGGTAAAGAACATGAACACCAGCGCATAGGCGGGCATCCGGTTCACAAGGCCGCCATAGGCGTCGATCTCGCGCGTGTGCATCCGGTCGTAGATCACGCCCACGCACAGGAACAGGGCACCGGAAATGAAGCCGTGGCTCAGCATCTGGAAGATCGCGCCGTCAATGCCCTGCTGGTTCGCCGCGAAAATGCCCATTGTGACATAACCCATGTGCGCGACGGATGAATAGGCGATCAGCTTCTTCATGTCGGTCTGCGCAAGGGCCACCAGGCTCGTGTAGACGATGGCGATGGCGCTCATCCACAGGACCAGTGGGGCCATCACATCGGACCCGACCGGAAACATCGGCAAGCTGAAGCGCAGGAATCCGTAGCCGCCCATCTTCAGCAGGATCGCCGCCAGCACGACGGACCCCGCCGTCGGGGCCTGAACGTGGGCATCGGGCAACCAGGTGTGGACCGGCCACATCGGCATCTTCACCGCGAAGCTGGCGAAGAAAGCTAGGAACAGCATGGTCTGCAACCCGCCGACAACCTGAATACCAAGCACCGTGATGGTCTCATGCCCGAAGTCATGCGCCAGAAGCTTCACGATATCGGTGGTGCCCGCATCAAGATACATCGCGATCATCGCGACCAGCATCAGGACGGAGCAGATCAAGGTGCAAGCGAGCGTGCCGAATTGCAGCGAGAGCAGCGCCGTCATCAGCGCGGATCCGGCAAAGCCCCCGATGCTGAACAGCGAGTGGAAGCCGGACATCAGCGGGCGTGCCGCGGCACGCGACAAGGTCCAGCGCCATGAAGACGCCAAGCATCAGCGTTTCCAGCACCAGAAACGCGATCATGTATTCCTTGACCCGGGTTTCGACGTTCCAGCATGCATAAATCGTGATCGGCATCAGGAAGGTCGTCAGCATCACGAACAGGACCGAGATGCCGTCCACCCCCATCTTGTAGGTCAGGCCAAGAATCCAGGGATGTTCCTCGACGAACTGAAATCCGGTATCGGAGGGGTCAAAGCGAAACAGGATGAAAAGCGAGATCACGAAGGTCGCGCTGGTGGTGAACAGCGCAAGCCATTTCGCCCCCTGCCGCGCCGCCGCATCATCGCCGCGCATGAACAGGGCAAGGATGACCGCTGCAACAAGGGGCAGGAAGGTGATGATCGAGAGAAGCTGGTTTTCCATGGTTTCGGCGCCCCCTTACTTTGCGCCGCCGAAGAGCGTCATCCAGGTGACAAGGACAACGATCCCCATGACCATCGCGAAGGCGTAATGAAACAGATACCCCGACTGCGCCCGACCGGCGAGGCGGGTGAAGAACGGGATGATCCCCAGCGCCACCCCGTTCAATGTCCCGTCGATGACGTTGCCATCCCCCTTCTTCCACAGGAAGTTGCCCAGCCATTTCGCCGGGCGGACGATGGTCCAGTCATAAAGCTCGTCGAAGTACCACTTGTTCAGCAGGAAAAGGTAAAGCGGGCGCTGCTGTGCTGCCAGACGGCCGGGCAGGCTGGGGTTCTTGATGTAGAACAGCCAGGCCAGCGCAAAACCAAGAACCATCGCGACGAAGGGCGAGACCTTGACCCATTTCGGCGCTTCGTGCGCTTCATGGATGACGTGGTTGTCTGCGCCCATGTAGATCGCACCCTTAGGGGCAACACCGGGAACCGGGGCCGCGTGATCTTCGGCGGCGGTTTCGGTGGCGGTTTCAATCGCGATCGCCTCTCCCTCGGCCGGGGCTGCCGCATCGGCTGCGGGTTCCTCGGCTCCGGCGGTGGCGCCTTCGGCGGCTGCGGCCTCGGTGGCGTGGTCTTCGCTGGCGGTTTCGCCATGTTCGGCGGCAGCCTCCATGCCGAACCAGGCCCGCATCTTCGCCTCTTCACCGAAGAAGACGTTGTACCAGAGCATCCCCGAAAAGGCCGCGCCCAGCGCCAGAACACCCAGCGGGATCAGCATCACGGCAGGGCTTTCGTGCGGCTCGTGCGGGCGGGCGCCCTCAGCATGCGCATCATGCGCGGTACCATGGGCCGCAAGATCGTGGCCGTGACCCTTCGCGCGGCTGGTCCCATAGAAGGTGAGGAACATCAGTCGCCAGCTGTAGAAGCTGGTCATGCAGGCCGCTGCAACCAGCAGCCAGAAGGCGTAGGATGACCCGACCCAGGCGCTTTCGATCACCGCGTCCTTCGAGAGGAACCCGGCAAAGCCGAAATGTGTCAGCGGGATGCCGACACCCGTGATCGCCAGGGTGCCGATCATCATGGCGGCAAAGGTGTAGGGAATCTTCTTCCGCAATCCGCCGTAGTTCCGCATGTCCTGTTCGTGGTGGGTGGCGTGGATCACCGAGCCCGCGCCAAGAAACAGCATCGCCTTGAAGAAGGCGTGGGTGAACAGGTGGAACATCGCCACCGAATAGACGCCAACCCCGGCGGCCACGAACATGTAGCCAAGCTGCGACATGGTGGAATAGGCGATGACGCGCTTGATGTCGTTCTGCACCAGACCGATGGTCGCCGCGACAAAGGCGGTGGTGGCCCCAAGCACGGTGATGAAGGCGGTGGCCTGCGGCGCGTATTCGTACAAGGGCGACATCCGGCAGACCAGGAACACCCCCGCCGTCACCATGGTGGCCGCATGGATCAGGGCGGAGACGGGCGTCGGCCCCTCCATCGCGTCCGGCAGCCAGGTGTGCAGGAAAAGCTGCGCCGATTTCCCCATCGCGCCGATGAAAAGCAGGACACCGATCAGGTTCGCCGCGTTCCATTCCGTCCACAGGAAGGTCAGGTTCGTCTCGGCCAGCACCGGGGCGGCAGCAAAGACGTCGTCGAAGCGGATGCTGTCGGTCAGGTAGAACAGCGCGAAGATGCCAAGGGCAAAGCCGAAGTCACCGACCCGGTTGACCACAAAGGCCTTGATCGCGGCGGCATTGGCGCTGGGTTTGCGGTAGTAGAACCCGATGAGAAGGTAGGACGCGACGCCGACCCCTTCCCAGCCGAAGAACATCTGGATCAGGTTGTCCGCCGTCACCAGCATCAGCATGGCAAAGGTGAAGAACGACAGGTAGGCGAAGAAGCGGGCCTTGTAATGCTCGCCTTCATGCCAGTTGTCGTCATGCGCCATGTAGCCGAAGGAATAGAGGTGCACGAGCGCCGAGACCGTATTCACCACGACCAGCATGATCGCCGTCAGCCGGTCCAGCCGGATTGCCCATTCACTGCCCAGGGTGCCGCTTTCGATCCAGCGCATCAGCACGATCTGCTGCGTGGTGCCGTCAAAGGTCAGGAAGATGTACCAGCTGAGGGCGGCGGCCAGAAACACCAGAGCGGTGGTGATGACCTGCCCCGCGCGTTCGCCGATCAGAGGCCAGCCGAAGCCACAGATCAGGGCGCCGATCAGGGGCGCAAAAAGAATGATCGTTGCCATCTGGGTCAGCCCTTCATCACGTTCACGTCTTCCACGTCGATTGTCCCGCGGTTGCGGAAGAACACGACAAGGATGGCAAGGCCGATCGCGGCCTCGGCCGCGGCCACGGTCAGGACGAACATGGTGAAGATCTGCCCCACCAGATCGCCCGAGAAGGACGAGAAGGCGACAAGGTTGATGTTCACCGCCAAGAGCATGAGTTCGATCGACATCAGGATGACGATCACGTTCTTCCGGTTGAGGAAGATCCCGAAGATCCCGATGACGAACAGCGCCGCCGCCACCGTCAGGTAATGTTCAAGTCCCACCATCGTCTCGTTCCCTCGTGGCCGTTTCGGCCGGTTCTCGTAGGTCGGGGTTCACCCCGACGTTCTTCGAAGAGTCGGGGTGAACCCCGACCTACAACCCCTGCCCCGGCTTGACGTCCTTC
>JAPLPF010000028.1:22162-35564 GCA_026400325.1 Rhodobacterales bacterium
CCTTCAGCTCCATCGCCTTGGCCGGGTCGCGCCACATCTGCTGCAGCACGTTCTGCCGCTTGACGTCCTTCCTGTGCCGCAGCGTGAGAAGGATCGCCCCGATCATCGCGACGAGAAGGATCAGGCCAGCCAGCTGGAACAGAAGAAAGTAGCGGTCATACAGGATCATCCCCAGCGCGCGGGTGTTCTCGACCTCGGTCGGGGTCACCGCCTGACGCAGGTCGCCGGCCCCCGGTGCGGCGGACCAAACGCCGACGCCAATCGCGATCTGCATGATCAGGACCACGCCGATCAGAAGGCCCAGCGGCATGTAGCGCGCAAGCTCCCCCTTCAGGGCGGCAAAGTCGATGTCCAGCATCATGACGACGAACAGGAACAGAACCGCCACCGCGCCGACGTAGACGATGACCAGCAGCATCGCGACAAACTCGGCGCCGAGCAAAACGAACAGCCCGGAGGTGGAGAGGAACGTCAGGATCAGCCACAGCACCGAATGCACCGGGTTGCGGCTGATGGTGACCATCAGGCCCGAGGCCACCGTCACCACGGCGAACATGTAAAAGGCAAAATCGGCCACGCTCATGCGTCTTTCTCCTCAACGTCCGCAAAGACGGCTTGCGCAATCTCCAGCGCCTTCTGCATGGCCGGCACACCGCCGAACATGCTCATCTGCCAGATCACCTCGGCCACTTCGCGCTTGGTGGCGCCGGCTGCAAGGGCGTTCTTGATCGTCACGCGCAACTGTGGCTCGCCCAGGGGGCCTAGCACGGTCTGCGCCGCGATGGTGACCAGAAACCGGGTGCGGGCGTCCAGACCTTCGGGGTTGAAGGTCTTTCCGAACCACATTTCCAGCAGTTCTTTCGGCATCGCCGGAAACATCTTCTCGAACGCCTTCACGTCGACGTTTTCCATGGCCGGAGCGAAGGCCTGGGCCATTTTCTGGCCCTGCTCCAGCATCGCGGCGAACATCTTGGTGAAATCGTCGGTCATTTCTTGGGGATCACCGATAGGGCGCGTCTATTTCAAGGTTGCGGGCGATCTCGGCTTCCCAACGGTCGCCGTTTTCCAGCAGTTTTTCCTTGGTGTAGAACAGCTCCTCGCGGGTTTCCGTGGCGAATTCGAAGTTAGGACCTTCGACAATGGCATCGACCGGGCAGGCCTCCTGGCAGAAGCCGCAATAGATGCACTTGGTCATGTCGATGTCGTAGCGCGTCGTGCGGCGGCTGCCGTCATCGCGCGGTTCGGCGTCGATGGTGATCGCCTGGGCCGGGCAGACCGCCTCGCAAAGCTTGCAGGCGATGCAGCGTTCCTCGCCGTTCGGATAGCGGCGGAGCGCGTGTTCGCCGCGGAAGCGGGGGGAGAGCGGCCCCTTTTCATGCGGATAGTTCAGCGTGGTCTTGGGCGCGAAGAAGTATTTCATCCCCAGGCCAAAGCCCTTGATGAAATCCATCAGAAGGAAGTAGCGGGTCGCGCGGTTCCAGTCGTTGTTGGACATCTATTCTTCCCTTTCCACGCATTTCAGGTTCTCGACGCTATTGGCATCAAGCAGATGATCAAGCAGCGCATCGAGCGTTGCATCGTCCTTACTGCTGTCCATCGCTGCCTGAGCCTGACGAAGCCGGTCATGGAGGCACGTCATGATCTGAAACGATCTGCGACTGGAAATGCTGTCCATCGGTCCTTTTTCGTCCAGAACAGCCTGACGTTCCGCAGCGCTCGGTGCGAGGCAATCCGCCAAAGCCAGTGTCGCGGCCATGTCCGCTGCAACCTCCGCCCGTCCCTCGGGCATCCGCGTCCTTCGTGCGCCCTCCAGATCGTAAGCGGCTGAAAAGGTAAGGCTACCCCAAGCCCCGACGGCAAGGTTTGCAGAAGTGGCGGGTAACGAACCGTCCCAAGACGTACGATCAGGCTCGAAGATCGACGTGCCGGTCTTCCGTCCGGACTCATAGGCAACGAGTTGCGCGCCGCAGCGCGCTTCTACAAAGGCACGCACATTGGCCTTCTGCGCCCCTTCTTCGGCATGGCCCAGATCGGCGCTGCCACAGAGGACAACGTACGCCAAGCCGAACTGCTGGATCGCCTGATTGACTGACAACCCTTGCCGCACCTCAGCCCCCCACAGCCCAGCGGGCCCAGAAGCCGCCCAGCACTTCGAATTTCGCCAGGAACGCGACCAGCACAACCCAGGCCAGCGACATCGGCAGAAAGACCTTCCAGCCGATCCGCATCAGCTGGTCATAGCGGTAGCGGGGGACGATGGCCTGCACCATGGCGAACATGAAGAAGAAGAGCCACATCTTGGCGACCATCCACCACCAGCCATCCGGCAGGCCCGGGATCGGTGACAGCCAGCCGCCGAAGAACAGAAGGCTCATCAGCGCGCACATCAGGAAGATGGCGATGTATTCGCCGGCCATGAACAGCAGGTAGGGGGTCGAGGAATATTCCACCATGAACCCGGCGACGAGTTCGGATTCCGCTTCGGGCAGGTCGAAGGGGGGGCGGTTGGTCTCGGCCAAGGCAGAGATGAAGAACAGGAACACCATCGGGAAATGCGGCAGCCAGTACCAGTTGAACAGGCCCCAGTCGCCGTCCTGCGCGGCCACGATGGCCGAAAAGTTCATGCCGCCGGTCGAGATGATGACCCCGATGATGATCAGGCCCAGCGACACCTCATACGAGATCATCTGCGCGGCTGACCGCAAGCTTCCCAGGAACGCGTATTTCGAGTTCGAGGCCCAGCCGCCCATGATCACGCCGTAAACCTCAAGCGAGGAGACGGCAAAGACGAACAGGATCGCCACGTTGATGTTGGCCAAGACCCAGCCGTCATCGAAGGGGATCACCGCCCAGGCGAGGATGGCCAGCACGAAACTCAGCATCGGTGCAAGGAAGAACACCGGTCGGTCCACGCCAGCGGGGACGACAATTTCCTTCACCACATATTTCAAGGCATCGGCCACCGATTGCAGCAGGCCGAAGGGGCCAACCACGTTCGGGCCGCGCCGCATCTGCACTGCGGCCCAGATCTTGCGGTCACCGTAGACCAGGAACAGAAGGCTGATCATCACGAAGGCCACGATCAGAAGCGCCTGTGCCGCGATCAGCACCAGCGTTCCGAACCCCGTGGAAAGAAACTCCGTCATTTCAACCCCTCATGCCGTTCTGCCGGTTTCGCAGGGATCCGCCTGCGCCGATCTTTCGCCGCCGATCCTCTGGCACCTCTGCAAGTGCCGCGCAAGCCCTGACGCGGGTAGAGATCACCGAAGCCCGCACCGATCATTCCGCCGCCATCGGGGTCGCAGCCCGCGCCTTGGCCATCGCGGACAGTTCCGCCATGACCGACGACGCCCGCGCGACCGGGTTGGTCAGGTAGAAGTCCTTGATTGCATTTCGGAACGTAGCCTTTCCCATGGCCTTCACCGGCAGCGCCGACCAGGTGTTCTCGGCAACTTCGTCAACGCTTCCCAGATGCGGATGCGCCTTGACAAGCGCGGTCCGCAAGGCGGCCAGGCTGTCCCAGGGCAGCGTCGCCCCAAGCTCGGCCGACAGGGCCCGCAGGATGGCCCAGTTCTCCTTTGCCTCGCCCGGGGCGAACCCGGCACGCAGGGCCAGTTGCGGCCGGCCCTCGGTGTTGACGAACAACCCGTTCTCCTCGGTCCAGGCGGCGGCGGGCAGGATGATGTCGGCGCGGCTTGCGCCCCGGTCACCATGGCTGCCCTGATAGATCACGAAGGCTCCGGCGGCGATCTCGACCTCGTCGGCGCCCAGGTTGTAGATCACCTCGGCCCCCTCGGTTGCTGCCGCAAGCCCGCCCTCGGTCACGGCACCCACATCCATTGCCCCGACACGCGACGCTGCGGTGTGCAGGATCAGCAGCTTTGAGTTCGAGTTTTCGGCCAACTTCATCGCATGGGCCAGCACCGCCTCGCCATCAGCCTCGTTGATCGCCCCCTGCCCCACGATCACCAGCGTCGGCTTGGCCCTGGTCTCGTCGCTGATCGTCTGCGACGACAGCTTCTCCAGCGCCGCGCGGTCAGTGCCGACATGGGCGTAGTCATAGGTCAGATCGACCGCCTCACCCACCAGTCCGATGACCGCGCCATTGGCCCAGGCCTTGCGGATGCGCGCGTTCAGAACGGGTGCCTCGACCCTTGGGTTGGTGCCGATCAACTGGATCATCTTCGCCGAATCGATATCCTCGATCCGCGCGGTGCCGACATAGGCCGAACGGTTGCCGATCGGCAGCTTCGCCCCATCGGTGCGGCATTCGACATGACCGCCAAGACCCTCGACCAGGGTTTTCAGCGAATAGACCGCCTCGACCGGGGCCAGATCGCCGACCAGCGCGGCAACCCGTCTGCCCTTCATCGCCGCCGCCGCAGCCTCAAGCGCCTCGCCCCAGGTTGCTTTCCGCAGTTTGCCGTTCTCGCGGACATAGGGCGTGTCCAGCCGCTGGCGACGCAGGCCGTCCCAGACGAAGCGGGTCTTGTCGCTGATCCATTCCTCGTTCACGCCGTCATGGTTGCGCGGCAGGATGCGCATGACCTCGCGCCCCTTGGTGTCGACCCGGATGTTCGACCCCAGCGCGTCCATCACGTCGATGGTTTCGGTCTTGGTCAGCTCCCACGGACGGGCCGTGAAGGCGTAAGGCTTCGAGGTCAGCGCCCCAACCGGGCAAAGGTCGATGATGTTGCCTTGCAGGTTACTGTCCAGCGTCATGTTCAAATAGCTGGTGATCTCGCTGTCTTCCCCCCGGCCGGTCTGGCCCATCTGGGTGATCCCGGCGACCTCGGACGTGAAGCGCACGCAGCGGGTGCAGCTGATGCAGCGCGTCATCTTCGTCTCGACCAGCGGGCCAAGGTTCAGGTCTTCCGACGCCCGCTTGGGTTCCCGATAACGCGAGAAGTCCACGCCGTAAGCCATCGCCTGGTCCTGCAGGTCACACTCGCCGCCCTGGTCGCAGATCGGGCAATCCAGCGGATGGTTGATAAGCAGGAACTCCATCACCCCTTCGCGGGCCTTCTTCACCATCGGCGACTTGGTCTTGACCAGCGGAGCCTCACCATTCGGGCCGGGGCGCAGGTCCTTGACCTGCATCGCACAGCTTGCCGCAGGCTTCGGCGGGCCGCCCACCACCTCGACCAGACACATCCGGCAGTTGCCCGCGATGGTCAGGCGTTCGTGGTAGCAGAACCGAGGGATCTCCACCCCGGCCACTTCCGCCGCCTGGATGATGGTCATAGCACCATCAACCTCGACCTCGATGCCGTCGATGCTGATCTTCTTGAGGTTAGACATGAGCCCGGTCCTTCCGCAGCAGCCCGGTCACCGCAAGACGCAGCCGGGCCAACAGCCCAACTTGCGGCGCGGGGGCTGCCTGTTTCGTCGTATCCTGTTCAAACGACAGGTGTTTCACGCGCGCCTCGATGTCGCGCATCAGGTATTTCGGGTCAAGGTTGCCGTGACACATTGTCCCTACTCCGCCGCCACTTGGGTGCAGCCATGGGTCCGCCACAGCCGCGCGTCCTGAAGATGTTTCCAGCCAAAGGCCTGATCGCTGTCGCTTTTCGCCCGCAGATGCTCCAGCCGCGCCAGCGCCTCGTCCAGTGTGGGTTTGTGGCCCGCAGGCACCCACCACATGACAAAGTGCATCTGGCCCAGAACCTCGAACCATTGCTGCCGCCGCTCGTAAAAGGCGCGGTGGACGGTGTTCCAGACAAAGGCCTCCAGCGTCTCCACGCTTTCCCAGACCGTCAGGTTCGAGACATACTGCGGGTCGCCATCCAGCTTCGCCTCGGTGTTCCCGGTCCCCGGTTCGCCCGAACCTTCCATCATCCAGACGAACCCGGGCATCCGCTTGCCCAGACCGTTGACACGGTCCAGCGCCGCCATGAACTCGGCCACGCGCGGGTCGTCGGTGGGGGCCAGAAGGCGCCCCACGTTCAACTCGGCCAGATGGTGCCCGGGCGGCTGGTTCATCGTGTCGACCTCAACAGATATCCGACGAGGGTTTCCTTGCGGATTTCCTCTTCGCCGATCCGGCAATAGCTTTCCGCGTCGCCCGGCACCGCCCCGCGTTCCTTCAGCCAGTCGGCGGCAATGGCCTTGCCCTTGGCCTTTTCCTCTTTCGACTTCACCAGCGCGCGGATTTCGTCGGCGGTGTAGCCCTGCTCCAACGCATAGTTCTTGAGCTTGTTCAACTCAGCCAGCGCCCGCAGCGTCCGGGCCTCGATGGTGTCGCAATTGTCGTCGATGGCGTCACCGATAAAGCCCTGCAGAAGGGTGTTGATGATCGTCGGTTCCTGGTTGATCGGCACCAGCGCAAACGCCGGGGCTGCAATCGCCAGCGCGGCCAGAGTGATGGCAAAGCGTTTCATGAGGGCCTCCTTGGCTGAAACTGCCGCAGAGATGGGGGAGACCCCCTTTGATATGCCATGACAAAGGGCGCTTCTCAGCGGTTTGTGATTGCGGCTGACGGTATTTGTCATGCGCAGCCCCCCGGATAGACCCAGGCAGCGGTCGCCCGGTCATACCTGTCGTAGATCGAGGAGCGCACGCCCCCTGGCCCGCACTCGGCATCCGCCGCACGGCGCGCCGCTGCCCCGTCCGACATCTGGTAGGGCTGGCCCGCATTGGTGACGCGCACTGGTTCGCCGCCCGGTTGGTCACCGCTTGCCGATGGCCCGACACAGGCCGCGCAGGCAAGGACCATGGGCGTGACCGTCAAACCAGTAGTCGCCCGACGCAGGCTCCTTGAAGACAAACTGCGTGTCGAACCCCATCGGGTCGATCGCCCGCCCGCAGAATTGCCCAAGGGCATCGACGGCCGTGTCAAAGTCCGGCGCCCCCGAGATGATGACCGTGGGTGCGGTGCCATTTTGCATGATCTGGGATTGGCCCGACGCATCGACCGCATAAATCATGCTTGGCCAGTCGCTCATCTGCGTGGCAACGACCACGGATTTGCCGATCTGGAACGGCGTGCCGACGGGGCTTTCGGCAGCCGAAGGCCCGGACTGAACGCAGGCGGCAAGCACCAGCGGAAGAACCAGCGCGCCGCGCATCATTCTGCCGCAACCGCCGAGACGCGGCCCGTCCGCTTGGCCTTGATCCGGTCCTCGATCTCGTCGCGGAAGGCGCGGATCAGGCCCTGGATCGGCCAGGCCGCCGCATCGCCCAGGGCGCAGATCGTGTGGCCCTCGACCTGCTTGGTCACCGACAGAAGCATGTCGATCTCTTCAACCTCCGCCTCGCCACGGACCAGACGGTCCATCACGCGCATCATCCAGCCGGTGCCTTCGCGGCAGGGGGTGCACTGGCCACAGCTTTCGTGCTTGTAGAACTTCGACAGCCGCCAGATCGCCTTGATGACGTCGGTGGACTGGTCCATCACGATCACCGCCGCCGTGCCAAGGCCCGACCGCTGTTCACGCAGCCAGTCGAAATCCATGATCGCGTCGTCGCATTGCGTCCTGGTCAGCAAGGGCACCGAGGACCCGCCGGGGATCACCGCCTTGATGTTGTCCCAGCCGCCGCGCACGCCGCCGCAATGGCGCTCCAGCAACTCCTTCAGCGGAATCGACATCGCTTCTTCGACAACGCAAGGGTTGTTGACGTGGCCCGAGATTCCGAACAGCTTGGTCCCGGTGTTGTTCGGGCGACCGAAGCTTGCAAACCAGTCCGGGCCCCGGCGCAGGATGGTGGGAACAACGGCGATGGATTCCACATTGTTCACGGTGGTCGGGCAGCCGTAAAGCCCGCTGCCCGCCGGGAAGGGCGGCTTCAGGCGGGGCATGCCCTTCTTGCCTTCAAGGCTTTCCAGCAGCGCCGTTTCCTCGCCGCAGATATAGGCCCCGGCACCGTGGTGCAGGTAGCAGTCGAAATCCCAGCCGGATTTCGCGGCATTCTTGCCCAGAAGGCCAGCGTCATAGCATTCGTCGATCGCGGCCTGCAGGGCCTCACGCTCACGGATGTATTCGCCGCGGATGTAGATGTAGCAGGCGTTGGCGTTCATCGCGAAGCTGGCGATCAGCGCGCCTTCGATCAGGGTATGCGGATCATGCCGCATGATTTCGCGGTCCTTGCAGGTGCCAGGTTCCGACTCGTCGGCGTTGATCACCAGATAGCTGGGCCGACCATCCGATTGCTTGGGCATGAACGACCACTTCAGGCCGGTCGGAAAGCCCGCACCGCCCCGGCCGCGCAGACCGCTGGCTTTGACCTGCTCGATCAGCGTGTCCCGGCCGCGCTTGATGATGTCGGCGGTGCCGTTCCAATGCCCGCGCTTCATCGCGCCTTTCAGGCTGCGGTCATGCATCCCGTAAAGGTTGGTGAATATGCGGTCCTGATCCTTGAGCATCTCAAGCCTTCCCAATTCCGGCGTTCCCGCCAGCTTTCTAACCCCGGCGTCCCCGCCAGATCTGATATGTCACGACCATGGCCCAGAGGAAGGCCGCGATGGCGGCAAAATCCAGCAGGAACACATAGCGTGTGTCCAGTCCCAACTGCCCGCCCAGCCATTGCGCGCCCATCCATGAGGTGATCGTCACCGCAAGGACGATGCCCACCAGCCGCGCCTGGCTTGCCCGTTTCAGGTCCTGGGGATCTGGTCGCTGCACCATGGTCTCAGTAGTTGTTGGTCTTGGCGCGTTCACGGAACGCATCAAGCCCTTCGGTTACGATGATCTTTGCCTGCGCCACCCAGCGATCACGGGCGATGCGGCCCTTGAAGGTCTTCATCTCGGCATCGACAAGCGCCACATCGGCATCAGACCAGCCGGCGATCTGGTCGAAGTGGTAAAAGCCAAGGCTGTTCACCAGCTTTTCCATCGCAGGCCCGATGCCTTCGATCTCTTTCAGGTCATCCGCCTTGCCCTTGCGCGCGGCCTTCAACCGCTCTGGCCCGGCAGGGGCTTTCGGCTTCGCGGCAGCTTTGGAAGCGGCCTTCGCGGGAGCCTCGGCCTTCGGCTTGGCGGCAGGCTTTGCCTTTGGCGCGGGCACACCAGACGGGACTGCGACAAAGGCTGCAGGCGCACTGACCTTTTCAGCCTTCGGTGTCGTTGCAGCAGGGGCGGCGACCGCTTTGCGCGCCGGCATGGCCGGTTGCGCAGAAGATGAGCCCCAGGGCATTCCCAGGATAAGTCCGGCCACCGCCGCGATGGCACCGGAAAGGGCCGCGGCAGGGAAAAGATCGAATTTTCCCACGACGACCAGCACACCAAAGGCAACCAGACCGGCTGCCGCACCGATGGCCCATCCAGCCAGGTTCGGGGCCTTCACGTTTTCAACCTTGCGCATTTTCCGTATCTCTCCCTCTCGTGCCGAACCCTTGACGGGCCATGATCTTTGCAGGACTTCCTTTCCTTACGCCTTCTTCGGACGCACTTTCGGGGCTGTCGACGCAGCCTTTTCAGCCGGGGCCTTCTTTGCCGGGGCCTTTGCCGGCTTTGCCGTTTTGCCCAGCCATGCCAAGTTCAGCGCAACCTCGCTTCCGTCGATCCGCCTGATGGTATCGGCAAGGTCGACGGCCGCCTGCGCACTGGCGTTGTACTGCTTTCGGCCGCTTTCAAACTCGGTCAGCGTGGTCAGGCCCCCAGCCGGTTCCGCAGCATAACGCCCGTTCTGCGGCCCCGGCACGCCCACGTCGCCCATCGAGAACCGGCTGATAAGGTCGCGCAGGATGTCGGGCGTCAGATCTTCGTAATAGTCCTTGCCGATCTGGGCCATCGGCGCATTCGCGCAGGCCCCCAGGCATTCGACCTCTTCCCAGGAAAACTTGCCATCACCCGAAAGCGTGTGCGGGGTCTTGGCAATCAGCTCCTTGCAGACCTGTACAAGGTCTTCTGCCCCGCAGATCATGCAGCTGGTCGTGCCGCAGACCTGCACATGGGCCACCGACCCCACTGGCTGCAGCTGGAACATGAAGTAGAAGGTCGCCACCTCCAGCGCGCGGATGTAGGCCATGCCCAGCATCCCGGCGACATGCTCGATGGCGGGGCGGGACAGCCACCCCTCCTGCTCTTGCGCGCGCCACAGAAGTGGAATGATCGCACTGGCCTGCCGCCCTGCGGGGTATTTGGTGATCTGGCCCTGGGCCCAGGCAAGGTTCGCCGGGGTGAACGCGAAAGAGGCGGGCTGTTCGGGATGAAGGCGGCGGAGCATCAGGCACAGTCCTTTAGGCTAACTTTTGTTCTGCTATCGAGAAAGGATACAGCGCCAGCCGAGAACAACCTGTCGAAGCTTGCGCGCGCAATTTCCTCGACTGTTGCCCGTGCGAATGGAACCAAGTCCGGATTCAATCCGTAGCCCATGCCGAGTTTGGCGAGAGAATCCTCTGTGAAGAAGTCGAACGAACCTATTTCAATTGTGCATCCAGCTTCTCGGAGCGCGCCTTCGGTTGCCAAGTCGACTTCATCTTGAGGAACACCCCTAAGCCGTTTGTCTTCTGCACGCGCCATCGCTCCGAATTGAAGCTGTGAATATGCGAAACGGGATAGAAGCGGTCTGCACTCATCAAAGACGACCGCTTGTTCCTCTGCAGCAGTTTGACAGACGAAGGACACGCCGCCGCTCTGAACTAGAACTGAACTGTCGCTGAACATTTGGACAACACTGGTATCGTCGGGCTGGATGCGAGGCACCCAAAGGTCCTCCGCACTAGCTGAGGTTGCATTTGCAAATGCGGCGATGAGGCAGAAAACCCTCACCGGTCAATCTCCCCGAACACCACGTCCATCGTCCCCCGGTCAATCTCCCCGAACACCACGTCCATCGTCCCGATGATGGCCGACACATCCGCCAATTGGTGCCCCTTGCACAGCCAATCAATCGACTGCAGGTGCAGGAACCCCGGCGCGCGGATCTTGGCGCGGTAAGGTTTGTTGGTCCCGTCGGCCACCAGATACACGCCGAATTCGCCCTTCGGGGCCTCGACGCTGGCGTAAACCTCACCCGCCGGGACGTGGAACCCTTCGGTGTAAAGCTTGAAGTGGTGGATCAAGGCCTCCATCGAGGTCTTCATCTCGCCGCGTTTCGGCGGGGTGATCTTGCCGCGCGCCAGCACGTCACCCTTTTCCACCCGAAGTTTCGCACAGGCCTGACGGATGATCTTTGTCGATTCGCGCATTTCGGCCATGCGGCAGAGGTAACGGTCATAGCAGTCGCCGTTCTTGCCGACGGGGATCTGGAAATCGAACTCGTCATAGCATTCGTAGGGCTGCGCGCGGCGCAGGTCCCAGGCCAGGCCCGACCCGCGCACCATGACGCCCGAATAGCCCCATTTCTGAATGTCGGCTTCTGTCACCACGCCGATATCGGCATTGCGCTGCTTGAAGATGCGATTTTCCGTCAGAAGGCCGTCGATGTCGTCCAGAAGCTTGGGGAAAGCCACCGCCCACAGGTCGATATCCTCGACCAGCGCGTCGGGCAGATCGACATGCACGCCACCGGGCCGGAAATAGGCCGCGTGCAGACGCGCCCCGCAGGCGCGTTCGTAGAACACCATCAGCTTTTCGCGTTCCTCAAACCCCCAGAGCGGCGGGGTCAGTGCGCCCACGTCCATCGCCTGCGTGGTCACGTTCAGAAGGTGACTGAGGATGCGGCCGATCTCGGAATACAGCACCCGGATCAGCGACGCCCGACGCGGCACCGGCGTGCCGGTCAACCGCTCGATCGCCAGACACCAGGCATGTTCCTGGTTCATCGGGGCCACATAGTCGAGGCGGTCGAAATAGGGCAGGTTCTGCAGGTAGGTCCGGCTTTCCATCAGCTTTTCGGTGCCACGGTGCAGAAGCCCGATATGGGGATCACAGCGTTCGACAATCTCGCCGTCCAGCTCCAGCACCAGGCGCAGCACACCATGCGCCGCAGGGTGCTGCGGCCCGAAGTTGATGTTGAAGTTGCGGATGCGCTGCTCGCCCGTCTCGAAATCCTTCGAGCCGTCGTCGTAGGTGTTCACGCGGATATCGCCGTCCATCAACTTGCTCCCGTGCGGTAGCGGTCCATCACGCCCCAACCCCCTCTGCCTTGGCCCCGGCTTTCGCCAACGCCTTCGGCACGAACTTCTCCCACCGGACGACGGCACGCTGGTGACGCCCCTCGCCGATCAGGTCCACCCCGTCATGGGCGCGGACCTTGAACCAGATGAACTTGCCGTCGATTGCCGTGACTTCGCTGTCCACAGTCACCGTCAGGCCGGGTGGCGTAGGTGCGACATGGCTGAAATCGACATGCGTGCCAAGCGACCCCTCACCCTCGTCGTAGAACGGGGCCAGTTGTTCAACGCAGGCCCATTCCATCAATCCCACGAAGTAACCGGTGGCCAGGACCCCCGGCATGGTCTGGAAAAGCGCCGCCTCGGGATAGAGGGCGGGCACGGTATGCCCGGGCCCGATCCGGTGACGGAAGACCGCCTTCGCCCCTATGGCCAGTCCCGGCTTCACTTTGACCCCGATTTGGCTTCGGCCTTCTGGTCACCCGGAAGAATGTACTCGGCCCCCTCCCATGGGGACATGAAGTCGAACTGGCGGTATTCCTGCACCAGGTTGACCGGCTCGTAGACGACCCGCTTCAAGACCTCGTCATAGCGGACCTCGGTATACCCCGTGGTCGGAAAGTCCTTGCGCAGCGGATAACCCCGAAAACCATAGTCGGTCAGGATGCGCCGCAGGTCGGGGTGGCCGGAAAAGAGGATGCCGAACATGTCGAACACCTCACGCTCGAACCAGTTGGCCGAGGGGTGCAGCTCGTGGATCGACGGAACCATGTCATCCTCGCGCACCGGCACCTTCACCCGAATGCGGTGGTTTCGGTACATCGACAGGAAATGATAGACCACGTCAAATCGCTGCGCGCGTTCCGGGTGGTCGATGGCCGTGATGTCGACCAGACTGGAAAACCGGCACGAGGTGTCATCCCGCAGGAATTCGACCATGTCGTGCAGATTGGCAAGGTTGACCGTCAGCGTCAGTTCGCCAAAGGCCACCCGGCTGGCAAAAACCGCCTCGGGTTGCTTCATCTCGATGATGGCGGCCAGTTCCTGCAGGGCTTCGGACATGGGTCTACCTCACCAGGGTGCCGGTGCGGCGGATCTTCCGCTGCAGCTGCAGGATACCGTACAAAAGCGCCTCGGCCGTGGGCGGGCAGCACGGCACGTAGATGTCGACCGGGACGATCCGGTCACAGCCGCGCACCACCGAATAGCTGTAATGGTAGTAGCCGCCCCCGTTCACACAGGACCCCATCGAGATCACATAGCGCGGTTCCGGCATCTGGTCGTAGACCTTGCGCAGCGCCGGAGCCATCTTGTTGGTCAGCGTGCCCGCGACGATCATCAGGTCCGACTGGCGCGGACTGGCGCGCGGGGCGGTGCCAAAGCGTTCCAGATCATAGCGCGGCATCG
>JAPLPF010000008.1:0-2700 GCA_026400325.1 Rhodobacterales bacterium
GCTCGTGCTGAGCCAGTCCAACGTCCGGCGCATCAAGGCTGGTGTATCTGTCGAAGAGTTGGCCGAGGACATCGCTCGCCGTGGATTGTTGCAAGGCCTGAGCGTGCGGCCTGTGTTGGGTGCCGATGGCGTCGAGACCGGCAAGTTCGAGATCCCGGCTGGCGGTCGACGCTTTCAGGCGCTGTCGTTGCTGGTGAAGCAAAAGCGTTTGGCAAAGACGGCGTCTGTGCCTTGTGTATTGCGCGATGTGACATCAGATATTCTGGCCGAAGACGATTCCTTGGCTGAGAATATGCAGCGCGTCGCCCTGCACCCGCTCGATCAGTTCCGCGCCTTTATTGCCTTGCGCGATAAGGGTCAGGGTGAGGAAGCGATCGCGGCGGCCTTCTTCGTGACGCCGCAGATCGTGAAGCAGCGGTTCAAACTCGCCTCCGTGGCCCCTGCCCTGCTCGAGGTCTATGCCGAGGATGGCATGACGCTGGAACACCTCATGGCCTTCACGGTGAGCCCCGATCACGCGCGTCAGGTGCAGGTCTGGGATGCGGTGAAGAATTCCTGGAACAAGGAGCCCTATTCGATTCGCCGCATGTTGACCGAAACCTCTGTGCGGGCCTCGGATCGCCGCGCGGTGTTTGTTGGGATCGAGGTCTATGAGGCCGCGGGTGGGGTTGTCCTGCGCGATCTCTTCCAAGGTGATGATGGCGGCTGGTTGGAGGACCCTGCCCTGCTCGACCGTTTGGTCCCGGACAAGCTGCAAGTCGAGGCGCAGGCAATTGCTGCTGAGGGTTGGAAGTGGATCGAGGTGTCAACTGATCTGCCCTATGGCTATAGCCACGGTCTGCGGCGACTGGTTGGCGATCCTTCGCCGCTCAGCGCGGATGAAGCCGCAGAGCACGCCAAACTGCTCGCCGAGTATCGCGCGCTGGAAGAGGAATACTCTGGTCAGGACGAATACCCCGAGGAGGTCGACACCCGGTTTGGTGAGTTGGAAGCTGCAATGGAAGCCTTTGAGCAACGCCCGCTGATCTTTGATGCAGCCGAGGTTCGTCTTCGTCACGCTGGATCGGGATGGCAGTCTGGCTGTCTATCGGGGCCATGTCCGGCCAGGGGATGAGCCTCGCGAAGAGACCGTGGCCAACTTTGGCGATGAGCTGGGTGTGGAAGGGCAGGGGGTTGATGGCAGTGTCTCCGCTCATCAGCTTCCCGCTGGCACTTCCGCGGCCACCGTCATCACTTCCGGGGGCCAGCCGTTCAGTGCCGGTCTTCCAGACGACGAAGATGATGGCGCATTGAAGCCTTTGCCGGAGCGTCTGGTCATGGAGCTGACCGCGCATCGCACCCTCGCCTTGCGCGAGGCGATTGGGCGTTCTCCCGACGTCGCCCTGACGCTGCTGCTGCTGAAGCTGGTCAATGACACCTTCCGCAGTTCCGGCGCGTCGGGCAGTTGCTTGGAGGCTTCTGTGCGCCCCGTCTACATGTCGGCTCAGGCGCCTGATCTGAAGGACAGTCCGGTGGCCAAGACCGTGGACGATCGTCATGCTGCCTGGGAGGCCGATCTGCCGCTTGGCGACGATGCCGTGCTTTGGGACTATCTCTCGGCCCTCGATCAGGCCAGCCGATTGGCTCTGCTGGCGCATTGCCTGAGCTTCGGGATCAACGCGCTGCATGAGAAGGTGAATCCTTACGGTGCGGGCATCTCGGCCAGCGGGTTGACCCGCCGCATGGCGCAGTCGGAGATCGTGGCTGAAGCCGTCGACCTCGACTTGGTGGCGGCAGGCTGGGAGCCGACGGCGGACACCTACCTGAACCGGATTCCCAAGGCGCGTATCCTTGAGGCCGTGCGTAATGCGAAGGGGGAGGGCACCGCGCAGCTGCTCGACCATCTGAAGAAGGGCGAGATGGCGACGGAAGCCGAGCGCTTGCTCAAGGGCAGCGGTTGGTTGCCGGAGGTTCTGCGGCGCAGTGATCTTGCCGCTCTGGACTGTGATGTCGCTGCAGAAGGGCAGGGGGCTTTGAGCGAAGAACCCTTGGGCGCTGCTGACATTGACGCTGAGATCGACTTGCCCGCTTTCCTGATGGCCGATCTTCCCGTGGAAAGCGCCGCAATGATGGCCGCGGAGTGATCTGAGCCCCCGAGGGCGGGGAGACCCGCCCTCAATCACAGCAAAATACAACAATATCAATATGATGAGTGCGAATGCTCGCATTCAGGATGAGGAATCATGTCCGCAAACACAATCATCGACACAGCGCCCTTGGGCGCGCTCATTCGTTACACCGACGGCAGTCCCAAACCGCCTGCACGCTTCACCAAAAAGCTGGCGGCGTGGGAAAGGTCCAACGGTGTTGGCCGCTTGGTGAAGAAGGAACCGCCGCGGCCTTTTCCGACCTGGACGGCTCCGGCGTCCTTCACGCTGCATGAGGGCAACTTCTCCTCAGAGGGGGTCATCCTTGTCACCATCATGCGCAGCCATTCGGCTGACAGTCGGCTGGTCTTCGAGGTGGCTGAGGAACCCAAAGCTGGACAAGTACGTGTTCTTCTGGACTTCGGTGGCAACACCGAGCTGCTGCATCTGGCGGAATCCATTACCGCGGCCGAGCTCTGGATCGCGAGGGAGGGCTATCGCAATGCACGGCTGCAGGTCGTCGGCGCCGAAGGCGAAAGGGCAGGGGAGGCGGGTATTGCCGCCTGAGCCTACT
>JAPLPF010000008.1:2709-13113 GCA_026400325.1 Rhodobacterales bacterium
CTGTCCCGCGCATCTGCGCGGGGCACCGAAGGCTCCATCCCCAGTAAGGCCTCGGTCAACCAAAAGCATGACTGCAAGGCAGGCTGGGTGAGCATCAGCGGGACAATTCGGCTCCTTGTGTCAAAGTACCATCCCCCGCTTGCCAGTCCCTTCCTTGGCCCAAATCCAGTCTTCGAGATCAAGCCACAAGGGCTCGGACTACGGGGCAAGCCCGTGCCGCCGTGTGGATTCGGGCAAGCCGAACGCACCCGGTGATGTCAGACCGTCTTTGGGCCTGCGGGTTCCTGTCAGCGCGGGGGATGGTCCCTCGCCTCCCAGCAGGAGCCAAAACAGATGTCCCGCAAAGATGCACACGCCTTCGCCGCCTCCCTCGCCGCTACGCTCATGGTTTCGATCGTGGTCTTTCGGGCAGGGGATGGAACCTTTGGTGCCGTCCCCGCCGATGAAATCGACGGGGACGAGGTCCAGGTGCTGGCTGAGATCGATCCGTGGGCGTAATGCCCACGGTCCTTAAGAAGGCCCGGGCATGGCGCGAATGCGCCTCCGGGCCTTTCGCCTGTCTGCCCTTAAGAGCCTGACAGGCACAAGGCGCCGACCGCGTGTCGGCATCCCGAAAACCAAGTAATGGAAACGCGCATGCCTGCGCATTATCTCCTTAGCGCGATGCTCTGCTGGGTGCCTCGCATTGCCGCAGTTAGGGCAGGGGGCCCTTTCATGGTGAGACTTTTGCATTTTGTGAACATGACAGAGCCGACATGTTCACAACACCCGGTTTCGTTAACACGAACGTCCCACTGCTGGGTTACGCACAGGCGGTCAGTTGACTGCCAGGTCCTCAGGCGATTTACCTGCGTCAAGGGCAGCGACAAACCACAGCGGCTGGCGCCCCCGGCCTGACCAGGTGAGGGCCGCGTTTTCTGGATGGCGGTATTTCGCGGCGGCGGGCGCACGGGTGGGTTTCACCTCAGTGCCGACCAGTTCGGCAAGAGAATAGCCCATCTCTTTCGCAATGACCTCGAGCTTGCTTCGGGCATCGCTTTTCTGACGATCCTCAAACGTGGAAATAGCCTTGGCCAGATCCTTCTGCAGGCTTTTGAGCTCTTTGAGCGACAGTGTCTCAACGTCGAATTCAGCCATGGGTGCCTCGTGTCCAAAATGATGCCCTTGGGATAGCCGTCACGGCGCGGGCTCGCAACTCCCATCGGGCTGGGGCGCGAATGGCAAGCAAAGGGGGCACAGAGGTGATCCGCCGCTACGGGGGTAAGGACTTCGGGCTTACCGTCTTTTCAGGGCGAGGAAAGACATGTTCTGCAAGAGCCCCCGATCACTCCTGTCCCCGGTGACATCCCTTCGACTGACAATCCCCTAAGCCTGTTCGGGTTCAATCGTGCAACCCCGCGTCGGTCCGAGCCGTGTTGGCCGCCGTTTGCGTCCTGCCCGCTCCACCCCGGACCTTTGGGGGTTTCCGTCTGTTCTGATGGCCCAGCCGTGCACGCCTCACCCGACAGGCTTCTTTCGGGTCTTGTCGAAGGGACGGTCCCAAGGACAGGAAACACAGGAGCTTAACATGCAGAACATCGTCATCCTCGCCGGCAACATCGGTCAGAAGCCCGAAGTGCGCGCTACCCAGAGCGGTACCAAGATCACCAACTTCACCCTCGCCACCTCGCGCCCCCGCCTTTCGGAAGGTCGCGCGATCCGCGACGAAAACGGCTATCGGGTCATGGACACCGAATGGCACCGCATCACTTGCTTCAACGGTCTCGGCAAAACCGTCGCTGAGCACTGCGAAAAGGGCATGAAGGTCATGGTCCACGGCCGTATCCACTACACCAAGTGGACTGACGCAACCGGCGTTGATCGCTACGGCTGCGAGATCATCGCCGAGAAGGTCGATTTCCTCAGCCGCCCGAAGGCGACCGAGAACGAAAACCCCGAGTTGGTCGACCGCGATGATGAGATCCCGTTCTGAAAAGAACGGTGTTTCCCCGAAAGGGCCCGGCGGGGAAACCCGCCGGGCTCGGTTGCTTTCGGCCTAGGTTGTGTGGAAACTCTGGCACCGGATCGACTTTTTGAGCGTTGACCGCCGAAGAGAGAGATCGCCGCTCGGTGGCAGGGTTCGGCTCTGGCTTTGCGGCTGTGTCAGGCCTGCATCGCAGCCATGAGACTGGGAATCCCGATCAGCGAGATCATCCGCTTTATATTGTAGGCCAAGACATTCAGCGCCATTTCCGTCTTCACGTGGCGCAGCCCTCGGGTCAGGAAATGGGTGGCACCCATCCAGGACTTGATCGTGCCGAACGGATGCTCGACAGTGGAACGGCGAACCGTCATCGGTTCCGATGGCCCCTGCAGCCTGGCCGCCGACGCCTCGATCAGGTGCTCGTGTTCCCACCTTGTGATCCGGCGTTCCTTGCCGGTGGTGCAGCCTGACCGCAAGGGGCAGGCCTGGCATTCGCTTGTCCAGTAGCGCCGGAGCTGAAGGCCGTCTTCCTCGGTCGTGTAGCGGTAGCTCAGCGCCTCGCCAGCCGGGCAGCGATAGACGTCGGACCCGGCCTCGTAGGCGAAGTCGGCCTTCACATACATTCCCTTGAGCCGGTTGCCCGAGGTTTCGGGGCGCGGCACGGTCACCGTGATGTCGGCCTCGTGGCAGGCAAGGATCTCGCGTCCGCTGAAGTAGCCCTTGTCGGCCAGCACATGCAGATCATCCCGAGCGAGGGCATCCTTTGCGGCTATCGCCATCGGGCTCAGCTGATCGCGGTCATGTCCCTGGTTGGTCACCTCATGTGCCACGATCAGATGGGTCTCTGCATCGACTGCGGTCTGCCCGTTGTAGCCGACCATCCCGCTGTTGCGGGCACTGGTCGCCATGGCGCGGGCATCGGGATCGGTCAGCGATATCTGTCCGTCGGGTGCATCAGCCAGTGCCTTGTCCATCGCCTTCAGCCGTTCGATCTCCTGCCGGATGCGCCCATACCGACGGCCGAGATGGGCGACCTTCTCGCCCCGTGCCTCGCCCTCTTCCTGCCGGTCGATGCGGACCATCTCAGTGATGTAGCGTTCGACATCGGCCTCGAGATGGGCCAGGCGGCTGGCGATCTTGCCCTTGGTGAAGTTGCGGTCGCGGTTGTTGACGGCCTTGAACTTGCTGCCGTCGATGGCGACGGAGTCACCCTTCAGGGTGCCGATCCGGCGGCAGAGCTCGACGAACTGCGCACAGGTCTTGCGGATCGCAGGGCCGTTGTCCCGCCGGAAGTCGGCGATGGTCTTGTGATCCGGGACCAGCCGACCGGTCAGCCACATCGCCTCGACATTCCGCCCAGCCTCGCGCTCCAGCCTGCGGCTCGACGGGACCCGGCTCAGGTAACCATAAATGAACAGTTTGAGCAAAACTGCCGGATGGTATCCCGGTCGCCCCGTCCGCGCCGGGGCAGAACGCTCGAAGCCAAGGCCGCGCAGATCGAGCTCGTCGACAAAGAGATCGACGACACGGACAATGCTTTCTTCTCCGATCCAATCCTCCAACCGCTCCGGGAAAAGCACCGTCTGACCCCGGTCGATGCCTTCGATAAAACCCGCCATCTCGACCCTCCGCTGACCTGCAGAAGTATACCATGAAGCGGAGTTTCCACACAGGCTCGGCCCATAGCGGCCGGTCGTTTGCAAAGCCTTTTCCGTCCATTCCTGTTCCAGAGGCAGGCAGCCATGCCGCTTCGGTTGCGGAGAATGAACCTGGGGACAACAGGTCACTTTCAAGCGCGAGATCCGGACCGCAAGCAAGCGAGATTTTCTAGGTCAGGAAGCGATTTCATCTGATTTGCTCTGCACGATTGCTCGGCGTTAGTCTTGGAAAGACGCTTTGAACACAGCCTTTGGAACCGTGAAGCCGAGCGAGCGCAAGGCCAAATGGGTTTGGGGGGCCGCAGGAGTAAACGAATGCCCATCTTGTCATTTGACGCCAACCAAGCCCCAGCTCATGCCATTGAAGCCCTACGGCGAGATGGTGGCGTGATCATCAGAAACGCGATTTCCCAAGGCATTGCCGAAGCGGTGAAGGCCGAATTGCGCTGCGAGTTCGACAGCTTTGCCGAAGGTGAGCGCACGGATTTCATCGGGAAAAAGACCCTGCGCTGCGGGGGCGTTCTGCGCTATGCGCCGACCGCGGCCGCGTTGATCGCACATAAATGGGTCATCGACATTGCCGATGCGATGCTTCTGCCCCATTGCGCCGATTACCAGATTGGCAGTTCGACCGGGATCGAGATCCTGCCCGGCGAAAAGGCCCAACAGCTTCACCGCGATGACACGCCCTATCCGATCCAGATCGCCGGGATGGAATTGCAGATCAGCGCGATGTGGTCCTTGTGCGATTTCACCGCCGAAAACGGCGCGACCCATGTCGTGCCGGGCAGCCACCGTTACCTGCGCGCCTGGCACAGGCCGGACCTGTCGCAGCAGGTGCAGGCGGAAATGCCCAAGGGCTCGGTTCTTTTCTATCTGGGGTCAACCTGGCACGGGGGTGGTGCCAACCGCAGCACGGGGCCGCGCACCGGGTTGATCACCACTTATTCGCTGGGCTGGCTGCGGCCCGAGGAAAACCACACGATGGAAGTGCCCCCCGCCGTGGCGCGTCAGTACGATGAACGGGTGCGCCGGTTGCTGGGCTATACGACCCACGGCACCGGGCATGACCAGCTTGGCTATTACGATGGCGATGATCCGGTCTGGGTCCATTGGGATCAGGACGGCAAAGATGCGGCCAAGCGCGGTCAGGTGCCCACCCAGATCGACGCACGCCCCGTGGCAGAGGCGGCCGGTTGATCATCCATCGGTACGAAACCTTGCGGTCAGGGCCAACAGCCAGTTGTTGAAAGCCTTGACCTTGTGAAGGTCTGCCACCCGGTCACTGTGGGACAGATGGTAGTCCCAGGGCATGCGCAACGACATGTCAACCGGGCGGATCAGCTGGCCTGCGGCAATGGCATCCGCCACCAGACAATCGCTGGCCAACGCCACGCCTTTCCCGGCAATGGCTAGCTGGATCGCACTGGCCGTATGCGAGAAATAGGTGCCTCTGGTCGTTTGGGCGCCCAGAGCCACGCCGGCAAGTGCAAACCATTCGTCCCAGGTCAGAGTGCGAAACAGGGTCTCAGGCGCCAGCCATTCCACATGCAACAGGTGCATTCCAGCCAAATCGGCGGCGGAAATCCTGCCATCGGGCCCGGCATGCCTCGGTGCACAAACCGGCGAGACGGACTCGGCGGTCAATCTGATCGAATGCAGCCCCTGAACCTGCCCATCGCCGTTGCTGATCGCGATATCGGCGCCGGCCAAGTTTACCTCCGGGTCGTTGTCGGTCAGGTTCAGGCGCACCTCGATGTCCGGGTGCTGGTCCTGAAAATCCGCGATGCGGGGGCCGAGCCAGAGCATTCCGAAGGTCACATCGCAGTTGACAGTCAGAAACCCCGGATCGCGGCTGAGGCGCAGTTGCTGGACCGCGCCAAAGACCTGCTCAAAGCCGCCCCGGATCTGGCGGGACACCTCGACGGCGGCCTCGGTCGGCAGCATTTCCCCGCCCACGCGGTCGAAAAGTCGAAAGCCCAACTCGGCCTCCAGCGCCCTGATCTGAAATCCGACGGCACCGGCACTGACGTAAAGCTCGTCGGCGGCCTTGGCCATGCTGCGGTTGCGCACGACCGCCTCGAATGTTCGCAGCGCCTTCAAGGACATGCGGCCGTTGTGCATCGTTGTCTCCACTTTCAGGTATCACTGAGACGGCCACAGCCAACGCTGCCGCCGAGCGCCGCCCCGGAGGTCAACCCAACTGGTCGATTACATCCCGCGCGGCGCGCAGACCTTCAAGATGGGCCCCGCTGACGGAACACTGCTGGCCGACATGACTTGCCTCGCCCGCGAAATGGACCCGCTCGGCATGGGCGCGGCCCAGCACCTTGCGCTGGCTGTGGCCACCCGGCAGCGCCCCGGCATAGGAGCCACGCACAAAAGGCTCTTTTCGCCAGGCCGTCGCATGCCCCTTGATGAAGTCCCGCTGGACGTTCGCGCCGAACATGCCAGCAAGCGTCTCAAGCCCGTGGTCAATTGCGGCCTCCGGCCCCGCTTCCTGCAAGGCGCGCGAGAAGCTGCCGGAGGTCTCGAAACTGGTCAGACCTGTGCCCGAGATGTTGCAAAGGAATCCACCTCCTTGCGCGATGCCCTTGGGGCCTGCCTGCAGTTGGTAGGTCAGCCAGGTATCGAGTTCCACCGGTATCGCGCCGGGCCGGAACAGCAAGGCCGCGTGGTTGTAGTCCCCCATCGTCACCAGATCCAACGCCTTGCGGCGGTCGGACTCCAGGGGCGGATCAAAGCGGATCATCTCCGCGGCCAGCACGCCGACGGAAACGGTCACGATGACGGCCCGCACCCGGATCTCGCCCGCTTGGGTCTTGACCCGCACACCATCGGGCAAGGCCACGATGTCGGTCACCGGAGTGGCAAGCCGGATCGGCAAGCCTTCGGCCATGCGGGCAACCAGATGGCCAAACCCCTCGCGGCAGAACCAGTCGTGGCCACCTTCCCAGGTGATCACGTCCCGCAGCGACGTATCCGGCAAATCGCGGCCAATGGACAGGCCAAACATCATTGCGGCCGTGAAGGACCACGGGCCCTTCTCGACAAGGACATCTGCAAGTGATCGGTCCGTTGGGATGCCGGTCTTCGCTTCGGTTTCGGCATCTGCACGCGCGGCCTGCCGCCCGGCCGCTTCAAGCTCATCGACCTCATCCCAAAGCACGGCACTGTCGTCCAATCCATGTATCACGCCTTCCGCGGGGGCGGGATAGAGGTCAAGCCCCATGGCAAGCCCGGGAGCCTTCAAGGCGTTGGACTGTTCGTTGTGCAGCCAGTGCGCGCCCATGTCGAAGGGCACGCCGAAAATCGCGGTGTCGGTATGGACGCGCCCGCCGATCCGGTCGGACGCCTCGAGACAGACGACGCCAAGTCCTGCCGCGCCAAGCGCCCCGGTGGCCGCGATGCCCGCCGCCCCGGCACCGACGACCAGAACGTCAAAGTCAAAGACAGCACCCGCACCAACCATCGCATCCCCCGGTCAATAGGGATGACCTTAGCCAAATCCAAGGGCGTGTAAACCGGACCAAAGCCGGGTTGCTGGCCAGCGGGCACGGAATTAAACTCGCCCGCCGGTCGAGAAATTCTTGTTTGCGGTGATCCTCGATGAAGGCCGATACTGAGAAGGCACAACTTGCCGGGTGATCTCAACCATGCGCCAGATCAAACTAGGCAATACCGGTCTGAAGGTCAGCGAATACTGCCTTGGCACCATGAGTTTCGGCTCCAGCGCCTGGAAGTCTTGGGTGCTGGACGAGGCCCAGTCGCGCCCCTTGTTGCGACAGGCGGTCGAGGCCGGGATCACCTTTTACGACATGGCCAACTGGTATTCCCTGGGGGTCAATGAAGAGGTTGTGACCCGCTCCTTGCTGGAACTTGTGCCGCGCGATCAACTGGTTCTGGCGACCAAGGTCTATTACCCGATGAGCGACGCCCCGAACGACAAGGGTCTGTCGCGCAAGCATATCCTGCGCTCGGTCGATGCCAGCCTGCGGCGGATTAATACCGACTATATCGACCTTCTGGTCATCCACGCCTTTGACCCGGACGTGCCGATCGAAGAGACGATGGGCGCGCTGCATGACCTCGTGCGCGCGGGCAAGGTCCTTTACCTCGGCGCCTCGACCATGTTCGCCTGGCAATTCGCGACGATGAACCATGTCGCGGCGATGAATGGCTGGACGCCCTTTGTGAACATGCAGTGCCAGTACAATCTGCTTTACCGCGAGGAAGAGCGGGAGATGATCCCCTATTGCCGCGCGAATGGCATCGCCGTCACGGGGTTCAGCCCACTGGCACGCGGCTGGCTGTCGGGAGCCAAGGGGCGTCGGGCGACCGAGGACCGCTATGTGGCCGAGTTCTATGGCGACGATGTCGATCTGGCGATCATCGAGGCGGTCCGCCGCATCGCCGCTGCCCGCGGCGTATCGCTGACCGAGGTCGCCTTGGCATGGGTGCGGCAAAGCCGGGACATCACCTGCCCGATCATCGGCATCAGCAAGGCCTCGCATCTGGATCAGGCGCTAGGCGCGCTGGATCTGGTGCTGGAGCCTGATGAGCTGTCGGCATTGGATGACCTCTACTGCCCGCGTGAGGTGATATCGGATCAGGTGGTCACCCGATGGCAATCACGGCAAAACACTGGAATGCCGGCCCGAACGCGCCGCGCTCCGAATGAGATATGAACTCAAGGCTGTATCAAGGAGATCACCCGATGCCACTGAACCGCCGCCAGACGCTTGTCACCCTTTCGGCCGGACTTGCCGCGCCCTTCGTGCGCCCCAGTTGGGCGCAGGCCAGGACCCTGAACATCACGAACTGGGAAGGCTATATCAGCGAAACAGCGATACCTGACTTCGAGGCCGAATTCGGAATTGGCGTGGTCTATGATCCCTACAGCTCCTCCGAGGAATTTGACGCCAAGATGCTGGCGGGCGTCACCGGATATGATGTTGTCATGTCGTCAGGCGCCTCGCTTCCCCGGATGATCAAGGTCGGGGTCTATCACAAGCTCGACCGGACGCGGTTCAAGAACTATGGCAATCTCGACCCCGTCATCCTGAAAGTGCTGGAGGGTTTTGATCCGGGGAACCAGTATGGTGTGCCCTATATGTGGGGATCGGTGGGCTTCGCCTATAACCTCGACCTCGTGAAGGAAGTGCTTCCTGACGTCGACCTGAACTCGATGGAGGCGGTCTTCCTGCCAGAGAACGCGGCAAAACTGGCTAAATGCGGGATCTCGCTTCTGGACAGCCCGGCGGACATCGGCTTCATGGTGATGAAATGGAAGGGCATTGATCCGGCCCTGGCGGGACAGGGCGAGCTGGACCAGATGATCGCGGCCTTTGATGCGATCCGACCCAGTATCCTGACATTTGACAACACCAATTACACCAGCCGGATGGCCAATGGCGAGATCTGCGTGGCGAACTCCTACTCCGGGGATTATTCGTTCATGATCGACATTGCGGCCGAAGCCGGAATCGAGATCAACCTCGGCTACTTCGTGCCAAAGACCGGAGCGCCGGCCTGGCTTGATTGCTGGTGCATCCCCGAGGACGCCGCGAACAAGGATGACGCCTATACCTTCATCGACTACATGATGCGCCCCGAAGTGGCAGCGGCCTGCACCAATTACACCCGCTATGCCAATGCCAACAAGGCCGCGACACCTTTGGTCGATCCGGTCATTTCCAACAACCCGGCGGTCTATCCGGACGCGGAAACCCTGTCGCGCATGTTCACCCCCGCGCCCTATACCGACGCGCAGGAAAGCCTGATCCCCCGGGCCTGGACCCGCGCCAAGTCCGGTTGAGCGCCACCCGGTACAACCACTACCGCGAGGTTGCCTGACTGCGCTACGCAGCGGACGGGATCTCGGTTGAGACGCATGCCGAATGCTAGGGGCCAGTCCGATGGCTCACGCGGCGGCGCGATAGCGAAAGCAAACAGATGTCGTAGCGAACGTCTGCTTTCCGCCCTTCTCGTCACTCCGATCATAGTGGAGTGGCGTCTCCCGACTGATCAGCCGCCAAGCGTCGCCCGGACATCCGACGTTGGGATGAAGACGCGCGTCGGGTTCATTGGATCGCCCAGAGGCCGAAACCCCAGATCCTCGTAAAAACGCCAGCGGCGGTCGAAATGGTCGTCCTCGAGTACGTCGAGCACGATGGCCGCAGCGCCCATCTGCTCCGCAATGCCCAGACAGCGCCGCATCGCGTCGATGACAAGTGCCGTTCCAAGCCCTCTGCCCTGCATGTCCTGTCGGATTGCGACTGCGCGGATGTAGATCACCGGCACATCGAGCACGCGGGACCGCTGCCAGGTCTTTGGGCCGAAGTCAGACCGAACGGCCAGTGCGCCGAGCGTGTAGAACCCCAGCACGGCCGGATCCTCACCTGCCGTCGCGATCCATGCCGCAACCATCCCCGACTTTGTCTGATCTGACAACGAGGATTTCAGGAAGTGGTCGATGGGCGCAAAGCCGCACGAAAAGGCGCTGCGGTCATGCAGCGCCTTGTCGAATTTTGCGATAGTCAGGGCGGGTCGATCCGCTGGCGGGTCAGCCTGCATCCGTCAGCAGGCCTTTCGACGCTTCTGACGCACGGGCTAGGCCGGGCACCACTTTGCTTGGCGCGTCCACGGCGGCCCTGAAAGCATCGAACGCATCGACCGGCAGGATCGAAAGGGACAGTCGTTGCTCCACCTCCTGCGCGCGCAGGAGGGCTGCCTGGCGGATGAAATCGGCTTCTTGCAGCCCGGTCGCGGCCGCGGCGGCGG
>JAPLPF010000108.1 GCA_026400325.1 Rhodobacterales bacterium
GATTTCCCGCAGCGGGTCACCCTTTGGGTCCATTGCCCGCAGAGGGTCAAGCCAGGTGGACAGAAGCCCGGTCAAGAGTGCCGCGTGCACGTCTTCCTTCGACGGGAAGTAGTAAAGCAGGTTCGGCTTCGACAGCCCCGCCACCTCGGCAATCTGGTCAAGCGTGGCGCCACGGAACCCGTGCAGCGAAAAGACCTCAAGGGCTGCGTCAAGAATCGTCTCGCGGTTCTTTTGCTGGATACGGGACTTGGGACGTGGCGAAGCAGGCATGGCACCGGTCAGACCTTGATGACCCATTGGATAGCCCGCCGCGCAAGGCAAGGTCAAATCATTCACCGGGGCCGGTGGTCATCTTCAAGCTGTGCAATGCGCGGCAGACCAGACGGTGATCCTCGGCTTGCGGCAGGCCCGAGACAGTTGCCACGCTGACAACACCGCAGCCGCGCACCCGGATCGGCACTGCACCGCCGTGATCTGCATGCTCGGCCGGGTCAAGCCCCTGTGCCGCCAGCGTCTCGCCCTTGGCCCGGTTGCGCATGCCAACAAGGAAGGAAGCCTCCTGAAACTTCAGTGCCGTGTTGGACTTGCGCCGCGCCCAAAGGTCGTTCATCGGGGTCGACCCCGGCAAGGCCGCGTGAAACAGCGTCCGATCCGCTGTCCTGATGCTGATCACCACCGGAAGCCCTTTGGCAAGGTCCAGCAGGATTTCTCCCAAACGCAAGGCGGCAGTTTCATCAAACTGCAGAAGCTCAAGCTCGGCTGCCTCGGCCACGAGGTCGGCAACGGTCGGGATCATCGGTCATGTCCATGCAATCAATCGGGCGCGTCGCAGGTTAGGGCCGGCAAGGACTCGCTGTCAAACCCGGTGCCCTTCGCGCTTGTCATGCACCGGTGAACCGATACCATGGCCCCGGTCGGACCGGATGACAAAGGCGGAGTGACGCGATGAATTGGGACCTGATCTCGGCCGTTGCAAGTGTCCTGGGGGTGATCGGCGGTCTGGTTTCGGTCATCTTCCTGATCCTTGAAGTCAGGCGCAATGCCCTGGCGATCGAGGGTGCCACCGTCCAGTCGCTGATGTCCTTTGAACACGCGGTCTACGCGCTGGTTGCCGAGAATGCGACGATCTATCTGGCCGGTCAGGAGGACCGTGAGGCATTGACCCCGGAAAACCGGCTGAAGTTCGACATGGTGGTGCAATCGACCATGTCCCTCAACTATCACCCAGTTCGAACAGGGGCTGATCGACCCCGACGTCTGGGTGGCCTACCGCAATGCCGTGCGAAAGCGCATGGCAAACCCAGGTTTTGCGTCAAGCTGGGCCCTGTCCTGCACCAGCTATCCCGAACGCTTTCAGGCCTTCGTGCGGACGGCCTAGATCGCTCCGATCCCGCGCAGGACAATCATCTTGACGCTGGCCTTTGCCTCGGCCCAATGCCGGTCGCTCAGAGGTTGCCCGTTGTTCAGCGTCTGGATCTGATGGCCGAAATCGGCGTAGTGCTGGGTTGTTGCCCAAAGCAGATACAGCAGGTGCCGGGGGTCGACCGGGGCCATCTTGCCCTCATCGATCCAGCGCTGAATGACGGCGATCCGGCCCTCGGTCCAGTCGCGAAGCGTGGTTTCAAGGTAATCCTGGATCACCGGCGCGCCGTGCATCACTTCGGACGCCCAGACCTTTGACCCATGCGGGTAGGTGCGGCTGATGTCCATCTTGGCGTCGACATAGGCGCCGATCCCTTCCACCGGTCCGGGGGCGTTGTCGAAACAGGCGGCAGCGTCCAGCCAGATCTCGAAGATCTGCTGCACGACCTTGCGGTAAAGGTCCTCTTTCGTGGCGAAATAGTAGTGCAGGTTGGCTTTCGGCAGCCCGGCCATGTCGGCGATGAGCTGCATCGTGGCCCCGCCGAATCCGGCCTCGGCAAAGACCTTTTCGGCGGCGTCCAGTATTGTCCGCTCGTTCTCGCGCCGGATATCCGTGCGACGGCCGGGTCGAAGGCGGGAAATCTGGGCGTCGGGGGCCATGCCGCATCCACATTCTGGTTGACCGGTTGGTCAGGTTATGTTGCGCTTCACTTTGACCATACGGTCAGGAAATGAGTCGCGGCAAGGGGCAGCATGGCCCCGCCGTTTCGGGGAGCGTCAGATGCCTGCAACCGGAGACAATCTGCGGATCAATCCCGAGCGCCTTTGGGAAAGCCTGGAAGAGATGGCGAAGATCGGCCCCGGTATCGCGGGCGGCTGCAACCGCCAGACCCTGACCGATGCAGATGGTGAGGGGCGGCATCTGTTCGCGTCCTGGTGCAAGGCGGCGAGGATGACCATGGGCGTCGATACCATGGGCAACATGTTCGCCACGCGGGCGGGGACGGACCCTGCGGCACTGCCGGTCTACATGGGTTCTCACCTTGATACCCAGCCGACCGGGGGGCGCTATGACGGCGTTCTGGGCGTCCTTGGGGCGCTGGAGGTCGTGCGGACGCTGAACGACATGGGGGTTCGGACCAAGCACCCGATCGTGGTGACGAACTGGACCAACGAAGAGGGCGCGCGGTTTGCGCCTGCCATGCTCGCCAGCGGGGTCTTCGCGGGCATCCATACCGAGGACTACGCCAAAAGCCGCAAGGACCTGGACGGCAAGGTCTTTGGTGACGAACTGGCGCGGATCGGCTGGGTCGGGGATGAGGCGGTCGGCGCGCGGAAGATGCACGCGATGCTGGAATTGCACATCGAGCAGGGGCCGATCCTGGAAGCCGAGGGGAAAGAGATCGGCGTCGTGACCCACGGGCAGGGGTTGTGGTGGCTGGAGATCACGCTGACGGGCAAGGACGCCCACACCGGCTCCACTCCCATGAACATGCGGGTAAACGCGGGCCTTGGCATGGCGCGGATCACCGAACGCGTCCACCAGATCGCGATGAGCCACCAGCCGAACGCCGTGGGCGCGGTGGGGCAGGTGAAGGTCTTCCCGAATTCGCGCAACGTGATCCCTGGCCGCGTGGTGTTCACGGTGGATATCCGCTCGCCCGAACAGGCCAAGCTTGATGCGATGAAGGCCGAAGTCATCCGCGCCGCCCATGCGGTGGCTGCGGAGCTGGGGCTGGGCTGTGAAATCGAGGATGTGGGCCACTTCGACCCCGTAACCTTCGACCCCGGTCTTGTGAAGATCGTCCGGCAATCCGCTGAAAAGCTGGGCTATTCTCATATGGACATCGTCAGTGGTGCCGGTCACGACGCCTGCTGGATCAACCGTGTTGCGCCGAGGCCGAGGAGATTTCGCCCCAGTGGGCGGCGGCGGGGACGGATGTGCTTCTGCATGCGGTGCTTGAGGTGGCGGAGGTGGTGGGGTGAAAACTGCTCAAATGGACTTGGCCGAATACATCGAGAAGTCACTCATTGCGATTTCCAAGGGTGTGACCGAAGCGATGCAGAAGGCTGATGTGACCATTGCTGCCGGGTTCATTGAGGGAAAGCCGGTCTTTGAGCCTCAAATGGTCAAGTTTGAGATTGAGGTCACTGCGTCGACCGAAGGTGGTGGCGGAATTAAGGTTCTAAGCATCGCGGACATGTCGGCGGGTCTGAAATCACAGCACTCGCACCGCATCACCTTCGAAGTGCCAGTTCACTTCAACTCCCATAACTCTCTGAAAAAGCGCTAAGTTATCAGCTAGGAGCCGCACATGACCACCATCATCAAGAACGGCACCGTCGTCACCGCGGACCTGACCTACAAGGCCGATGTGCGGGTGGAGAACGGGGTGATCACCGAGATCGGGCAGGGCCTCAAGGGCGGGACGGAGCTGGATGCGACCGGCTGCTATGTGATGCCCGGCGGGATTGATCCGCATACGCATCTGGAGATGCCCTTCATGGGCACCTACTCGGCCGATGATTTTGAAAGCGGCACCCGGGCGGCCCTCAGCGGCGGGACCACGATGGTCGTCGACTTCATCCTGCCCGGCCAGGGGCAGGACCTGATGGATGCGGCCAAGGTCTGGTCGAACAAGTCCACCCGCGCGACCTGTGATTACTCCTACCACATGGCCGTCACCTGGTGGGGCGAGAAGGTCTGGCAGGGCATTGAGGATTCAGCCAAGGCGGGGATCACCAGCTTCAAGCATTTCATGGCCTACAAGGGCGCGCTGATGGTGAACGACGATGAGTTGTTCAACAGCTTCCGCCGGGTGGGGGATGTGGGCGGCCTTGCCATGGTCCATGCCGAGAATGGCGATGTGGTGGCGGAACTGACGGCGAAACTGCTGGCGGAGGGCAACGCCGGCCCGGAAGCCCACGCCTATTCCCGCCCCCCGCAGGTGGAGGGTGAGGCGACGAACCGCGCGATCATGATCGCCGACATGGCGGGGGTGCCGCTCTATGTGGTGCATACCAGCTGTGAAGAGGCGCACGAAGCCATTCGCAGGGCAAGGCAACAGGGCAAGCGGGTCTGGGGCGAACCCCTGATCCAACACCTTACGCTGGATGAGTCCGAATACTTCAACCCCGACTGGGACCACGCCGCGCGGCGGGTGATGAGCCCGCCCTTCCGCAACAAACAGCATCAGGACAGCCTTTGGGCCGGGTTGCAGTCTGGCAGCCTCTCGGTGGTCGCAACCGACCATTGCGCCTTCACGACCGAGCAGAAACGCTTCGGCCTTGGCAACTTCGCAAAGATCCCGAACGGGACGGGGGGGCTGGAGGACCGGATGCCGATGCTCTGGACCCATGGGGTAGCGACTGGCCGCCTGACGCCGAATGAATTTGTGGCCGTAACCTCAACCAATATCGCGAAAATCCTGAACTGCTACCCTAAGAAGGGCGCGGTTCTGGTCCAATCATGATGAACACCTCCAGATTTTGGAAACTCTTTTCTCCAGATTGGCGGATCATGGCTTGAAAGTCCGACTAGAGAAATGCAAATTTGGA
>JAPLPF010000092.1 GCA_026400325.1 Rhodobacterales bacterium
GATGGCCTGCCATGCCTGGGCGCCGCGCGCGCCAGCACAGATGTGATCCACGCCTTCGGGCATGGTCACCTTGGCGTGACCCTTGCGCCCCGTACCGCCAGTGTTGTGGCAGACCTGGTGGCGGGCAAAACGGTGAACCTGTCACCATCCTGCCGACCGGGGCGATTTTCGGGCAACTGAACGCAAGGGAGCCGGGACAGACACCCGTCTGCCGTCGTCAACCCTGCTGACGATCCCTTGGGACGGGATCAGTCCTTGCCGGGCAGGGGGATCACTTCCTCGCGCGGCCGATCATTGCTGCTGCCGCCGCACAGCGCGACGCACAGGACAACGCCGACCAGCAGAAGCGGCAGGATGCCAACCGACGAGGCGGGCGCTTCGGCCACGACTTCCGGCTCTTCGGCGATGATGACCGGGCCACCGGCAAAGGCGGTCGACGCCGAGAGGGCGATCGTGGCGGCAAGGATGGGTGCGATGAGGTTCTTCAATCTGCTTTCCTTCTGGTGTTGGTTCGTCAGTCAGGAGAAGGTGCGCTGAGGTCAGCGCCGGACCCGGGCAAGGGCCGTTTGGGTCAGGGATCAGCCTTCGCCTGCCGGCTGCATCACGATTTCCCGCGGCCGATCATTGCTGCTGCCGCCGCACAGCGCGACGCACAAGACAACGCCGACCAGCAGAAGCGGCAGGATGCCAACCGACGACGCGGGCGCTTCGGCCACGACTTCCGGCTCTTCGGCAATGATGACCGGGCCACCGGCAAAGGCGGTGGACGCCGAAAAGGCGATCGTGGCGGCAAGGATGGGTGCAGCGAACTTTTTCATTTCATTCTCTTTCTGGCTTGGCTTTGTCGTCAGGGTGGGTCGCTGGCTGTCGTGAACGTCAGCGCCGGACCCGGGAGAGTTCCGTTCAGATCAGGGATAAGCCTAGACGTCCGGCGGCAGTTGTTCCCGTGGCCGATCATTGCTGCTGCCGCCGCACAGCGCGACGCAAAGGACAACGCCGACCAGCAGCAGTGGCAGGATGCCGACCGACGACGCAGGCGCTTCGGCCACGACTTCCGGCTCTTCGGCGATGATGACCGGGCCGCCGGCATAGGCCGTGGCGGCAGAAAGGCTGATCGTTGACGCGACAACTGCAGTCAGGAGTCTATTCATCACATGCTCCAGTAAAATGCTAAAATCGGGCAAGCCCAAAGCGTGCCCAAAGCGACGCTATCCCGCAACTTTCGAATTCTCAAATTGTTTCGAGTTGGAATGCATTCCGCACCCCGCATCTGTTGCAGATTCGCACTGACGGACAGGTTGCCCGCAGGCGGGTCACCCGTGGAACAGCGACCAACGCGATGATTTCCCGAAACAGGGACGCTTGCACCATTGATTGCGCCGGACATGGAAAAGCCGGATCGGTGAACACCGACCCGGCTTGAATTCCGTCATGGCAACGCCGCAAGGCCTGCCGAATGACTTACTCGACCGAAGCGCGATCGCGGCGATCGTTGCTGCTGCCGCCGCACAGAGCGACGCAAAGCACAACGCCAACCAGGAGGAGCGGCAGGATGCCGACCGAGGAAGCAGGCTGTTCAGCCACAACTTCGGGCTCTTCCACGACAACGACAGGTCCGCCAGCCATTGCTGCCGATGCGCCGAGTGTCAGGGCCATGACCGCAGTGATGAGTTTTTTCATGATGTTCTCCGAATGTTGAATCGTTCCGGCCAGAAGGGCAGGGCACGGTTTTTCTTAGATTGCCATCCCTGTCAACACAACCGGTAACGTGGATTTCATCGTTTGCAAACCGATTTCGTTGCACGAATAGCACAACTCAGGGCAAGGCCGATGATTCAAAACTGCCCCGGAACCACCTGATCCGGTGGCCTGTGCCCATCGGCGAAAGTCTTGATGTTGACGATGACCTTTTCACCCATCTCGATCCGGCCTTCGACCGTGGCCGACCCCATATGCGGCAAGAGCACCACATTCGGCAACTCTCGCAGCCGGGGATTTATGTCGGTTCCATGTTCATAGACATCAAGCCCCGCGCCAGCCAGCTCGCCTGCCCGCAAGGCCCTTGTCAGGGCATTTTCGTCCAGAACCTCACCCCGGCTTGTGTTCACCACGACGGCGGTCGGTTTCATGAGCTTCAGACGGCGCGCGTTCAACAGGTGAAAGGTCGAAGGCGTGTGCGGGCAGTTGATCGACAGGATGTCCATCCGGGCAAGCATCTGGTCCAGGCTTTCCCACCACGTCGCTTCAAACTGGGCCTCGACCTCGGGGCGCAGGCGCTTGCGGTTGTGATAGTGGACCTGCAGCCCGAAGGCCTGCGCCCGGCGCGCGACGGCCTGACCGATTCGACCCATGCCCAGAATACCCAGCCGCCGCCCCCCCAGCCTGCCACCAAGGTTCGCCATCGGCGACCAGCCCTGCCAGTGCCCGGACTGCATGAGATGCAGCCCCTCGGGAATGCGCCGCGTTACCGAAAGGATCAGGGCCATCACCATGTCGGCGGTATCATCGGTCGTCACCCCGGGGGGGTTGGACACAAGGATCCCCCGCTGCCGCGCGGTCGAGACGTCGATATGATCGACCCCGGCACCGTAGTTGGCGATCAGCTTCAGCTTTTCTCCGGCCTGGGCAAGAAGGCCGGCGTCGATCACGTCGGTAATCGTCGGCACCAGCACATCCGCCCGGCGCATGGCCGAAACAAGGTCTTCCCGCGACATCGGGGCATCCGGATCACGCAGTTCGACATCGAAAAGTTCCTTCATCCGGGTCTCGACCGATTCGGGAAGGCGTCGCGTTACAACCACGGTCAGGCGCGTAGCGGGCATCATGATCTCCAACACCGGCCCGGATCGGGGCACTTCCAAATCCGGCCTTCATGCGGCAAGGTATGCAAAGCGGGGCAATGCACAAGCCCCGGGGTGAGGGGTCGCTGATCCCCGACCGGCCGCAAGCACCCGTCTTGACCTTGGGGCCAGGGCGGGCGGGCCTACCAAAGCGGGGCGGAACGGGGCAACCATGGCAGGACAGGCACGGATGAGGCTGATCTTCGGGGTTCTGGCAGTGGCGTTTGCCGTTGCCGTCGCACCGGTCCTGGCGCAGGAAGCCGACAGCGCGGTTGCCGCGGCAGATCAACCGGCGGGCAAGCCGCCCGAAAAGGTTTGCCAGCCAGATATTGGCTGCGTGACAAACCTGCCCCTGCCGCGTTTCGTCTCGCTTAAAGGAAAAGAAGGCAACGCCCGGCGCGGACCCGGCCTTACGCACCGGATCGACTGGGTCTTCACCCGTGCCGGCATGCCGCTGCGCATCACCGCCGAATTCGAGAACTGGCGCCGGGTCGAGGATTTCGAAGGGGCTGGCGGATGGGTGCATTACTCGCTGCTGTCGGGCGCCCGCAGCGTTCTTGTGACCCTTGACATGGCCGAGCTGCGCGACGCCCCGTCCGACAGTTCAACCGTTGTCGCCCAGGCCGAGGTGGGGGTCGTGGCGCGCCTTCTGGAGTGCCAGCCCGACTGGTGCCGCGTGGCGATGGACGGCCAGCGCGGCTGGATGCAGAAGCAGGCGCTCTGGGGTGTGAACTCGGATGAAACCTTCGATTGACCGCAGGCCTGGCCCGCCGCAGGCCAATCAGACGCGTCTTCAGCTGGCCTTGTCGGCGGGGCTGGCTTCAGTGCTGGTCTCGGGGACGCTGGTTGCACTGAAGCTCTGGGCGCTGGCCGAAACCGGGGCGCTGTCGATCGCTGCTTCGCTGACTGACAGCGCGATGGACCTGATGATGTCGATCGGGGCGGCGGTGGCCATCCTTTATGCTGCCCGTCCTGCAGATGAGGATCATGCCTTTGGCCACACCTCGGCAGAAGATCTGACCGCGCTGGCACAAGCCACGTTCATCCTGGCTTCGGCCGTGGTGATCGGCTGGGCGGCAATCTTGCGGCTTCTGGCCCCGACCGCACCGGTCCTTGCGGCCGAGGGGCGCGGGATGGTGGTCATGGTGATCTCGATCGTGCTGACCCTGGGCCTGGTGTGGTGGCAGGGCCGCGTGGCGCGGGTGACCGGCAGCAAGGTCGTGGCCGCCGACCGGCTGCACTATCTTGGCGACCTTCTGCCCAGTCTTGGGGCGCTGGTGGCGCTGTGGGCGTCCAGCCGCTTCGGGATCGGGTCGATTGACGCGGTGGTGGCGCTTGGTGCGGCCGGTGTCATGGTGCTGGGCGCCATCCGGATCGGCAAATCCGCCTGGGACGCGCTGATGGACCGCGCCGCCGATCCTGCCCTGCAAGACGGCATCGCCGCGATTGCGCGCGACTGGCCCGGCGTACGGGGTTTTCACGACCTAAAGACCCGCACCGCCGGCAGCCGGGTCTTCGTCAACCTGCATATCGAGCTTGACGGTGACCAGCCCCTGCGCGAGGCGCATGATATCGGCGCAGGCCTGCGCCGGGCGATCATCGCGGCCTATCCGCAGACGGATGTCATCATCCACAAGGATGTCTTCGGACGCTAAGGCCACGGCAATCGACATCCGCTTGACAATTTCCGGGCGACGCAGCAATTCTGCAATCGTATAATTGGAGCTGGATCATGGACACCGCCCGCCGCGCCTATCGCCGCGAAAGCGAGGAAACCCGCCGGGCCGACCTTGTCGCCGCCACGCAGGGGCTGGTGGCCGAAGGGGGCGCCGAGGCTGCGACCGTGCGCGCCATCGCGGCGCGCGCCGGGGTGACGGCGGGGTTGATCCGGCACTACTTCCAGACCAAGGACGAGCTTATCCGCGCCGCCTACCGGTCCTTGATGGATGACATGACAGCCAAGGCTTCGGCCGCGCTGGCAGGCGCGGGGGCCCTGCCCGAGGAACGCCTGGCCGCCTTTGTCGCCGCCTCCTTGCGCCCACCGGTGCTGGACATCGGCGCAGTCGTGCTGTGGGCCGGCTACATGCACAAGGTCCGCAGCGATGCCGACCTTCTGGCGGTGCACGAGGCTGCCTATCTCAGCTACCGCGACGTTCTGCAGGGCCTGATCGCCACTCTGCCACGCACGGCCGATGCGGCACAGCTGCGCAGCGAGGCCATCGCCTGCAACGCGGTGATCGACGGGCTTTGGCTGGAGGGATCGATCCTGTCCCACAGCTTTGACAAGGGCGAGATCGTGACCATCGGGCTGCGCTCGGTCGGAGCGATCCTGGGGGTCAACCTGCTTGCGCATTGCTCGATGCTGCTTGATACCGGAAAGACGACCGCATGAAATACGCATCAGTTACCGACCGTCTGGCGGGCCTCGGTGGGGCGAAATGGGCAGTTCATGCCCGGGCGCGCGCCATGAAAGCCGCCGGTGAGAAGATCATCGAACTGACGATCGGTGAGCCCGATGTTCCGACCCCCGGACGGCTTGTGGATGCGGCTGCGCAGGCGATGCGGGCCGGGCGAACCGGGTATTCCAACGGGCGGGGCGAACCTGCCCTCGTTGCCGCCCTGTCCGCACGCTATACTGCCCGACGCGGGCGCCCCATCGGGCCAGACCAGATCATGTGCCTGCCGGGCACCCAGACCACCCTGTATGCCATCCTTCGCACGCTGGTCGAAACAGGCGACGAAGTGCTTGTCGGCGACCCGATGTATGCCACTTACGAAGGCCAGATCGCCCAGTCCGGGGCACGCATGGTGCCGGTTCCGCTGCGGCCGGAAAAGGGTTTCAGGATGCAGGCGGCGGATGTGGTGGCGCGGATCACGCCGCGCACCCGGGTGCTGTTCCTGAACACCCCCCACAATCCGACCGGCGCCGTCCTGCGACCCGCCGACATCCGCGCGCCCGGGCTCGGACGAAGTCTATGAAGATCTGGTCTTTCCCGGGGTGACCTTTGCGTCGCCGCTTGATCTGCCCGACCTTTCCGACCGGGTGATCGCCGCCTCGTCGATCTCCAAGTCGCACGCGGCCCCCGGTTTCCGTTCGGGCTGGTGCGTCGGCCCGGCCGCGTTCTGCGAACGCCTGCTGCCGCTTTCAGAAACCATACTTTTTGGCTCGCAACCTTTCATTGCGGATCTGACAGCCCTTGCAGTTTCCGAACCTTCGCCGGTTGCCGCCGGTATGGCCGACCGCTTCTCGCGCCGGGCCATGTTGATCGCCACAGCTCTTGAGGGCGTCTGCGGCCTGCATGTCCACCGGCCCGAAGCGGGCATGTTCACCCTCATCGACATCCGCGCGACCGGGCTTTCGGGCAATGCCTTTGCGACCTCGCTTCTTGAGCAGCGAAACGTCGCGGTCATGCCCGGCGAAAGCTTCGGCACTGAACTGTCCGGGTGGCTGCGCCTGTCGCTGACCCAACCCGATGACCTTGTGGTCGAAGCCACCAACCGCATTGCCGCCCATGCGGCCAACACTCTGGGGAACGCAGCATGACAACTGTGGGCATCCGTCTGGTCGAGGGCCTTGCCGCCCGCGGGGTCGAGGTCGTGTTCGGCATCCCGGGCGTTCACACGATCGAGCTTTATCGCGGTCTTGCTGCCGCCGGGGACAAGATCCGCCACGTCACCCCGCGCCACGAACAGGGCGCGGGCTTCATGGCCGACGGCTATGCCCGGGTGTCGGGCAAGCCGGGGGTCGCCTTCGTGATCACCGGGCCTGGACTTACGAACACGCTGACCGCAATGGCGCAGGCCCGGGCGGATTCGGTGCCGATGCTGGTCGTCTCGGGCCTTGGGCGCAGCGACACGCTGGGCAAGGGCTGGGGCCGGCTGCACGAACTTCCCGATCAGGGGGCCATGGTCAGCACGCTGTGCCATTCGGAAACCGTGACCGACGCCAAGAAGCTGGGCGAGGTTCTGGACCGTGCCTTTGCGGCGATGACCGCAGGACGCCCGGGACCGGCGCATATCCAGATCTCGACCAACATGATGGGCGCGCCTTGCGGCGAGCTTGCGCTGCCGGGCACCGGTGGCGTGGCCGTTCCCCTGCCCCTCGGCCGCATCCGCAGCATCGCCGCCGCGCTGAACAACGCCGAGCGGGTGGTAATCCTGGCCGGCGGCGGCGTGCGGCGGTCGGAGGACACGCTGCGCAAGATGGCCGAGCTCCTTGACGCTCCGGTGGTCCTGACCGTGAACGCGCGCGGCGCAATGCATGGCCACCGCCTTTGCGTGCCAGCCTCGCCCAGCCTGCCATCGGTGCGCAACCTGATCGCCTCGGCCGACCAGGTGCTGGCGATTGGCACCGAACTTGGTCCGACCGATTACGACATGTTTGCCAAGGGTGGCGTGCCAGACCTGTCGAACATGATCCGTATCGACATCTGCGCCGACCAACTTGCCCGCCACCCCGCGAAGATGCCGGTCAAGGCCGATGCCGGGCCAATGCTTGCGGCGCTTCTGCCGATGATGTTGCCGGCCAACCGCAACGGCGCTGCCCGGGCCGAAGCGGCGCGTTCCGCCGCGCGGGCCGAATTGCCGGGCCTCTCGGCGGCGCTGCCGGGCCAGCTTGACATCGTCGAGGCGATCCGCACCGCGATGCCTGGATCGATCATCGTCGGCGACAGCACGCAGCCGGTCTATGCCGCGAACCTGTACTACGACCACGACCGCCCCGGCGGATGGTTCAACGCCGCCACAGGATACGGCGCGCTGGGGTTTGCCCCGGGTGCGGCCGTAGGTGCCGCCATCGCGGCCCCCGGGGTGCCGGTCATCTGCCTGATAGGCGACGGCGGCTTGCAGTTCAGCCCCGGCGAGTTGCGCACTGCCGTGGACGAGCGGCTGCCGATCACCTATGTCGTGTGGAACAACGCCGGTTTCCGCGAAATCGCCGAGTCGATGGAGCAGGCAAATGTGCCGGTGATCGGCTGCACCCCCTCGCCTTTGCAGATGGAGGATTTCGCAGCTGCCTGCGGCATGCCCTTCGCCCAGATCCCCTGTGATCCGGCTGAATTGGCCGAGATGCTGGCCACACCTCAGGACGGCCCGCGCTTTCTGGAGATTCAGGTTCCATGAGCCTTACGGCCTCTGGCGCGCAAGAAGCGGTGCCAGAAGGAAGATCGCCCCTACCAGGCAGGCAGCAAAGACAAAGGCCGACCGCAGCCCGAACGAGCCTGCGATCACGCCAAGCAGCGGAGGGCCAAAGAAGTAGCCGAAGTACCCCAGCAGCGTGGCCCGGGCGACGGCTCGGGCGCGGGCTTGCGATGCGCTCATCTGCCCGACCAGCGAAAAGGCCGTGGGCGCCAGGACCGACGCTCCGATCCCCATCACGATGAAGCCAAGGTAGGCCCCGCCCAGCGCTGTCGCCTGCGACGCGATCAGCGCCCCGATCGCCGCCACCACCGCGCCCACCCGCAACAGCGTGAAGGGGTTCACCCGGCCTGACAGCCATTGCCCGCCCAGCCGCGCAAAGCCCATGGTCAGCGCCAGGGCCGCCGGCCCCAGGGCCCCCTGCTCGGGGCTGCCGCCAAGGGACTTTTCGATATGCAGGGCTGACCAGTTTTCCGCTGCGTTTTCGGTCATGAAGGCAATAAGCACGATGCCCCCGCCGATCACCGGCACCAGACCCAGCGACACGGCAGTGCCATCGGTAGGTTTGCGCAACCCTTCGATCCGGCCATCCGCCTCGATGGCCATGGCCGCGCAGAGCAGGCCCAAGCCGGCCATCACCGCCATGACGGTTCCCGGCCCCCAGCCAGCCCCGCGCATCACGCCCGTCAGGATCGCGGCGCCAGCATAGCCGAAGGAATAGACGGCATGGGCCAGGTTCATCAGATGGATGCCGCGCGTCGTCTCCATCGCGGCGACCCGGGCGTTCATCAGGACATCGGTCAACCCGGTGGCGGCCCCGGCACAGGCCATGGCCAACGGGAACACCCAAAGCGCGCTGGCCTGACCCGGCAGCGCAAAAGCCACCGCCATCAGGAACACCGCCAGGGGCAGCGCCGCGCGGCCTAGGGCAGCGCCAAAGGCCGGGGCAACCAGCATGGCGCTGATCGCGGCAATCGGCGTGAAGAAGATCAGAAGACCAAGCTGTGCCTCGTCCACCCCCAACATTGCCTTCAGGTCAGGCAGCACCGCCGCGAACGTCCCCCACAACACGCCCATCGCCGCAAAGGCCGCCATGGCGGGCCGGGCATAGGCAAGGGTAGCTAGGGGTGACATCGGGCCAGGCTCCTGCGCAAGAGTGCGAGAGGTAGCCTGCCGGATAGGTCAGTGCCACCACAGGCGCGACCCATGGCCCCGCTGAATGCGACAAAGCCCTGCCACAAAGCCGCCCATTTTGAGAAATATGCCTGCGGCATTGCAAGGTGGAGTAGCCAATGCCGTCAAGTTGCAGACAAAAACTTGCCCATGCGCTTGAACTTGCAGCCAATGCCGGGATTTCACCCGCCCAAAGCTTCCCCCCGTTCCTACGCTTGCTCAGCAAGGTTGGACTTCCCGTTCGGCCGTTGCATTTCATGTCGACGGTTGGCCTTGTGGCGTTTCTGTCCATCGGGCTTGGCCTCATGTTCGCCCTCTTCCACTGGCTTGCCACAAGCATTGACGTGAATGCCTGGGCGCTGAACAAGATCCGCCAGCTTGGCCTTTCCGGGATGGTGGCTGGGGCCATCTTCATTGCGCTGCTCACTGCGGTGTTCATCCGGTTCCAATCGCTTCGGGCCGACATTCCGGCCTGGAAGGACCTTTGAGGCGCATGCGCTTCCTGCGCGCAGCCTGCCCGCCGCAACCCGGGCCTTAGCGTCACTTACCGCTTCCCTTCGCCCTGATTCGTCGCTATAGCCCCCCGGTCGCGCCATGCACCCTTGGAGGATGGCGGACTTATTTATTGGAGAGAACCTATGGCACGCGAGATCATCGATCTTACCGCCGAGGTACGGACGGGGACAGGCAAGGGGGCCGCCCGTCAAGCCCGTCGTGACGGCTACGTACCTGGCATCATCTATGGCGACGGCTCCGAGCCGGTCGCGATCAAGATGAAATTCAACTACCTCCTGACCAAGCTGCGGCAGGGCCGTTTCCTGCAGACGCTCTTCAACCTCAAGGTCGAAGGGCAGCCCGACGTCCATGTCATCTGCCGTGGCGTCCAGCGCGACGTGGTCAAGGACATGCCGACCCATGTCGACTTCATGCGGGTTCATGACGAAAGCCGGATCGAGCTGTTCGTCCATGTGACCTTCATCAACCACGAAGCCAGCCCCGGCCTCAAGCGTGGTGGCACGCTGGTCGTGGTGCGCCCGGAAGTCGAGCTTGAAGTGACCGCCGGCGACATCCCGGATCACATCACGGTCGATCTGACCGGCAAGGTGATCGGCGACGTCATCCACATCGAGGACGTGGTCCTGCCCGCTGGCGCCAAGCCGACGATCAACCGCAACTTCGTGATCGCCAACGTGGCCGCTCCGGCGGGCCTCGTCGCGGTCGAAGAAGAAACCGCCAGCGCCTGAGGCGTCTGACGTTCGGAACCGCGCGGGGGGCCTTCGGGCCCCCCGTTGCGTTTTGCAGGGCGCTTTGGGCAGGTTGAGTAGCACCGTCGCGCAGGCTATATCCCGCCATACCCGGACCGTCCGGGTGGAGGCGGGCCTTGTGAAACTCTTTGTCGGACTGGGCAATCCTGGCGCGAAATACGCCGGAAACCGGCATAACATCGGCTTCATGGCCGTTGACCGCATCGCTGCCGACCATGGCTTTCCCCCTTGGCGAAAGGCCTTTCAGGGCCTCGTCTGCGAAGGCCGCCTCGGGACTGAGAAGGTCGCCCTTCTCAAGCCCGAAACCTTCATGAACCTCTCCGGCCAGTCGGTCCAGGCCGCCGTCGCGTTCTGGAAGCTTCCCCTCGCCGACCTCACGGTCTTTCATGACGAGCTTGACCTCGCCCCCGGAAAACTTCGCCTGAAGCAGGGTGGCGGCCATGCCGGGCACAACGGGTTGCGGTCGATTCATGGTCAATTGGGCGAGGCTTACGCCCGCGTGCGCCTTGGCATCGGCCACCCCGGCCACAAGGATGCGGTGGCGGCCTATGTGTTGCACGACTTTGCCAAGGCGGACAGCGACTGGCTGGAGGACCTTCTGCGCGGCATTTCCGAAGGCGCACCGGCACTTGCGGCGGGCGACGGGCAAACGTTCATGAACGCGGTTTCCTTGCGAACCGCGCCGCCCAGATCTTCGACCACCAGGACCGAAGCCTCGCCTGCCACTCTTGCGGCACCTGACGTCGCCTCGAAATCGTCAGGGGACGACCGCAGCCCGATGCAGCGTCTTCTGGACAAGTTCCGATGACGGGAAGGCGGGGCGTTGCCGATCAGGCAAGGACCGCGCAAGTCTTGTCACACTTCTGGACCGACGGACGCCATCGGCCGATCACCGCGCACCGGGGGCGGGGCAAAAGGGATCGGTCGGGTAACTCACCCCCACCAGATACAGCCCCTGCGGTGGCGCGACGGGGCCGCAGGCAGCCCGGTTGCGCACGGCCAGGGCCGCCGCCACATCGTCCGGCGACCAGGCGCCGGTGCCCACCTTCTCCAACGTGCCGACCATTGACCGCACCTGATTGTGCAGGAAACTGCGCGCCGCAAGGTCGAACCGATACTCGATCCCGCCGGGATACGGGTGTTCGCTGATATCGACGCGGTCCAGCGTCTTTACCGGGCTGTTCGCCTGACAAAACGTCGAGCGGAAGGTGGTAAAATCATGGTGCCCCACCAGATGTGCCGCCCCCGCCTGCATGGCCGTCAGATTCAGCGGGCTTAGAACCTGCCAAACGAGCCCCCGGTCATGCGTCAAGGGCGCGCGGCGGGCGACAAGGCGGAACAGGTACCGCCGCCCGGTCGCCGAAAACCGGGCATGGAAATCCTCATCCACCCGGGCACAGGCGGTGATGGCAACCGGGGCTGGCCGCAGATGCGCGTTCAGTGCCGCCGCAAGGCGGAACGGGTCCCAGTCACGGGCAAGGTCGGCGTGCGCGACCTGCGCTGTCGCATGAACCCCCGCATCCGTCCGCCCGGCAGCGGCAATCGTATGCGCGCCCGGTTCCAGCTTTGCCAGGGCCGCTTCGACCGCGCCTTGAACCGACACAAGGCCCATGGCTTGCCGTTGCCAGCCCGCAAAGGGGCCACCGTCATATTCGATCTGAAAGGCAAAGCGCGGCATGACGCGTGCCTAGCGCGGATCGCGGGGCTTGTGAATGCCCCCGGCGTGGTGGCCGGGCGTCTGCACCGGAAGGGCCGCGCTGCCCACCCCCTACCATTCCCTGCGCCCTGCCCCTATCTTGGCCCTGCAACGGAAGGGACAGGCCTTGGCGATATCCGGACTGACGGACGGGATCACCCGCGGGATCGAAGGCGCAGGGGCCACACTGTCCGAGACCCTGTTCGACACCACGATCAGGCTTGGCGTGACCGGCCTGTCGCGTTCGGGCAAGACGGTGTTCATCACGGCACTTGTGGCAAACCTTCTGAACCGGGGGCGGATGACGCAACTGGTCGCACAGGCGCAAGGCCGGATCGAGGCGGTCTACCTGCAGCCACAACCCGATCTGACCCTGCCCCGCTTCGACTATGAGACGCATCTGGCCGCCCTGACCGGCGACACGCCGCGCTGGCCGGATTCGACCCGGGCGATTTCCGAACTGAGGTTGTCGTTCCGGGTTCGCCCTTCGGGGTTCCTGTCGTCCTGGCGCGGGCCGTGGACGCTGCATCTCGACATAGTCGATTACCCCGGCGAATGGCTTTTGGACCTTGCCCTGCTGGACCAAAGCTATGACCAGTGGTCCGAGGCCACCCTGACCCGTCTTGCCAAACGCGCCGAGGCTGCCGATTTCATCGCCCTTGCCCGGGCCGAGGATGGCGCGCTGCGGCTGGACGAGGGTCGCGCCCGTCAACTTGCAGCCAGCTTCACCGCCTGCCTTGCTGCCGCCCAAAAGGCCGGTCGGGTCGACGTCACGCCAGGCCGGTTCCTGTTGCCGGGCGATCTGGCCGGATCGCCCGTCCTGACCTTCGCGCCCCTGCCGAAACCCGCCCTCACCCCCCGCAACTGCCTTTGGCGCGAGATGGAGCGGCGGTACGAGGCCTATAAATCCCGCGTCGTGCGCCCCTTCTTCCAAGACCACTTCAGCCGGATCGACCGGCAGATCGTGCTGGCCGATGTCCTTGGTGCCATTCACCAGGGCCCCCGCGCGGTTGAAGACCTGCGCCGGACCCTGGCCGAGGTGCTGGGCACCTTCCGCCCCGGCCGCAATGGCTGGTTGACGGGGCTTTTCGGGGCCAGGCGGGTGGAGCGCATCCTTTTTGCCGCCACCAAGGCCGACCACCTGCATCACACCCAGCACCCCGCCCTGACCGCGATCACCACAGCCCTTCTGGCCGACGCGAAGGCGCGCGCCGATTTCTCGGGTGCCCGGACCGAGGCGCTGTCGCTGGCCTCGCTGCGCGCCACGGTCGAGGAAACCGTCATCCGGGACGGCGAAAGCCTTCCGGCCGTCAAGGGCACGCTGCTGGCCACGGGGAAACCGGCGGTGATGTATCCCGGCGCGCGGCCCGCCGATC
>JAPLPF010000032.1:0-1103 GCA_026400325.1 Rhodobacterales bacterium
CGGCCATCGGAATGTCCAGTTGCAAGGGGGAGTTGGTGTTGATGATCCCCAGCAGGATCGGCGTTTTCACCATTGCCTCGGGCGTCGTCCCGAAGGCCAGCGCCGCCATCTCGATCCCGTCCATGGTGCGGGCAAGGCCAAGGGTCTGGGTCTGCCAGCTTTTGTCCAGGTGCCGGATCTGGGCGTGATAGATGTCAAGGTGCCGGGTGTTGGCGGGCAGGTCCAAAGGCTCGAACGGGCCGCCGCCTTCCTGATGGATCACGTTCAGGGTCTGGATCAGCCGCAGGTAATCGCACATCTCGGCGAGTGTGCCGTCGCGGCGGCCCTTGTCGTTGCACATGACGTAGGCCGGGCCGCCGACGCTGGCATAGACGCAATGCCCGCCGCCAAGGCGCAGATTGCGGGCCGGATTGCGCGCTTCAAGCGTGAAGGATGCGGGCACGGTGGCCAGACGCTGCGCCACAAGGCCTGGGTCAAGGCGGACCGTTTCGCCCTGCACGTCCGCGCCGGCGCTTGCGTAAAGGTCGCGGGCCGCGGGGTGCAGCACCCGCATGCCCTGCCGGGCCAGCACGTCCAGCGCCGCCGCATGGATCGCCGCCACCTGATCATCGCTGATCACCCGCACGGGCGGCATCTGTCGTTCGACCTGAGCGAAGGGCCGCTGCGGCACCCCGCCAAGCGCGCGATCGGCCTGCCGTCTGCGCCCTTCGGCCCGGGTCATTCCGCGGCCTCGGGCATCTGGAAATCCCGGGGTGCAAAGGGGGCATCGCGCCGGACGATCACCTGTGAGGCTGCCAGCCCAAGCTCCCGCGCGGTCTTGTGGCCCTGATAGACCGCGTGCACGATGGCCCCCGGCGCATTGGCATCGCCGGTCAGATGCAGGTGGCCGGGCAGGGCATCGCGCACAAGGTCTGCGTGCAGCGCGCTGCCGCCTTCGCGGTAGCCGACGATTACCAAGGATCGGACCGCGATGCTACGCTCCTCGCCGCTGAAGATCTGGGCAAGGCGCAACTCTTCGCCGTCAAAGCCGGTGACGATCTCCAGCGTGCGCAGGGCAATGCCCTTCTTCGCAAAGGACTGATGCACCAGCGGTTGTTCGTTGG
>JAPLPF010000032.1:1120-21286 GCA_026400325.1 Rhodobacterales bacterium
GTTCGTCATGAAGCCCCAGGCGGCGGCGGCACCGGCGGTGGTGATGTAAGTGACGCCCAGACCACGGTTTGCAAGGTCTTCTGCCACAGCCGAGCCGAGGTAGTAATTGTCATAGTCGAACACCGCCACCGGCCCTTCGGGAACCACGCCCGCCGCCAGATCGTCGGGCGTATAGACGCGGGGGGCCACCAACGGGCCGGAGGGAAGCTCATTCGCGCCGCAGAGATGCGGCAGCCAACGCGCGCCGGTGGCAATGACGACATGACCTGCGCCAAACTCGCGCACATCCGGCGCGGTCAGATCGCTTTCGGGATAGAGCGACACATTCGAAAGCTTGCGCAACTGGCCCATCCGGTAGTCCACGACGCGGTGCCACTGTCCCAGACCCGGCAACCGGCTTTCCCAGCGCAGGCGGCCGCCGAAATCGCGCGCGCGGTCGGCCAGCGCCACCTCATGCCCGCGCCGGGCAAGGGTCAGCGCCGCTTCAAGCCCTGCAGGCCCCGCACCCACCACCAGCACCTGACCCGCCGCATCGCGCCGAACGATCTCGGGGTGCCAGCCGCGCCGCCATTCCTCTCCCGCCGTGGGGTTCTGCGTGCAGCGCACCCAGACGCCGTCATGCCAGCTTGAGATGCACAGGTTGCAGTCTGCGATGGATGGCCGGGCACCGCCGATGAAATCCAGCACCCCGCGCCGGATCATCGACACCATTGTGTCTGGGCTGGTGAAACGGCCCACGCCCACCACCGGCTTGTCGGTGACCGACTTCATGAAGTCGATGATCGTCTCGTGGCTGCCTTCGGGGGTGTAGCGGCTGGCAGCGCAGTCAAAAGCGGAATAGTCCATCTTGACGTCGAAAAGGTCCGGCGCGTCCTTCAGGTGGCCGATCACCTCATGCGCTTCGGTCAGGGCCACGTCCGAAGGCCGGCCCCGCAACTCCTGCATGGACATCCGCAAGGCGACAGCACAGCGCCCCTTTGTCGCGTCGCGCACGGCATCGAGGAGTTGCTCGACCAGGCGCACGCGGTTGCGGACCGTGCCGCCATAGTCGTCGGTACGGTGGTTGTAGTCAGACAGAAGGAATTGATAGGGCAGATAGCCCATGCCGGCATAGACATAGAGGATGTCGAAACCGGCCTCTTCCGCCCGCACCGCCGCCTCGGCGTGCCAGCGGATCAGGTCGCGGATGTCGGCGGCGTCCATCACCTTCGGCCGGGCCGACGACATGAAGCCCACATGCGTCGCCATCCACGGGATGCCCGAGGGCGACAGCGGCGCGTGGCGCGTTGTCCGGTTCACCGCCGCCGCGCCACCGTGCCAAAGCTCCACCGCCGCAAGCGACCCGTGGCGATGCACGGCCTCGGTCATCACCGCATGGCTGCGGATATCGGCCTGATCCCAAAGCGAGGCAAAGGGAAACGGGCTGTCATCCGACGAGGCATGCACCGAACAGGCCCCGGTCGACACGACCGCCCAGCCACCTTCGGCCTTGGTTTCGCGAAATGCGGCCCGGACATGGGGGGCGGCGTTGGTCATGCCGCTGGCATGTGGCACCTGAAAGAACCGGTTGCGCGCCAGTTTCGGGCCGATCCGGACCGGTTCGAACAGGATGTCAAAGCGGGGGTCGCGGGGCATGGCTGCTCCTCGGGTTGGTCTTTGCTGAACTACAGTATAGTATCAACGACCCCCTGCCTGGCAAGCGATTCCTGTCAGCGCCCTGCCTCTTTATGCCCCGCGTTGCAGCTTGACCGGCTCGCTGCGCGCCAGACGCAGGAAATGCGCCATGTAGGGTTTGCCCGCGTCCTCGACCCGTGTCGCCGCATACATCCGTTTCAACACCGGCGCCGGTCCCATCGGCCGTGTGACATAGTCGGCATTCGACTTCACCTCGCGCATGACCCAGTCCGGCAGCACGGCCACCCCCCGGTTCGACCCGACCAGCATCAGGATCACCGCCGTCAACTCTGCCGTCCGTTGCGCGCGGGGTTCCACCTTTGCGGGGGTCAGGATTTCGGTAAAGACGTCCAGCTTGTCGCGGCTGACCGGATAGGTGATCAGCACCTGATCGCGGAAGTCGTCCGCCGTGATGAAATCTTTCGCCGCCAAGGGGTTGGCGGATGAGGCGACGAAGGTGGGATGATAGTCGAACAGCGGGTTGAACACGATCCCCGGCGGCGGCTCGCGGTCGGACGAGATCACCAGATCCACATCCTCGCGGTTCAAGGCGGGCAGGGCCTCGAAGGCAAGGCCCGCGCGGATATCCACGTCAATCTCGGGCCAGGCGTGGCGGAACATCTCCAGCACCGGGAACAGCCAGTCGAAACAGGCGTGACATTCGATGGCGATGTGCAGCCGCCCGGTGCGTCCGGCACGCAGGGCGCGAAACTCCTCTTCCATCGCGTCGATCTCGGGCAGGATCCGCTCGGCGGCCCGCAGCATCCGGTGACCTGCCGCCGACAGCCGCATCGGCTTGGACCTGCGGACGAACAGCTCCATCCCGGCCTGTTCCTCCAGCCCCTTCACCTGATGGCTGAGCGCCGACTGCGTCATGTTCAGCACCTCTGCCGCCCGCGCCAGCCCCCCGGCCTGCTGGATGGCGCGGATGGTTCGCAGGTGGCGCAGCTCGACGTACATGAATAGACCTCATGATAAACGTGAAAACTATGAATTTGTCTCACATCAGGGAATCTGGGACAAGGGGGCAACGAAGGAGACGACCATGGCCCCCCAGACTGCGCCCCGCATCAGCTTCGAATTCTTCCCGCCGCAGTCGCTGGATGCTTCGTTCCGGCTTTGGGAAACTGTGCAGACGCTGGCGCCGATGAAGCCGTCCTTCGTGTCTGTGACCTATGGCGCCGGCGGTACGACGCGCACCCTTACGCACGAGGCGGTGTCGACGATCCATCGCAACTACGGCCTGAAAGTTGCCGCGCATCTGACCTGCGTTGATGCAACCAGGACAGAAACCCTGGCCATCGCCGAATCCTATGCGGCCGCAGGCGTGACCGAGATTGTCGCCCTTCGTGGCGATGCACCGAAGGGCGCGCAGCGGTTCGTGCCGCACCCGATGGGCTTTGCCAACTCGGTCGAGCTGGTGGAAAAGCTTGCCAGAAGCGGCAAGTTCACCATCCGCGTGGGTGCCTATCCGGAACCGCACCCGGATGCACCCGACAGCAGTTCAGATGTCACCTGGCTCAAGCGCAAGATCGACGCCGGGGCCTCCAGCGCCATCACCCAGTTTTTCTTCAATGCAGACACGTTCTTTCGCTTTCGCGATGCCTGCCATCGCGCCGGAATCACCGCCCCGATCATCCCCGGCATCCTGCCGATCACCAGTTGGGAAGGTGCCAAGAAATTCGCCCGTCGCTGCGGGACATCCGTGCCGGCCAAGCTGGACGAAGCCTTCACCACCGCCGCCCGGGACGGTCGCGAGGATCTTCTGGCACTGACCCACTGCACCGCACTTTGCGACCGGTTGCTGGAAGGCGGGGTCGAGGATCTGCATTTCTACACCCTAAATCGGCCCGACCTGACCCGTGAAGTCGTTCGTGCCCTTGGCATCACGCCAGACGTGGTTCTGGAAAAGGTCGCCTGAAGTCAGACGCCTGTCGTCAACGAGGTCTCCCTGGGCGGCTTTCCTGACTGTCGCTGACAGCACCGGGAAAGCCGCCATTTTTACTTGGGCCATTTTTACTTGGGCCATTTTTACTTGGGCCAGTTTTGCTTGGGCCAGTTTTGCTTGGGCCAATTTTCCTTGGGCCAATTTTCCTTGGGCTTGCCCCGCGACGCTGATCGGCTAATGTCGCGCGAACCCTTGGCGGAGGTCCCATGCCAAAGCTTGTCACCGTGCTGAACGGCCCGAACCTGAACCTGCTTGGACAGCGTCAGCCCGAGATTTATGGCCATGCGACGCTTGCGGATGTGGTTGCATCGGTCGCCGAGCTGGGTGCCACGCTTGGCCTCAGGATCGAGGCGAAGCAGTCGAACCACGAAGGGCAGATGGTGGACTGGGTGCAAGATGCACGCGGCACTTCGTCGGCGATCATCATCAACGCCGGGGCGTTGACACACACGTCGATCGCCCTTCTGGACGCGCTGAATGCCTTCGACGGGCCGGTGCTTGAAGTGCACATTTCGAACATCCACAAGCGTGAGGTGTTCCGCCACCATTCCTTCATCAGCCAGCGCGCGGACGGGGTGATCGTCGGCTGCGGCACGGACGGCTATCTTCTGGCCTTGCGGCGGGTGGCAAGCCTTCTGGGCGTATGACGGACAGGTTTCGCTGGCACCCCGACGCACGGCTGCTTGATGCGAAGGGGCGCGTGGTGGCCCCGCTTGCCCCGGGTGGCCCGCTGGTCGCAGACGGCGCGGCGGGACTTGCCCAAGTCATTGGTTTACCGGCATTTCGTCTTGGGGCGTTGGATGAGCCGCCCCCGATCCCCGGCCCGGTTCCTGTTTTCGAAACGCTGACCTCTGGCTCGACCGGCGCACCACGGCGCATCCGGCGCACCCAGGCCTCATGGCTGGCCAGCTTTGACGTGAATGCTGGCCTTGGCATCGGCCCCGGCGCGCGTGTCGCAGTGCTGGGTCGGCTGATCCACTCGCTTGCGCTTTACGGTGCAGTCGAAGGGCTGCACCTTGGTGCGGAAGTTCACCTTCTTGACCTTTTGCGACCTGACCGCCAGCGAGAGGCGATTCCCGCCCGGCGGATTACCCATCTTTATGTGACACCCGCCCAGCTTCGGCTTCTGGGGCAGGGCGACTGCCCGGACCTGCAGATGGTTCTGGTCGGCGGATCAAAACTGGACCCTGCCCTGCGCGCTTCGGTGCAGGCAATGGCCCCTTCGGCAAGGATCCGCGAGTTCTACGGCGCGGCTGAAACGAGTTTCATCACCATGGCCGATGAAACGACCCCCGAAGGATCGGTCGGGCGGGCTTATCCGGGGGTTCAGATTGCCTTGGACGGGGACATGATCTGGGTCAAAAGTCCCTATCTGTTTGAAGGGTACGAAGGCGCAGGCGGAAATGCGACCTGGCGTGACGGCTGGCTTTCGGTGGGTGAAGTCGGGCGCATGGACGGGGAGTATCTTGCCCTTCGTGGTCGGGCGGGGCGTATGGTGACCGTGGCCGACCAGAACGTGTTTCCCGAAGAGATTGAAGCGATGATGGAAAACCTGCCCGGAGTCACCCGCGCCGCCGTTCTGCCGGTGCCCGATGCTCGTCGCGGGGTGGTGCTGGTGGCGCTGGTGCAGGGGGACCGGGGCAGCGAGGCCGCGACCCTTGCCGCGCTGAGAGAGCGGCTTGGCCCGCTGAAGGCACCCAAGGCCTTGATCTGGATCATGGATTGGCCCGTCCTTGCGTCCGGAAAATCCGATCTCAAGGCGTTGGAGGCGCAAGTAACTTGGCCCGTCTGATCGCCGCCCGCAGAACGGCAGTCGTCCCGAGGGGTGGGTCCTTTGCGCGGCTTTCGATCGAGGACCTTGCTGCCCCGGTGGTTGCCGCCTGCCTTGTTGATGCAGGACTAGCGCCCGATGCGGTGAACGAAGTCATCCTTGCAAACGCCCTTGGTGCAGGGGGCAATCCGGCCCGTCGGGTGGCTCTGGCGGCGGGATTGCCGGACCGGGTGGCCGGGCTGACCATCGACCGGCAATGCGCGGGCGGACTTGACGCCATCCTTCTCGCGCGCGCGCTGGTCGACAGCGGCGCGGCCGATGTGGTGCTTGCGGGCGGCGTCGAAAGCTATTCCCGCCGGCCGCTTCGCCTGATGACCGATCCGGACGGTGGACCGCCAACCCCTTATAACCAGGCCCCCTTCACCCCTTGGCCCGACCGCGACCCTGACATGACCATGGCCGCGAATGCCCTGGCGCAACGGTTCGGGATCACCCGGGAAAGACAGGGACACTGGGCCATGGAAAGCCATGCCAGGGCGCTGAAGGCAGACCATTCTGCTGAAATCGTTCCGCTGATGGGCGTGACCCGGGACAGCTTTGCGCGGCCCTTGACGCAGCAGCTTCTGGCGCGTGCCCCCAGCCTTGCAGGCAGCGTCACGGCGGCAACGGCGGCCGTCGCGGCGGATGCGGCGGCAGTTTGCGTGGTTGTGTCAGACCGGATCGCCGCAGGCAGGGGCCTTGCGATCCTGCAAGGAGCCACAGTTGGGGGCAACCCGTCCGAGCCTGGCCTTGCCCCTATTGGTGCCATTGCGCGCATCTGGAAGGGGGAACCCCTGACAATGGTCGAGGTCATGGAGGCCTATGCCGTGCAGGCCATCGCTGTGGTGCAAGGTGCGGGGATCGACCCGGACTTGGTGAACCCCGGCGGGGGCGCGCTGGCGCGGGGACACCCGATCGGCGCCTCGGGGGCGATCCTTGCGGTCAGGCTGTTTCACGGCCTGCGACAAGGCCTTGGCCTTGCTACCATTGCCTCGGCCGGGGGGATCGGGTCGGCCCTGCTGCTGGAAGCCTCAGGCCCCTGACATCAGCCCCGTGACAACAGCGACGCCGGACGCATCCGCGCCAGGCTTTGCGTGACAAGCCCCGCCAGGATCGCCTTGAGTATATCCCCCGGCAGAAAGGCCATGCCAAGAAACGCCGCCTCGGACAGGGATTTGTCCAGCATCACCGCCATGCCGATGATGCCGAAGACGTACAGCACGCCGATCCCGCCGATCACCGAAGCGGTTGTTGCGGCGATGCCAGCGGAAAGCGTGGTCCGTTCCATCACCCACCCCGCAACAAATGCAGCAACCGGAAACCCCAGCAGATAGCCGACGGATGGCCCGGCAAAGACCCCCAGCCCGCCGCGCCCACCTGACAGAAGCGGCAGGCCCGCAGCGACCAGTGCCAGAAAAAGCAGAACGGCCAGAGCGCCGCGCCGGGCACCAAGCACGGTCCCGCACAGCATGATGCCAAGCGATTGCGCCGTGATCGGCACGCCGCCCGCAAGGTCGATCTTCGGGATCAGGCCCAGCACCGCGATCAGCGCGGCAAAAAGGGCGATGTGGGTCAGATTGCGTTCCATGGGTCCCCCGTTTGACCCCTTTAACCAGCCCCGCCCCGAGCCCGCAAGGCCTCGGCTGCGCGGTCCGCGTCGTCAAGGGCGGCAAGCGTGGCCGGAACCAGCACGCGCCAGCGCGGCCTTCGGGGCGAACGGGCCCGCCAGCTTTGAGTGATCTGGGCAAGCCGGTCCAGCATCACCGGGATGAAGCGGATGGCCAGCGCAACCGCAAGGGCAATCTTTCTGGGCGAGAGGCCAAAGATTGCAAGGGGTTGGGCAAGCCACTGGATCACTTCTATCATGTCGGAAAGCCGGGTGGTCATGGTGACGAAATTGGCAAGTGCCACGGCTGTCAGCATCCGCAGTATGACACTGGTTCCGGCAGAAATATCCGAGGTCCAGAGGTGCCAAAGGCCAACGATCAGGACAAAGGGCCAGAGCGGCCAGACAAGACGCACCCCAGCCCAAAGGAAACGCGCGCCCCCGGTGGCGTAAAGCCCGACTGTCGCGGCAGCGGCCAGTGCCAGCAGGACCGGGGCCTGCAAGGCAAAAAGCACGGTGGTCGCCAGCGCGATCGCGGCCAACTTCAGTCCTGCCGGCAAGCGATGCGCCCAGATTTCAACCGGCGAGGTCAGCGTCAGCATCTCGCTCTCCGATTCGCGACATGGCGTCGACAAAGAGGGGGACGATCTTGTGCGGCGGCCCATCCGCCGCGATCCGGCCCTGCTCCAGCCAAAGCACCCGGTCGGTTGCGGCAAGGGTTTCCGGGTCATGGGTGATCGTGACAGTTCGCTGCGGCAAGGTGGCGAAGCGACGGGTCAGGCGGGCTTGCGTGGGCAGGTCGAGTCCGGCAAGCGGTTCGTCCAGAAGGATAGTTCCGGGCTTCATGAGTAGCACTGCCAGGAGGCAAAGATAGTGCCTTTGTCCCTGGCTTAGCGACGAAATCGGAGCCCTTGCCCAATGTGAGCGGCCCTCGGCTTCAAGCGCGCGGTGCGCCTGACCCAAAGCCTCGGCCTGCAAGATGCCCTGCTGTGTCAGACCAAAGGCCAGCTCTTCCTCGACCGTCGGGAAAAGAATCTGGTGGTCCGGATTCTGGAAAAGGATTCCCAGCGCCGAAATCGCTGCCCTGCGGTCGGTGAAGGGATCGAAACCGTCGACGCGAACCGCCCCTTTGTCCGGTGCAACCAGACCGGCGATCAACCGCAGAAGCGTGGTCTTGCCCGATCCGTTTCGCCCAAGAATGCCGATCCGGTGTTCGGTGAGCCGCAAGGTCAGGTCCGTGATCACTTGATTGCCACCAAGGGTCAACGTGACGGCAGCCAGATCAATACCGGAAGCCAGATCACTACCTGAAGACTTTGACGTCATGGGCGGCCTGCAAGCAACATGCAGACGTTCTAGGGGCGCCTTCCCTTTGCTGCAACCCCGCGTCACCGACGCGGGTAAAGCGCACCTGCCGCCCACCCTGCATAAGGCGGCGGCAGGTCATGTTCAATCGGGTTCGGCTTTCAGCGCTGCGTCTTACGGGCAGGCGGCGATGAATTCCTGGCCGTTCGCATCGCGGAAGCGGCACTGACCGGGCGTGCTGGTCTGTCCAAGCAGCGACGCCGCGGCGCCCCCGACGATCGCGCCGACGATGGCACCCTTGGCGCGGTCATTTCCGGATGAAACCGCTGCACCGACCAGAGCACCAGTTGCGGCGCCACCGGCAGTCTGTTGGGCCGGCGTGCAGGCCGACAAAGCCAGGGCCATTACTGGCAGGACAAACAGGATCTTCGACATCGTGATCTCCAGGGTTAAGAATGGTGCCATTAGTGCAGGCAGTTGCTGCAAGTTCCAGCGGAAAATTCAGGACAGCTGCCAATCCGCCGATGAGTCGCGTCCCGTGTGATGGCCTTGTCTGGACTTGACGGCAATCGTCCGGTCCCGGAACGGGCGCGAAACGTTGCACCCGCCCCGCGGCCCGCGGCCCGCGCAGCGGCGGGCGACGCGCCGATGCCTGTCGCACCCGCGAGCTGTTGGCGGGCAGCCGCCTTCCTTCAGCCTTGTCTTGCCGCTGCGACCGAGGCTTCGAGGATGTCCATCGCTTCGGCGAAATGGGCGTCCGGGATCGTGATCGGGGCCAGGAACCGCACCACGTTGCCGTAGACCCCGCAGGTCAGCAGGATCAGCCCGCGCTTTTGCGCCTCCAGTCGCACCCGGCTAGTGAAGCCTGCATCAGGTTCCCTGGTGGATGGGTTGGCAAATTCCACGGCGACCATGAAGCCGGGTCCGCGAATGTCGATGATCTCGGGCGCGGTGGCGCGAATCGCCTCAAGGCGCTGCTTCAGCCGGCTGCCAAGCTCATTGGCGCGGGCGCAGAGGCCTTCTTCCTCGATCACGTCCAGAACCGCATTGGCGGCCGCGATGCCCAGGGGGTTGCCGGCGTAAGTGCCACCCAGGCCGCCGGGGTTGGCGGCGTCCATCAGGTCGGCGCGACCCGTGACGGCAGCAAGCGGCAGGCCACCCGCAAGGCCCTTGGCCATGGTGGTCAGGTCGGCGGCAACGCCATGCGCTTCCATCGCGAAAAGGGCACCGGTGCGGGCAAAGCCGGTCTGCACCTCGTCGGCGATCATCACGATGCCGTGCTTGTCGCACAAGCTCCGGATCGCGCGGACCAGATCGGTCGGGGCCGGGTAGAACCCGCCTTCACCCTGCACGGGCTCAAAGATGATCGCCGCCACGCGGGCAGGATCGAGATCGGCCTTGAACAGCTTTTCCATCCCGGCCATCGCGTCCTTGGTCGACACGCCATGCGGGTCCATCGGGAAGGGGACGTGGTAAACGTCCGGCATCATCGTGCCGAAGCCTTTCTTGTAGGGTTCGACCTTTCCGGTCAGCGCCATGCCCATGAAGGTCCGGCCGTGGAACCCGCCGCCAAAGGCGATCACGGCATTCCGCCCGGTGGCGATGCGGGCGATCTTGACGGCGTTTTCGCAGGCCTCGGCGCCTGTGGTGACAAAGATGGTCTTTTTCTTGAAATCGCCGGGAACCTTGTCGTTCAGACGCTCGGCCAGCCGGATGTAGTTTTCATAGGGCATCACCTGGTGGCAGGTGTGGGTGAACTTCGTCATCTGGTTGGCCACTGCTGCCATGACCTTGGGGTGGCAGTGCCCGGTGTTCACCACCGCGATCCCGGCGGCGAAGTCGATATAGCGGTTGCCCTCGATGTCCCAGACTTCCGAGTTGAGCGCCCGATCCGCATAGATCTGCGTCATCATCCCGACCCCGCGCGAGATGGCGTCGTCCCGGCGCTTGGCAACTTCGGCGTTCAACATGGCATGGCTCCCTTTGCGACCCGATCCTCGGACCCGATCTCGAGACCCGGGCCAAGGACCAAGGCCGGAGACTCAGGGACGGCGATCCTGATTGCTCGCATTTGATCAAATAATCAAGCCGGGTTCAATCCTTCTTGATCTTGCGCCGTCGTGAAGGTTGGGCGTGTGGAACAAAGGCGGGTACCCGACACGAACACCAGGAAGAATCTCTCTTGTTCAGGATTCGTTAACTGTGACGGGCGCAAGGTCGCAGGAGCAACCAATGCGAGGTTCCCCATGGCGGACGGGCAGATCCTGAAATCCAACATGTCGGTGATCCGGGATGACCGGATTGACCGGCTGCGCCTTTTGCGATCGCGTCGGGTGGGTGCTGTAACCTATCATCGGCTGGTGGCCGAACACGGGTCTGGAGGGGCGGCCCTTGCGGCCTTGCCGGGTATCGCCCGTGCCGCCGGGGTCGAGGGGTATGAGGTCTGCCCGGTCGGCGTGGCCCAGATCGAGATGGCGCAGGGCCAAGCCCTTGGGGCCCGGCTCTTGGTGCATGGCGAGGCGGATTATCCTGCCGCGCTCAGCGATCTGCCCGATGCCCCGCCGATCCTCTGGGTGCTGGGGAATGCCGCTTTGCTGAACCAGCCGGCGGTGGCGATGGTGGGCGCGCGAAACGCGTCCTCGCTTGGGGTGCGGATGGCGCGACGGCTGGGCATTGGACTTGCCGAGGCCGGGTTCTGCATCGTCTCGGGCCTGGCGCGCGGGATCGACGCTGCAGCGCACGAAGCCGCTCTGGAAGCGGGCGAAGGTCGGACGATCGCGGTCATGGCGGGTGGCGTGGACGTGATCTACCCGCCGGAAAACACGGCGCTGGCCCGGGCCATTGCCGAACGGGGTTGCCGGATAAGCGAGCATCCGCCGGGACTTGAACCGCAAGCACGGCATTTTCCCTTGCGCAACCGGATCGTGTCGGGGCTGTCGCGGGCGGTTATCGTGGTCGAAGCGGCGGCGAAATCCGGCAGGCTGATCACCGCGCGGTCGGCGCTTGATCAGGGGCGTGAGGTAATGGCTGTTCCGGGTCATCCATTCGACGCCCGCGCTTCGGGATGCAACATGCTGATCCGCGACGGTGCCCTGCTGGTTCGCGGCACGTCTGACGTGCTGGAAGCGCTTGGTTCGGTCGCCGTTGCGCGTCCCGAGGTTGACGTCTCGCTGCCCACCCTGCCAGGCCCGGCCGCACCGCAGCGCCCCATCAAGGAAGTGGCACTTCTGCACAACATGATTCTTTCGCGCCTGGGCCCAAGTCCCCTGGCCGAAGACCAGCTTCTTCGCGACCTCAAGGTCAGCCCGGCAGAACTTGCCCCCGAACTCCTGACGCTGGAACTTGATGGCAGGATCGCCCGCCAGCCCGGCGGCCTGCTGGCAAGGGTCGATTGACCGGGATCGGCCCGCTTGGCGCCTGCCGGTTGACAACGGACCGCCTTCGCCCACATGTTGCCGCGCCATTCGTGGGCCGGAAAGTTTGGGGAAGTCATGCCAGTCGTTGTTGTCGAATCCCCCGCCAAGGCCAAGACGATCAACAAGTATCTTGGCCCGGATTTCGTCGTTCTCGCGTCTTACGGCCATGTGCGTGACCTGCCGGCCAAGGATGGGTCGGTCGATACCGAGAATGGGTTCGGCATGTTGTGGGAGGTGGCCCCCGAAAGCCGCAAGCACATCAAGGCGATCACCGACGCCCTCAAAACCGATGACACGCTGATCCTGGCCACCGACCCCGACCGTGAGGGTGAGGCGATCAGCTGGCACCTGCAACAGGCGCTGGCCTCCAGCCTGAAGAAGGGCAAGAAGGTTTCCCGCGTCACCTTCAACGCCATCACCAAGGATGCGGTGACCAAGGCGATGAAGGAACCGCGCGAGATCGATCAGCCCCTGGTCGATGCCTATCTCGCGCGCCGCGCGCTGGACTATCTGGTCGGCTTCACCCTGTCGCCGGTTCTTTGGCGCAAGCTGCCTGGTGCCAAGTCCGCGGGCCGGGTGCAGTCGGTCTGCCTGCGCCTGATCGTCGAGCGCGAGATGGAGATCGAGGCGTTCAGGGCGCAGGAATACTGGACCGTAAAGGCGATGTTCCGCACTCCGAGAGGGCAGGAATTCGAGGCTGGCCTTGTCACGCTGGGTGGCAAGAAACTGCAGAAATTCGACATTCCGACCGCGACTGCTGCTGAATTGGCGGTGTCAGCTTGCGCTTCCCGAACATTCTTGGTTTCGGCAGTTGAGTCCAAGCCCGCCACCCGAAACCCCTGGCCACCCTTCATGACCTCGACCCTGCAGCAAGAGGCCAGCCGCAAATACGGCATGGGTGCCAAGCAATGCATGAACGCCGCTCAGCGGCTTTATGAAGCGGGGCACATCACTTACATGCGGACCGACGGCATCGACATGGCGCCCGAAGCCGTGATGGCCACGCGCGGCGAGATCGAGAAGCGCTTCGGCAAGTCTTACGTCCCCGACAGCCCGAGGATGTACAAGAACAAGGCCAAGAACGCGCAGGAAGCGCATGAATGCATCCGCCCGACCGACATGGGGCTGGGACCAGAGAAGATCCGCGTCGAGGATGACCAGCGCAAGCTTTACGACCTGATCTGGAAGCGCACCATCGCCAGCCAGATGGCGGCGGCGCGGCTGGAACGGACTGCGGTCGATCTTGCTTCACCCGACGGGCAGGTGGCGTTCCGGGCGAACGGGCAGGTGGTGCTGTTTGACGGCTATCTCAAGGTCTACGACCAGGGTCGTGACGACGAAGATGAAGACGAAGGCCGCCTCCCGCAGGTCATGCAGGGTGAGGGCGTCGACAAGGCCGCCGTGACTCCGGACCAGCATTTCACCCAACCTCCGCCGCGCTATACCGAGGCGACGCTGGTGAAGCGGATGGAAGAACTGGGGATCGGACGGCCCTCGACCTATGCGTCGATCCTGACCACGATCGTTGACCGGGACTACGTCCGAAAGGACAAGAACCGACTTTTCCCAGAAGACAAGGGTCGGCTGGTCACGGCCTTCCTGTCGAACTTCTTTCACCGCTATGTCGAGTATGATTTCACAGCCGACCTTGAGGCCGAGCTTGACGACGTCTCCGCCGGCGACCGCGACTACAAGGATGTGCTGGCGCGCTTCTGGCGCGACTTCAGCGCTGCTGTGGCCGAAACGGCCGATCTGCGGATCGGTGAGGTTCTGACCCGGATCGACGACTTTCTAGCCCCCCACCTTTACCCCTTGCGCGAAGACGGTGCCGATCCCCGGCAGTGCCAGGTCTGCGGCACCGGACGCCTGCATCTGAAAACCTCGCGGTCAGGCGGTGCATTCATCGGCTGCGGCAATTACCCCGAGTGCCGGTACACCCGACCGATCTCGGGCGGTGAAGACGGCGGGGTTGACGGCAAGGTGCTGGGCGAAGACGCCGAAGGCAACCCGATCAGCCTGCGGTCGGGACGCTTCGGGCCTTACGTCCAGCGCGGCGAGGCGACCGAAGCGCAGCCCAAACCCGACCGCGCCAGCCTGCCGAAAGGCTGGGCCCCCGACACCCTGACGCTGGAGCGCGCGCTGGACCTTCTGTCCCTGCCGCGCACCATCGGCCCGCATCCTGAAACCGGTGACCCGGTGGAGGCGGCGATCGGCCGCTTCGGGCCTTACGTAAAGCATGGCACGACCTATGCCAATATTCCCGATGTCGAAGAGGTCTTCACCATCGGCATGAACCGCGCCATGGAAGTGCTGGCGCAAAAGGCCGCGGGACGGCGGGGCGGCTCGGCTCCGGCTGGTCCGTTGCGGTCATTGGGCGATCACCCGAGCGGCGGTGAAATCCAGGTGATGCCGGGGAAATACGGGCCCTACATCAAATGGGCAAAGGTCAACGCGACCCTGCCCAAGGGCGTGGAACCCGAGGCCGTGACGCTGGACGAAGCGCTTGCGCTTCTGGCCGAAAAGGCGGGGAAGGGCGGCAAGAAACCCGCAGCGCGGAAAGTTGCCGCCAAACCGGCAGCGAAAAAGGCCCCGGCAAAGAAAGCTTCGGCGAAGAAAACTCCAGCCAACAAGGCCGCGCCGAAGAAAGCCCCGGTCGTCTGAGGGCGCAGATTTCCTCGAAGAAATTTGCCCGGATTCTTTGAGAATTCCGACTGCCTCTGCTTTCAGCTGCCGCGTGGGTTCAGAAGTTTCGCCATCAGCCCGGCGGTGCGGATCAGGCCCAGGTTCCGGCCGTTTTCCTGCACCATCATCTCGGTCACGCCGCCCGACATCATCGCCATCACGTCCTTTACCGGGGTTTCGGCGTCCAGCTTGCGGGCGGCCTGATTCTCGCCCGGCTCCATCACGTCGCGGGCGGTCAGCACCGACAGCGGGTTCATGTGGGCGACGAAATCGGCGACGTAATCGCTGATCGGGTTGGCGATGATTTCGCGCGCGGTGCCGCATTGCACGATGCGCCCGCCCTCCATCAACGCGATGCGGTTGCCGATCTTGAAGGCCTCGTCCAGGTCGTGGCTGACAAAGATGATCGTGCGCTTGAGCTTCCTTTGCAGGTCCAGAAGCTCGTCCTGCAGCTTTGAGCGGATCAGCGGGTCAAGCGCCGAAAACGGCTCGTCCATCAACAGGATCGGCGCATCGGTGACAAAGGCGCGGGCCAGACCCACACGCTGCTGCATCCCGCCGGAAAGGTCGCCGACCTTCCGTTCGGCCCATTGCGTAAGGTTGACCAGTTCCAGTTGCTCATCGACCTTGGCCTTGCGCTGTTCCGGGGACTGCCCTGCAAGTTCCAGCCCAAGGCCGACATTTTCGCGCACCGTACGCCAGGGAAGAAGGCCAAACTGCTGGAACACCATGGCGATGCATTCCCGCCGGACGCGCAACAGATCGCCGGGCGAGCATTTCGTGACATTCGACGACCAGTCCCCGTCGTTGATGGTGACCGACCCGCGCACAACCGGGTTCAGCCCGTTCACCGCCCGCAGAAGCGTGGACTTGCCAGACCCGGAAAGGCCCATCAGCACCAGAATCTCGCCCTTGGCCACGGTCAGGGAACAGTCATGCACGCCAAGGATCTGGCCGGTGGAGGTCTGGATCTCGGACCGGCTTTGCCCCTTGTCCATCAGTGGCAGGGCGCGGTCGGGGTGGTCGCCGAAGACGATCGAGACGCGGTCGAAGATGACGGCGGGGGTATCGGTCGCAGGGTCTGTCGCGGTGTCGGTCATCGGGAAACCCTCAGCATGCGGTCCAGAAGGATGGCCACCACCACGATGATGAAGCCGGATTCGAACCCCAGCGCCGTGTTGACCGAGTTCAGCGCCCGAACGACCGGCACGCCAAGGCCGTTCGCGCCGACAAGGGCCGCGATCACCACCATCGACAGTGACAGCATGATGGTCTGGTTCAACCCCGCCATGATCTGCGGAAAGGCATAGGGCAGTTCCACCTTCCACAGCCGCTGTTTCGGCGTGGCGCCAAAGGCGGTGGCCGCTTCAAGCAGAGCTTGCGGGGTGGACGATACGCCAAGGTGGGTCAGGCGGATCGGCGCCGGCAGGACAAAGATCACCGTGGCGATCAGGCCCGGCACCATGCCAAGGCCGAAGAACACGATGGCCGGGATCAGGTAGACGAAGGTGGGCAAGGTCTGCATCAGGTCAAGGACCGGCACCATCGCACGGTAAAGCTTGGGCCTGTGCGCGGCGGCGATGCCGATGGGAACGCCAAGCCCCATGCAGACGACGCAGGCCGACAGGATCAGGGTCAGGCTTTCGGTTGTTTCCTCCCAGTAGCCCTGGTTGAGGATGAAGAGAAACCCGATCACCACACCAAGGCAGACCTTCCAGTTCTTTTGCAAGACCCAGGTCAGAGCCACGAAGATCGCAATGATGACAAAGGGATGTGGTGTCTGCAACAGCCACAGGATTCCGTCGATCATCGCTTCGAGACCATCGGAAATTGCGTCGAAGACCCCGCCGAGATTTTCGTTCATCCAATCAAAGATCGCCTTGGCGGTCTTGCCGACGGGGATCTTGTAGTCGGTCAGCCAGTCCATTCCGCCCCCCGCATTGAAAAGAGGGCCCCGGTTTGCACCGGGGCCATTCCGTTACTGCAGCGCCGCCGCCACGGCGGCCTTGGCATCGCCGCCGTCCCTGGTGGTGACACCGTCCAGCCACGGCTCCCAGGTGGTGGGATTGGCCTCAAGCCAGGCTTTGGCCGCATCGGCCGGATCGGCACCGTCGTTCAGGATCGCGCCCATGATCTCGTTCTCCATCGGCAGCGAGAAGACGAGGTTCTGGAGCAGCTTGCCGGTGTTCGGGCACTCTGCCACATACCCCGCCCGAACGTTGGTGGCGACCGTGGCCCCGCCAAAGTTCGGGCCAAAGTAGTCATCGCCCCCGGTCAGGTAGGTCATCTTGAAGTTGGCGTTCATCGGATGCGGTTCCCAGCCCAGGAACACGATCGGGCGGCCGTCTTCGGAGGCCTTCTTCACTTCGGCCAGCATCCCCTGTTCCGAGCTTTCGACCACCTCGAACCCGTCAAGGCCGAAAGGACCGGTCGCGATCATATCGATGATCAGGCGGTTGCCGTCGTTGCCGGGTTCGATCCCGTAGATCTGGCCTTCCAGCGCGTCCTTCTGCGCGGCGATGGCGGCGAAGTCGGTGATCCCCAGCGCGGCCCCGGCCTCATTCGTGGCCAGCGTGTACTTGGCACCCTCAAGGTTGGTACGGACCGTCTCGACAGTGCCCGCGTCGCGATAGGCGGCAATGTCGGCTTCCATCGTCGGCATCCAGTTGCCAAGGAACACGTCGATGTCGCCACCGGCAAGGCCGGCATAGGTAACCGGAACGGACAGGACCGAAGTCTCGGTCTTATAGCCCAGGGCTTCAAGGATCAGCGTGGTTGCAGCGGTGGTGGCAGTGATGTCGGTCCAACCAACATCCGAGAATATCACCGTGTCGCAGCCCTCTGCGAAGGCCGACCCCGCAAGGGCGAAGGTCACGGCAGTGGACAGAAGCGCGGAACGAAGTGTCATGGTTACTCCCTGCAGTTTTTTGTTGATTGACGAGTCAATAAACTTCGTGCTGATACGGTTTGGCAAGCGTTTTCATGGGACCGCGCCGATGCCGAAGCTTGGAATGGAGCCTATCCGCAAGGAAGCCCTTGTCAAAGCCGCGATTGTCGAAATCGGGCGCACGGGGTCCCTGGACGTGACCGTCAGCCAGATCGCCAGGCGCGCGGGCATGTCCAGCGCGCTGGCGCACCACTATTTCGGGTCCAAGGAAGACATGTTTCTGGCCGCGATGCGCCATGTCATGACGCTTTATGGGGCCGAAGTGCGCGGTGCTCTGGCTGCGGCAGAGGGGCCAGAGGGGCGGATTCGTGCCATACTGCGCGCAAGCTTCAGCCCCGGCAACTTTCGTCGCGAAGCGGTTGGTGCCTGGCTGACGTTCTGGGTTCTGGCGCAATCGGTGCCACAGGCAAAACGGCTGCTGGCGATCTACCAGGGGCGGCTGCGGTCGAACCTTGTGTCGGCCTTGCGGCCGCTTGCCGGGCGCCGGTCGGACGAAATCGCCGAATCGCTCGGGGCGCTGATTGACGGGCTTTACCTGCGCGAAGTGCTGAAATCTGGCCTGCCTGACGGGACTGCGGCGGCAGACATTGCGCTGCGGCATCTTGAAGCCGAACTGCAGAGGGGAAACTGAGATGCACGCCGACTATGTGATCGTGGGTGCGGGGTCTGCGGGCTGCGCGATGGCCTATCGTCTGGCCGAAGCCGGTAGGCGGGTTACCGTAATCGAACATGGCGGGTCTGATGCTGGTCCCTTCATCCAGATGCCCGGCGCGTTAAGCTATCCGATGAACATGGGCCTTTACGACTGGGGCTTTTCCACCGAGCCCGAACCGCACCTGGACGGACGCCGCCTGGCCACCCCGCGCGGCAAGGTCATCGGTGGGTCATCCTCGATCAACGGCATGGTCTATGTGCGCGGCCACGCGCGCGACTTCGACACTTGGGCCGCCATGGGGGCCGATGGCTGGTCCTATGCCGATGTTCTCCCGTATTTCAAGCGGATGGAGGCGTCGCATGGCGGGTCGGGGCCCGAGTTCCGGGGAACCGCCGGACCGCTGCACATCACCCGAGGACCGCGGTCGAACCCGCTGTTCGATGCCTTCATCAAGGCGGGCGAACAGGCCGGCTATCCGGTCACGTCGGATTACAACGGCCAGCGGCAGGAAGGTTTTGGCCCCTTCGAGGCGACAATCTGGAAGGGCCGGCGCTGGTCGGCGGCGAATGCCTATCTCAAGCCCGCGATGGCGGGTGGAAATGTTCAGGTCGTGCGTGGTTTTGCGCGCCGGGTGGTGCTGGAAGGCACCCGCGCCGTCGGGGTCGAGATCGAGGCCAACGGCCAGGTGCAGGTCATCCGGGCCGGGCGTGAAGTGATCCTGGCAGCGTCCTCGATCAACTCGCCCAAGCTTTTGATGCTGTCGGGGATCGGTCCGGCTGATCACTTGCGTGAGCACGGCATCGCGGTAGTCGCCGACCGAAAGGGTGTGGGCGCAAACCTGCAGGACCATCTTGAAATCTACATGCAGTTTGCGGCCAAGCAGCCGATAACCCTTTACAAATACTGGAATCTGCCAGGCAAGGCCTGGGTCGGCGCACAGTGGCTTTTGACCGGAAAAGGCCTTGGCGCGTCAAACCAGTTCGAGGCTTGCGCCTTTATCCGGTCGAAAGCGGGTATCGAATATCCCGACATCCAGTACCATTTCCTGCCCATCGCCGTGCGCTACGACGGCAAGGGCGTGGCCGCTGGGCACGGCTTTCAGGCCCATGTCGGCCCGATGCGATCAAAGTCGCGGGGATCGGTCACACTGCGGTCGGGCAATCCCGGCGACGCGCCGGTGATCCGCTTCAATTACATGTCGCATCCCGACGACTGGGACGAATTCCGCTCTTGCATCCGCCTCACGCGCGAGGTTTTCGGACAGGCGGCAATGCAGCCCCATGTGAAGCACGAGATTCAGCCCGGCGAAGCGGTGCAGACCGATGCCGAGATTGACGCTTTCATTCGCCAACACGCCGAAAGTGCCTATCACCCTTGCGGAACTGCACGGATGGGCCGGGCCAGCGATCCGATGGCCGTGGTTGACCCCGAGGCCCGGGTGATCGGGGTGGAAGGTTTGCGGGTGGCAGACAGTTCGATCTTCCCGCAGGTCACAAACGGCAACCTCAACGCGCCGTCGATCATGGTGGGTGAAAAGGCGGCGGACCACATCCTTGGCCGCGCGCCACTTCCCGCGTCGAACCTTGAACCCTGGATCAACCCGAACTGGCGCACGGCACAGCGGTAAAGGTCTTGCCGCTTACCCCCTTCTGGCAAGACCAGAAACCGGGGCACGCCGCATCGCAGACTTGATCCGCATCAAAGTGCGGGGTGTCGGGGGCTGCCACAGTGTGCCGGCCAGTCAAGGGAGAGGCCGATGTCGAACACCCCGCATACCCTGCACGATGAATTTCCTGCTGACGCAAAGAAGATCACGGCACTGAAGACATCGGACGCGCATTTCGCGCGGCTGCTGGCTGACTACGACACGGTCAACGACAAGGTTCATCGGGCCGAGACCCGGCACGACCTGATGACCCAGGCGGAGGAAGAGGTGTTGCGCAAGCAGCGCGCGCGCCTGAAGGATCAGATCGCCGCAGCCTTGCGGGCTTAACCGCCGATCTCGTAGGGCAGGACATCCCGGGCGTTGGGGTTGATCCTCAACCGGCCCTCAAGTGGCGGGACGGACCGCTGGTGACAGTTCACCCGTTCGCAGATCCGGCAGGAAATTCCGATGGGCTCGA
>JAPLPF010000032.1:21298-28409 GCA_026400325.1 Rhodobacterales bacterium
TTCAGGTCAAGCCCGTCCGAATAGACAAGGTGTGGGGCATGCTGGACTTCGCAGCCAAGTCCGATGGCATGGCGGCGGACCGGGGCAAGGAAGGCCCCGGCAGGTTTCGATACGTCCCGCGCCAGACACAGATAGCGCACGCCATCCGGCGTCTCGGCCAGTTGGCGCAGAAACTGTCCAGGAGTTTCAAAGGCCTGGTGGACATTCCACAAGGGGCAGGCGCCGCCGAAGCGGGCGAATTGCAGCCGGGTGGAAGAATGGCGCTTGGTGATCGTCCCCGCCTGATCCACCCGGACAAAGAAGAACGGGATTCCCTTGGCCCCCGGCCGTTGCAGCGTCGACAGCCGGTGGCCGACCTGCTCGATCGAGGCACCGAAGATATCGGCCAGCCGCTCCAGGTCATGTCGCACCTCTTGCGCCGCTGTCAGGAAGGCACGGTAGGGCAAAAGTGCAGCCCCGGCGAAATAGTTCGCCAGCCCGATCTTGGCGATGTCACGCGCCTCGTCGGTGGAAAAGCGGGCAAGATCCAGCGTCGCCTCCAGCAGGTCATTCTGCGTCAGAAGCGCGATCTGGTGCAAAAGCTGGAACAGTTGCGACGGGCCCGAGGCGCGGGCCGATATGTCCAGGCGCCGTGCGGCGGGGTCATACTGGCGCAAGGGGGCAGTGCTTGAATAGTGCAAGCTTATACCCGCACGTCGCAACACATCCTGTGCCAGGACTTCGACAGATTTTCCATTGGTTGTGGTGGCAAAATGCTCAGCAGCGCGGTCGATGGCATCAAGGTAATTGTCGCAATAGTGAAAGAAGTCCCGAACTTCCTCCCAGGCTGAGGGGCGAAGCGTGGCATCTTCGCGTCCCAGCGCCTCATCCAGCGAGGCAAGCCGTTCGTGGGTCTGCCGATAGGCGCGGTGCAGGTTCAGGAATGCGCGGGCCAGCGCCGGGGCGTTCGATGCCGCAAGGCGCAGGTCTGCCACCGCCGGGGTGGCCGAGGTGAAGACCGGATCGGCAAGCGCCTCGCGCATGTCGGTGACTAGGCGTTCGCTTTCCCCGACGGTCAGTTCGGTCACGTCCAGACCGAATTCCTGCGCCAAGGCCAGTACCACGGCGGCCGACACCGGCCGGTGGTTGTTCTCCATCTGGTTCAGATAGGGCAGGGAGACCGACAGTTTTTCGGCAAAGACCTTTTGCGTCAGGCCCAGACGCCCCCGGATCTCGCGCAGCTTGACGCCGGCGTAAAGCTTTTGCGTGGCCATGTTCCGCCCCCTTTGCAAAGCAAAGCGTGACTTTGCAAAGCGGAGGCGTCAAGCGCCGATCTATGCGGCACCGATCTGGCGGGCGCGGCGGATGACGAACAGGATCGCGATGACGGATGCCACCGACGACGCGAGCATCAGAAGGATCAGCGGCATCTCGGTTGCCCCCGGCCCAAGCAGAACCCCTGCCAGTGCCGCCAATGCGGCCCCTCCGCCGATCAGGATGGCACCCCCAAGACCCGAGGCTGTGCCCGCAAGCTCGGGGCGGACCGACAGTATCCCTGCGTTGGCATTGGGCAGGCAGATGCCGTTGCCAAGCCCCATGAACACCGTAAGCCCGAAGAACACCACCGGACCCGACAGCCCCGCGACAGTCAGCAGGGCCAAAACAATCAGCCCAAAGGTCGTGACGACCGTGCCGATCAGGATCATTCGGTTCATGCCGAAACGCACGGAAAACCGCCCGGCAAGGAAATTCCCCGCCGCATAGCCGATCGCGGTCAGGGCGAAAAGCACGCCAACATGGGTCGAACTGAGCCCGAAAATCTTGTCGCCAACATAGGGCGCGCCGCCCAGAAAGGCGAAGAAACAGCCCGAGGCGAAGGCGGCGGCCAGCGTATAGCCCCAGAACCGGCGCGAGCGCAGCAAGCCCGGATATGTCCGCACCTGATCCATCAGGCCGACGCGCCGCAACGTCGCGGTTTCCCCAAGATCGGCCCAGACCAGCGCCAGCACCGCCACGCCAAGGACCAATAGCAGCGCAAAGTTCGCATGCCAGCCAAAGGCATCATCCAGGACCCCGCCGATCACCGGGCCGATCATGGGCACCAGGCTCATGCCCATGGTGACATAGCCGATCATGCTGGCGGCCTGAGCGTCGGCCACCATGTCGCGCACCACAGCACGGCTTAGCACCATGCCCGAGGCAATGACCGCCTGCGCCATGCGGAAGATCAGAAAGACCGTGGCATTCGGGGCCAGAAGCGTGCCGACCGTGGCCATGAGGAAAATGACCAGCGACCAGAGCAGTACCTTGCGCCGCCCGTAGCGGTCCGAGATCGGGCCGATAAAGATCTGCAACAGGGCCGAAAGGCCAAGATAAAGCGCCACCGACTGCTGCATCAGACCGTAAGGCACGCCGAAATAGACGGCCATTCCGGGCAGGGACGGCAGGAAGATGTTCATCGTCAGCGCCGACAGCCCGGCCAGAAGGATCAGCGTGACGATCTTCGGCGGGCTGGTGCGGTCAAGGAAGCGCGGCTCTTGCATAGTGCCGGGCTACGCCCTTGCCCCCGCCTTGTCCACCGTTTCCATGCACAGTCAGGGCTGCGGAAAAGTGGGCGATCACGCCCACTTGTGAAAGATGAAGAACGCCCCTGCCGCGATGAAAGCAAAACCGACAAGGTGGTTCCACAGCAGCGGCTCTTTCAGATAAAACACGGAAAAAACGGCGAAAACCGACAGGGTTATCACCTCCTGAATGGTTTTCAGTTCGGCTGCCGAGAAATGCCCGTAGCCGATGCGGTTGGCAGGGACCATCAGGCAGTATTCGAAGAAGGCGATGCCCCAGCTGATCAGGATCACGGTGATCAGCGCGGTCTCCTTGTATTTCAGGTGGCCATACCAGGCGAAGGTCATGAAGACGTTCGAGGCCAGCAAAAGGCCGATGGTGACAATGGGTACGGGCAGGTTCGGCATGGCTTTTCCAGGGTCAATTGCAGACACATGCATAGCGCCTTGCCATGTCTTCGACCAGCGCTTCGCGACTTTGCGATTTGACGATGGGTCCTTTGAAGAAATTTGCAAATTTTCTGTTTCGTGCTTCTCGCAAGACACGCCTTCCCCTAGATTGCCCTGAAGGCCGGTCTGGGGGGGGCGCATGAAGGACATTCTGCAAGAGCTGGAATCACGCCGGACAGTTGCCCGGGCCGGTGGCGGCGAAAAGCGTGTCGCGGCCCAGCACGGCAAAGGCAAACTGACGGCGCGGGAACGGATCGAGCTTCTTCTGGACGAGGGTTCGTTCGAGGAATTCGACATGTTCGTCGCCCATCGCTGCACCGATTTCGGGATGGAAAAGGAACGCCCGCCCGGGGACGGCGTGGTCACCGGCTGGGGCACCGTCAATGGACGCATGGTCTATGTCTTTGCGCAGGATTTCACGGTCTTTGGCGGATCGGTCTCCGAGACCCATGGCGCGAAGATCTGCAAGATCATGGATATGGCAATCCAGAACGGCGCACCCGTCATCGGGATCAACGATTCTGGCGGGGCGCGGATACAGGAAGGGGTAGGGTCGCTTGCGGCCTATGGCGAGGTCTTCCAGCGCAATGTCATGGCCTCTGGCGTGGTGCCGCAGATCAGCCTCATCATGGGGCCTTGCGCCGGTGGCGCGGTCTACAGCCCGGCGATGACCGACTTCATCTTCATGGTGAAGGACTCGTCCTATATGTTCGTCACCGGCCCCGATGTGGTGAAGACGGTGACCAACGAACAGGTCACGGCCGAGGAGCTGGGCGGGGCGACAACCCACACGCGCAAATCGAGCGTGGCGGACGGGGCTTTCGAGAATGATGTCGAAGCACTGGCCGAAACCCGGCGGCTGATCGACTTTCTGCCGCTCAACAACCGCGAGAAGGCACCAGTCCGACCCTTCTTCGATGATCCCGCGCGGGTGGAGATGTCGCTGGATACGCTGGTGCCGGACAACCCGAACCAGCCCTATGACATGAAAGAGCTGATCGCGAAGATCGCCGACGAGGGCGATTTCTTTGAAATACAGCGCGATTTTGCCGGCAACATCATCACCGGTTTCATCCGGATCGAGGGGCAATCTGTCGGCGTGGTGGCGAACCAGCCGATGGTGCTGGCCGGTTGCCTTGACATCGACAGCAGCCGCAAGGCCGCGCGCTTCGTCCGGTTCTGCGACGCTTTCGAGATTCCGATCCTCACCCTGGTGGACGTGCCAGGGTTCCTGCCGGGTGTAAGCCAGGAATACGGCGGGGTCATCAAGCACGGGGCCAAGCTTCTGTTCGCCTATGCCGAGGCGACGGTGCCCAAGGTCACCGTCCTTACCCGCAAGACCTATGGCGGGGCCTATGTGGTCATGTCCTCCAAGCATCTGCGCGGCGATTTCAACTACGCCTGGCCCACCGCCGAAGTTGCGGTGATGGGCGCGAAAGGCGCGGTCGAGATTCTGTATCGCAGCGAGCTTGGGGATCCGGACAAGATCGCCCAGCGGGTCAAGGATTATGAGGACCGTTTCGCCAACCCCTTTGTGGCGGCGGAAAAGGGCTTTATCGACGAGGTGATCATGCCCCATTCCACCCGCCGCCGCGTGGCCCGTGCCTTTGCTGCCTTGCGCAGCAAGAAGCTGGCCAATCCGTGGAAAAAGCACGACAATATCCCGCTTTGACCCTGATGATGACCTTGCCCCAAGCCCGTGTTTTGTTCGTTCTTGGCGCCTCTGCCCTGCTGGCCGCCTGCCAGGAGGAGGCTCCGGTTGCCGGTTCGATCGACGTGCCGTCCGGGCGTGAAGTCACTTTGATCGACGTGATTACCAACATCCCGGGCAACGCGGGGGCTGCAGCGCGGTTCCGGTTTCTTGCGCCGGGCCTGGTGTCCGACGATACCGACGCAGCCGTCGCCGACATGCAGGCCCTTTGCGACGGCTATGCGCTGCCACGGACCGAAGGGACAGTGCCCAAACCGTCCGAAATCATCATATCGCTCTCGGCCGAGGTGGTTCCCTTCGGTCAACCTTCCCCGGAGGTGGTGCAGTTCTTTGAGACCTACCGCGTCGAAGACGGTGCCTGCATCTGGGAGCCGTTCTGATGCTGGCCCGGTCCCGAATAGTTCTTGCTGGCGCTATGGCAAAGGCTGAGGTAGCTACGCCTTTGGTCAAGCTGTTTGACCGGTACGGCCGTCCGACCCCGCTTCATTCGGGCAAGGGCGCGATGGTCCGGCGCGGCCTGGCGCTGTTCATGAAACCGGGACCGGGTGTCGCTGACACCGAGGTGCCACAAAACGTTTGGAGTAGAGGATGTCGAAAAGCGGACGCATCATTCTGGTTCTGGCAATGGCAGCGAACGTCGCCGCTTGCGCCAAGAAAGAAGAAGTCATGGTCGAACCGGTCACGGTCGAGCCTGAGTTTACCGGCAAGTACAAGTAATCTCCCGGCGCGGGCCTGCCGGCCAATGTCGGCACGGCCCGCACCCCGGCAAGCCACTCCGTCAAGATCTGATGGAAGTTGGCCTACTTCCCTGAAAAACAACATGAATGGCAACTGCCCGGACTGGGCAGGGCTGCTGCATTGGGCTATCGGTTCCGCCTGCCACCCTGACAGAAGGATACCGGTATGCTGAAGCACCGCGGATTTCCCGGCCGGATGCCGGGCAGCGATTTCCAGTTCACCATCAGGCGCGCCAACCTGAAGGAAGGGGCAAGCCGCCTGATCCGGCGTGAACGCTTCAAGGATCGAAAGCATGTGGACCGCCTTGCCGATGCGGCCTTCATGGCCGCGCTCTGGCAATGCTTCGGCGAGGATGTCTTCGAGCGTGGCAATCTGGATGCCGGCCGCCTGTCCTGGCTTTTCGGGCGCGAAGTCGTGCCGGCCGAAGATCCGTTCGACCCGTCGTCCTATGACGCCTTGCTGCGGATCGACATAAAGCGGGCACAGGCGGCCTTTCCGCAAGTCTTCGCCCCGGATGCCGCGCAGATCACCGGTGACGATTGGGATGACGAGGACGATCAGGCATGAACCCGCCGACCGTCCCCCGTTTCCGGCAAGCTTTTGCGCATGGCGCCACAGTCGCCTTCGGCAGGTTTGCAAGACCGGGGGCTTCGGGGCAGAGTTCACAGGCGGCGTTCGGCAAGGTGTGCTGGACTTCGGACTGTGCCAGGCGTTCCTGTTCCTGTTCCCCTTCCCCTTGTCTGCGGTCCGACCTTTCCCGGGTCGGACCGACCTCTTGCCGCAGGCAGGAAAATGCCAAGGGCGTGAGCAACATCAAAAACTGCTTTGAATCCCGTGTTATTGCTGTAAAATTCGCCGCAATAACAACAAACATCCGAGGCAGTTTCAAATGCACAAATCGCTCATCTTCGTCGCCCTTCTTGCCACATCCCTGGCCGGCTGCATGCAGGACCCGGCGTCGCGCGGGCTTGCCGGTGCCGCTGGCGGTGCCCTCATCGCCGATGCGCTGGACGAAAACATGCTGGCCGGTGCCGCGCTTGGCAGCCTTGCCGGTCTTGCCACCTGCGGGATCGAACTGGGATTGCCGCCTTGCAACACCGGCTACTGACCGACTGACAGAACGGGCCGCCTTCTGGCGGTTGCAACCCGATCACAAGACCACCCGGGCCGATCGCCCGGGTGGTCTTGTGCATTCTTGCGCCTGAAGGGGGACACGCATGTTCAAGAAGATCCTGATTGCCAACCGGGGCGAGATTGCCTGCCGCGTGATCAAGACCGCGCGCACGATGGGGATCAGGACCGTCGCCGTCTATTCCGATGCCGACCGCAATGCGCTGCATGTGAAGATGGCGGACGAGGCGGTGCACATCGGCCCATCCCCGGCTGCGCAGTCCTATATCGTGATCGACAAGATCATGGCCGCAATCCGCGAAACCGGGGCCGAGGCCGTTCATCCCGGATATGGTTTCCTTAGCGAAAACATGAACTTCGCGGCGGCACTGGAAGCGGCCGGCGTTGTCTTCATCGGCCCGCCCAGCCCGGCGATCGAGGCGATGGGTGACAAGATCCCCTCCAAAAAGCTGGCGCAGGCGGCTGGCGTGTCCACGGTTCCCGGCCACATGGGCCTGATCGCCGACGCGGACGAGGCGGTGAAGATCGCGTCGCAGAT
>JAPLPF010000101.1 GCA_026400325.1 Rhodobacterales bacterium
CCGGTCCCGGTCACCGCAAAAGGGGCATGTCAGGCGCATCAGTTGGCCTCGCAGTTGTCGAAGGAAACAAGTACTGTTCTGGGGAAACCCGACCTCTCATTGACATCTTCCCCTGCGTTCAGCCGGAATTTGACCAAGAAATGGAAAGGTTCATCTGACCGATCCAATTCAAGCCACGACTTTTCCTGGCAGATTTCGCTCCTAAGCACCTCTGAGAAGAGGTCAGCCCTCATCGAAAATTCCTCATCATTTCGTCCAAGTTCCCGAAAGTAGGCGCTGTCAAACAAAGCCAGCTCGTATTCGTATGTTACTGAAACTATTTCTCGTTGCCCTTCAGTTTCGACAGCCACTCGCGGTGGCGCTTGAGTCATTTTCGGTCGAGGGCGGCCAGACGCATCGAAGGCCTTTGTGAACGCCTCTTGCACTGCGCATTCAGGCCTGAACTTTGATAAGCCGTACTTTGCATGACCTATGCAGACTTCAGCAGCCACTGGTGTCGTTGCCAGTGATGCCGCGACGAAGGAGCAGAGCGTCAATCGGTACATCCCGCCCCTCAATGCAGGTTATGCTGGCTGCCGGTGCCTTCTTCATCAAGAAGATGCCCCGTCGCAAAGCGGTCCAGCCGGAACTTCCGCGCCACCTCGTGGCTCTCGCCGGTCGCCATCAGATGCGCCATGCACCAGCCGGACGCAGGCACCGCCTTGAACCCCCCGTAGTTCCAGCCACAGTCGATGAAAAGCCCGTCGACATGCGTCTTGTCGATGATGGGCGAGCCGTCCGGCGACATGTCCATGATCCCGCCCCAGGACCGCAGCACCTTTGCCCGCCCGATCATCGGCATCAGGGTCATCCCCGCTTCCATCACATGCTCGACCATCGGCAGGTTCCCGCGTGAGGCATAGGAGGCGTAGAAATCGAGGTCCCCGCCAAACACCAACCCGCCCTTGTCCGACTGGCTGATATAGAAGTGCCCCATGCCGAAGCTGACGACATGGTTGATGACCGGCTTCAGCCCCTCGGTCACGAAGGCCTGCAACACGTGGCTTTCAATCGGCAACCGCATCCCGGCCATCGCCGCGACCTGGGACGACCGCCCCGCCACGATGATCCCCACCTTCTTCGCCCGGATCGCCCCGCGCGTGGTCTGCACGCCGCGCACGACCCCGCCCTCCACGTCGATCCCGGTGACTTCGCAGTTCTGGATCAGGTCCACACCCCGCTGATCGGCGCCGCGCGCATAGCCCCAGGCCACCGCATCGTGCCGGGCGCTGCCACCCCGCGGATGCAGAAGACCACCATAGATCGGGAACCGCGTCTGCTCGAAGTCGAGATAGGGCAGATGCTCACGCACCCCCTCGCGGTCCAGGAGGATCGCATCATCCCCCTGATTTATCATCGCATTCCCGCGCCGTACGAAGGCATCGCGCTGCCCGTCAGAGTGGAAGAGGTTGATCAGCCCGCGCTGCGAATGCATCACGTTGTAGTTGAGCTCGGCCTCCATCCCCTCCCACAGCTTCAGCGAATGCGAGTAGAACTCGGAATTACCCGGCAGGAAGTAGTTGGCCCGCACGATGGTCGTGTTCCGGCCGATGTTGCCAGATCCAAGATGTCCCTTTTCCAGCACCGCGATGTTGGTCAACCCGTGGTTCTTGGCCAGATAGAATGCCGTCGCAAGCCCGTGCCCGCCGCCGCCGATGATGATCGCATCATACTCCGCCTTTGGCGCGGGCTCGCGCCACGCCGGTTTCCAGCCGGAATTGCCGAAAAGTCCTTCGGTGATGACCTTGAGACCAGAGTAGCGCATCGCATTGAATCCCATCGCAGGCGCCCACTGAACCGCGCTTGCGCCGAGTCTTCAAGGGATCGCGCGCAAAACCTTGCCTGCCCGCGACAATTCGCGTCGCTTGCGGCGCAGCCGGAAAAGGTTGATGCCGCGAGCGACCGCCGACATGGCTGCGCTTTCCCGGCCCGGCTCTGGACCGGCTGGCTCCAAACCGATCACGCCCAATCCGATTCCAGTCCGATTACCGGACGGGGCC